>NZ_CP150233.1:6661386-6971618 GCF_037974265.1 Paenibacillus sp. FSL R5-0623 | reverse complement strand
AGACTGTCACTCCTTTTACATGTTCCAAGTGTGGCTTAAGCCATGATGCAGTGTCGAAATACGAGATATATTGTTGAATTTATCCCCAAACCCCCGCAGGTCGAAAACAAAAAAAGTATGAACAACGGAAAATTGTTCACAACTTTATCCACAGGCTGTTGATAATATTATGGGTCAGATCACATATTCACATCCAAAAGTAATACAATCATAGCAAAAGAAACCCCGCATTTCAACGTATCGCGTGATTTTATCCACAAATTCAATAACTTGTGTATAATTTTTAGTCACAACACAATATATTGTTTATAAACTGTTTAATTTTCGACAGAATGACCCAAAAACCAAAAATGTTTTATACACAGGTTATCCGTCAAATGATGCCAAATTGTGTGTAAAAGTATTCTTCGTTTGTGAATAACCTGTCTGTGGATAACCGTGAAGTGAAAATGAAGCATGATCAAGATCGGAAAAAGTGTGACCTCTCACCCTCGTGTTTTTCTTGTCAATGGGGCGATGGTGAAAGCTGCGAATTCGTGTCAGGGTAGGAGACGGAGAGGGTAGTAAACTCATGCCTATAATTGAACAAGATCAGAGGTGTGTTTTCTGAGCAGATGGTGATTCTGTGATCGGCAATGTAGAAGAATAATGGACATAGATGACTTCATTTTGAGACATATGTATGTGAATTATCAGGATCAAGAGGTAAGCTGATGCTCGAATATGGAGGTTGAAGTGTATGAATGTATAATATGAATTCAAAGGAAAGATTATGCGTGTATAGCAAAAGAGGGTGTCCTCTAAAACCGATTTTTGGTTTTAGAGGACACCCTCTTTTTTTGGTGCAGGGACGAAGTATGGATTGATGATTTAGAGACGGGGAAGGGACATCTTACGCTGGAATTCAGCGATATCTGCGTATTCCTCCTCCAGTTTGCGAGAGATCCGAATAAAGATGGGCAGCAGCTCTTGGTAGAGTACAGCATTCTCTTTGACAGGGGTATGCCGATGCGTTGTACCTACCATGGATGAAACGGCATGGAGCGATTGGATCCGCCCTGTAGCGTACAAACCAAGCACGACGGCACCCAGACAGGAACTTTCGAAGCTCTCGGGCACAACCACTTCCTGATTGAAGATATCAGACATCATCTGGCGCCAGAGAGGAGAACGCGCAAACCCACCTGTGGCTTGAATGGAGGTAGGTTGCCCAATCTGTTCTTCCATGGCGAGCAGTACCGTATATAGGTTGAAAATAACCCCTTCCAGGACAGCACGAATCATATGCTCTTTCTGGTGATGGAGTGTTAAGCCAAAAAAGGAGCCACGGGCATCCGGATTCCATAAAGGGGCACGTTCGCCCGAAAGGTACGGATGGAACAGAAGCCCTTCTGATCCCGGCCGGACACGTTCGGCAATTTTGGTCAGCACATCATAGGAATTGATACCAAGTCGCTTGGCTGTCTCCACTTCAGACGCAGCGAATTCATCCCGTACCCAACGAAACAGCATGCCACCGTTATTCACAGGTCCACCAACGACCCAAAGATTCTCTGTGAGGGCATAACAGAAGGTTCGACCTTTGGGATCGGTAACCGGACGGTCCACGACAGTGCGAATCGCCCCGCTGGTTCCAATGGTTGCTGCGACAACACCGGGTTCAATGGCGTTTACGCCGAGATTGGATAAAACCCCGTCACTTGCGCCAATAACAAAGGGCGTGGAGGGGGAGAGAGCCATTTTTTCAGCCGATTCGTGATTCATTCCTTCTAATATATATGTTGTAGGTACAAGCTTCGAGAGATGGTCGGGTGTAATGCCTGCAACCTCAAGGGCCTCTGCGTCCCAGTCCAGTTGTTCCAGATTGAGTAAGCCTGTGCAGGAAGCGATAGAATGGTCGACGACATATTGTCCGAATAGACGGAAGAACAGATATTCTTTAATCGAAATAAATTTGGCTGTGCGCTCAAAAAGTTCAGGTTCATCGTGGCGCAGCCACATTAATTTGGTCAGCGGTGACATGGGATGGATCGGTGTACCTGTGCGCAGGTAGATGCGATGGCCCAATCCATTCTCTTGCAGCTTGGCAGACCAAGCTGCACTTCGATTATCCGCCCAGGTGATGCAATGGGTTAAGGGTTTGTTATCCTCTCCCATGGCAATGACACTATGCATAGCCGAGCTGCAGGATACAAACAGGATCTGCTCGGCAGCAACACCACTCTGATCCATGACCCCTCGCACAGAGCGGAGGGCCGCTTGCACAATCTCTTCAGGGTCCTGTTCGGCAACATCGGGTGCAGGGGTGTACAAAGGGTATTCCTGTGTTGAGGTACTGACAACGGAGCCTTGCTCGGTAAATAACACGGATTTGGTACTGGTTGTACCAATATCGATCCCAATCATGTAGTTGTTCATGTATTTAATCCTTCTTTCTTCAGAAAGCGATAAGATTTTAATTTCTTTCTACTATAGAGAGACCATTTATACCACTGTACTCAGGAGCAAAATAAAGATCAGTCCGACCACGGATAATAGTGTTTCCATAACGGTCCACGTTTTCAATGTCTGGGAAACGCTCATATTAAAGAATTCTTTGATCATCCAGAATCCTGCATCGTTCACATGGGACAGTATGAGTGACCCTGCACCTGTGGCGAGTACAACCAGCTCAATATTGGCACCTGGTGTGAGTGCAAGCACTGGAGCGACAATACCGGCGGCTGTTGTCATGGCTACGGTTGCTGAACCGGTAGCTACACGAATGAGCGCAGCGACAAGCCAGGCAAACAGGATCACGTTGATGTTGGCATGGGTAGCGACTTCAGCAATGGCGTTACCTACACCACTATTGATCAATACCTGTTTGAAGGCACCGCCTCCGCCAATGATGAGAATGATGGTCGCCGTAGGCGCCAGACATTCACTGGTGAAGCGAGAAATATCGTGTTTGGTGAATCCACGTGCAAAGCCGAGTGAAAAGAGGGCAAATACAACTGAAATGAGCAAAGCAATGATCTCATGACCGATAAATTCACTGAAAACGGTGAAACCGCTCGTAGCATTTGGGTCAATGATGCTTGCTATGGAACCAATCAGCATCAAAATGACCGGCAGCAATATGGTAAACAGGGTAATACCAAACCCGGGCATGTTGCTGTTTGTTTTGGTTGCGAATTGTTCAGCCAGTTCTGCTGGCGGTTCGGTGTGTATTCTTTTACCAATAAATTTACCAAACAAGGGACCTGCAATAATCGCTGTAGGAATACCAACAATAAGGGAGTACAGAATGGTTTTACCCAGATCCGCGCTGAAGGCTTCAATCGCAATCATTGGCGCTGGATGGGGTGGAACCAAACCGTGTACAGTCGACAGACCCGCCAAAATGGGAATACCAATCTGCAGCAAAGACATGTTGGTTTTACGTGCAACGGTAAAAATGATGGGGATCATCAAAATTACGCCGACTTCGAAGAAAACAGGAATACCAACGATAAATCCAACAATCATCATGGCCCAGTGCACACGTTTCACACCAAACCGATCAACTAATGTAGTTGCAATGCGCTCGGCACCGCCAGATTCGGCCATCATCTTACCAAGCATTGTACCGAGAGCAATAACAATTGCGATGGTTCCAAGTGTGCCGCCAAGTCCCCCGGTAATGGAAGAGATCACATCGGCAGGTTTCATACCTGTAAGCAAACCGAGCATTAATGCGGACAACAGCAGGGTGATAAAGGGATTCCATTTATACTTGGAGATCAAAACGATCAGAAAAACGATCGCAATTAACGTCCAAACCAATAATGTTGCGTTGTGGGATAGTCCAAAAAGAGTGCTCATGATGTTGTGTGCTCCTTTATTTCTGATATAGAACGCTTACAAGTGAAATTATCGTCAACGATTAAGTTTGTGCCAGTACTGCAGAAAATGTTGGCGAAAAAAATGTAGTTTTATCATGTCCAAATTTGAAACAAAATCGCATTTTGTATACTTGTCGACAAGTTAAGTCGCAATCATTCACGACGGATATGATTGCAAACGCCTTGCACCCATTAGGAATCAAAGCTTTCGTGCAGCGTTTTGCCAGAATCTTGGAAATACGTGCGGACTCCAGCCTGAATGAGTACCTTGTCACCTGATTCAAGTGCTTCAACGAGCAGACGGTGTTTCTCAATTACAGCGCTTACTTTCTGCTCGCCTTGAACAAATACTCTGCGCGTTGTAAGCAGCATAACGGTCATCACAACATATCGAATACTCTTCCATAGATGTGAAATACGGGAATGCTGAGCAGCTTCAATGATGGTCTCGTGGAAAACGAGATCCTGATAGGCGAATTCGACGGCGTCCTGATGCCGTCCAGCAAGTTGCATTTTGTCGATCACGTTACGCAGCTGGGTGATTAATGATTCTGGGACATCACCAGCAAGTCGCTGCTGCACAAAACTTTCAATCAGGAAACGGACATCATACAATTCTTCGACATCCTTGATTCTTAGTCCAATGACAACGACACCCATACGTTCAAGCCGAATAAGGCCTTCATTGGACAATGTCCGTAACGCTTCACGGACAGGTGAACGACTGCTGTCAAAATCAGCCGCAATTCGATTTTCCGACAAAATCTCTCCAGGTCGAAGGGTACCACTGATGATCCGCAGCCTTAATTCGCAGGCAATGGCTTCACCACGGGAAGCCCCTTGAAGCCAGGAAGAAGGAAATAACATATGGCTAACGCTCCTATTAATAAGTAATCAGTTCATTACTGATCATAGCATAACTATTTTGCGGACTGGACATTCAGTTCAATCCATAGTCTGTAGCTACAAGCTAACGGCTAATGTTTTTTTCAAAGGACTACTAAAGGCGGGTAAGTAAATCAGCTTCATCCATATACTTGTATACAAGATGTGATTTTTATCCTACACCTTTCTCAAAAGCTTGTAAACCATAATTGAAGCGGATACAACCGGATTAGAATTCGACGATATTAATAGCCTATAACCATTATCCACATGTGAATAACTTCAAACAGGATATAATGAAGGAGATAGCAGGTATTGGAGGTTGTGGATAACTATAAATGCTGAAATAGGGTGATCTGATCAGGGTCTGGGGATAACTTTCAGGTCTCTCTTCGGGGCTTGGTGCTGGTATTGAAGTGGATGAGCTGTGGTCATTACTTTGGGTGGGATGAAGAGTGTATATAAAAGAGGGAGAAGCCTTGAGCCATGCAGTTGACTTTTCCAGGTGATCATGGTTAAATATATAAAGGTGTTTTCTGTGAAGATGAAAGTGATTCATCACATAAGTATTTCCTTGTGAGGAGGTGCAATACATTGAGACCTACATTCAAACCGAACGTTAGCAAACGTAAAAAAGTTCATGGTTTCCGGAAAAGAATGAGCACGAGCAACGGCCGTAAAATTTTGGCCGCACGTCGCCTTAAAGGCCGTAAAAACCTGAGTGCTTAAGCATTGAAGACCACCGAGGTGGTCTTTTTTTTCTTAATTAGCTCAAATCAGACTGGATGCTGCTACAGATCAGGTCTGAATGGTCTGCGAAAAAGTGCTGAACACACATGATGTATGTTGAGTGAGTTTTCCATTTTTCGAAAACTTACCTTATATAATGATGAATCGTTGATAGGTTTAAATGGCCAATCAACATTCATCCCGGATGAATGCGGATCAGTTCAAGTAGCTGACTAATAATCATCCCAAATGAAGTTGTCGCCAAGACGGTTTACCGTCATTCAAGAAAGCCTATACTAAATCAGTAATGAGGCCTCCGTCAATATCAATGATGGAGAACAGCAAGGAGAAGCGCCGTGTATAAAAGACTGCGTCTACGAAACCGGGCGGACTTTAGCCGCGTATACCGGTATGGGAAATCGTTTGCCAATCATCAATTCGTGGTGTATGGCTGTCGCCGTAAAGATACGGAACAATTCCGGGTAGGTGTATCATGCAGCAAGAAAATCGGAAACGCTGTCGTACGCAACCGGATGAGACGCATGATCAAGGAAATTGTTCGTCATCATGAGCATGAGATCGTCACGCAGATGGATCTGATTTTTATCGTCAGAAAAGGTGCACTGGACATGCCCTATAAGGAAATGGAAAAAAGCCTGCTACATGCGATGCGAAAGGGCTCTCTTTTGAAGTCGAGCAAGCGGTAAGCTTCGGTTTATTTGTCCTCCTAATTATGGTATGATTTTACGATGGAATGGAATGGTTAAGAGAGGGGTTATGAAGTGTCGCGATTGAAGACATCAAAGGGGAAGTGGATTCTCCTCATTGCAGTCATTGCAATGGTCACTGTACTCGCCGGATGTACTCCACAAGGAGCCGGGGTTACTACGGAAGATCTGAAGAATAGTGGCTCATTCTGGCAAAGCAATGTTGTGTACTGGTTCTCACTGGCGCTGGATACATTCGCCAACTGGTTTAACGGTGAATATGGACTGGCCGTCCTCGTGATGGTGCTTATTGTACGGACATTGATTTTACCACTAACAATGAAACAAGTCCGTAGCTCCAAAGCTATGCAGGCCATTCAGCCGCAGCTGAAGGAGATTCAAGCCAAGTTTAAAGATACACCTGAGAAAGTTCAGCAAGAAACGATGAAGTTGTTCCAGGAGAACAAAGTTAATCCGATGGCCGGTTGTCTGCCACTTATCATTCAGATGCCGATTTACATCGCACTTTATAACTCAATTTACGGAAACTCCAGTCTGAGAACGCATGATTTCTTGTGGCTCCAGCTCGGATCACCCGATCACCTGTTTATTTTGCCAGTGCTGGCCGCTATTACAACATTCATTCAAACATGGATGATGATGCGTATGAACCCTGCACAGCAAGTGGGTCCGATGCAGTTTATGCTATGGGTGTACCCGATTTTGATCTTCGTGATGTCTTATCAGTTCCCGTCAGCACTTCCGCTGTACTGGTTCTACAGTAACATCTACACGATCGTGCAAAACTATTTCCTTTACCGGAATAATGATAAAATCGTGGCTGAGGTCAACGTGAAGCAGAATAGCTCTTCCAAAAATGGAGCTAAACGCAAAAACGGTGGCAAAGCGACCGTCTCTGGAAAAGGGTCGAAAGGGGCCAAAAAATCGAAATGACCAAAGTCATTACGTCAGGAAAAACCGTTGAAGATGCTGTAAACCAAGGATTGACCGAGCTTGGCGTAAGTCGGGACAAGGTCGAGATACAAGTGTTAGAGCAGCCGTCAAAAGGATTCCTGGGTTTGTTCGGGGTGAGGGCGGCCAAAGTTGAAGTGAAATTATTGCCTGTACCGGAAGTTGTTCCACAGCCGATCAAACCAGCTGCATACAAATCTGAAGTAGATGCATTACTTGAGGATGTCGCAGCTAAAAATCCCTATGAAGAAGCGGCTGCTTTCTTGAAAGAGGTCGCAGCAGGTATGGGACTGGATGTTGAAGTGCATATCAAAAAACAGCGGGATGGACATATCTTCAATATTGCCGGCGAAGATCTGGGCATGATTATTGGCAGACGTGGACAGACGCTGGATGCGCTTCAGTATCTAACGAACATTGTAGCGAACCGATATTCGGAAAGCTTCGTTCGAATTGTGCTCGACGCGGAGAATTTCCGTCAACGTCGGCGGAAGACGCTGGAGGATCTGGCTGAACGATTGGCTGGACAAGCAATCCGTACCGGTAAGGAAGTTGTACTGGAACCAATGCCTCCGCTCGAACGAAAAGTCATCCATGCAAAACTGCAAAATCACCCGCAGATTAAGACGTTAAGTAAGGGCGAGGAGCCTAATCGGCGTGTGGTTATTACGACGAAATAACACGAAATTGAAGACGCAATGGCTTCCTGCCCGGTGCAGAAGCCATTGCTTTTTTCGTACAGAAGCAATTTGATAAGGTGCGTAGAACAAGTAAAGAGTGGACTTAATACGATAAGCAGCATGTCATATGATATATCATTAATAGATTTGAAAATGGATATGGCGTCCCCAGAGGGACGGCAATTTTAAAATAGAGCAAGGAGAGATAACCATGATCAGTGATACGATCACAGCGATATCAACGGCTGTCGGAGAGGCGGGTATTGCCGTGATCCGGGTCAGCGGCCCGGATGCAGTGTCGGAGACGGAAAAGATTTTTCGCAGTAAAACCCCTTTAACTCAGGCAGCATCTCACACGGTTCATTATGGTCATATCATAGATCCCGTTAATGGGGAAAAGATTGAGGAAGTATTGGTTACGGTAATGCGAGCACCACGCTCGTTCACAACAGAAGATGTGGTGGAGATCAGTGCGCATGGCGGTGTGGTGTCCGTAAAACGGGTCATGGACCTGCTGTTGCAGCTTGATATTCGTCTGGCTGAACCCGGTGAGTTCACGAAGCGTGCTTTCCTTAATGGGCGGATTGATCTGTCTCAGGCTGAAGGTGTCATGGATCTTATTCGTTCCAAGTCGGACCGAGCTTTCTCGGTTGCACTGAAACAAGTTGAAGGCAAGCTGTCCTCCAAATTGCGTGATCTACGATATACATTGGTGGAAACACTGGCTCATATTGAAGTGAATATCGATTATCCCGAACACGATGTGGAGTCGTTAACGTCTGATTTTATTAAAGAGAAGTCCAGTCAGGTTATGACTGAAATTGATAAATTGCTGACTACAGCAGAGCAAGGTAAGATCCTGCGAGAAGGTATCACGACGGCTATCGTTGGACGACCTAACGTAGGTAAATCCTCATTGATGAATACACTTGCGCAAGACAACCGGGCCATCGTCACGGACATTCCAGGAACAACTCGTGATGTGATCGAGGAGTTCATTACGATCAATAATATCCCACTGAAATTGCTGGATACGGCAGGAATCCGGGAAACCATGGACGTTGTAGAGAAGATCGGGGTAGAACGCTCTCGTTCTGCAGTAAGTGAAGCCGATCTGATCTTGATGGTTGTGAATGCTGCGGAGCCACTTCATCCCGATGAGATTGAATTATTGGAACAAATCCGCGGTAGACAATCGATAATCATTATGAATAAAATGGACTTAACGCCACAGGTAGAACGTGACGTGCTGCTTCGTTACATTCCGGAAGAACGGCTTGTACCGATGTCGGTGAAAGATGATCTGGGTGTGGATCGACTGGAAGATGCCATCTCTACGCTATTCTTCAGTGGTAAACTGGAGTCCGCAGACCTGACCTATGTCAGTAATGTGCGTCACATTGCTTTGCTCAAAAAAGCAAAGCAGTCCCTAGTTGATGCCTATGAAGCAGCAGAGCAGTTTATTCCGATCGATATGATTCAGATTGATGTTCGTTTGGCGTGGGAGCATTTGGGCGAGATTGTTGGAGATACAGCACATGATGCATTAATAGATCAGATTTTCTCCCAGTTCTGTCTAGGAAAGTAAAAAAATATACTGCAGATTGACTTAAATCGTAGTGTATGATGGAAGGGTACAATTTCTGCCTGTTGTCAAAGGATGGAATGATGTTGTAGCTATTACGTGTTGGTTTCATATAGATAGGAATGCAAGTTCCGATGAACGGTTAGAAGTAGTTTAATTATTGTAGAACATGATCCGTCTGCGTGAGTTACACCAAATGCAGCGGAATAAGGAGGTAAACGGGAATGGCTTTTGATGGCGGCAGTTATGATGTAATCGTCGTTGGTGCAGGGCATGCTGGTGTGGAATCCGCGCTGGCCGCAGCTCGTATGGGGTCCAAAACACTAATGATTACAATCAATCTGGATATGGTGGCCTTTATGCCTTGTAACCCATCTATTGGGGGACCGGCCAAAGGACATGTTGTACGCGAGATTGATGCACTTGGTGGAGAAATGGGACGGAATATCGATAAAACCTTTATTCAGATGCGGATGCTTAACACGGGTAAAGGGCCTGCTGTTCACGCGCTTCGTGCTCAGGCAGATAAATTCTCCTACCAGCATAAAATGAAGGAAACGATGGAGAATGAACGTAATCTGACAATGCGTCAGGGTATGGTTGATTCACTAATCGTTGAAGACGGAAAATGTGTAGGCGTTGTGACTCAGACCGGAACAGAGTATCGGGCTAAGGCGGTCGTTCTGACAACAGGCACATACTTGCGCGGTAAAGTAATTATGGGCGAGTTGATGTATGAGAGTGGACCAAACAATCAACAACCCTCTCTTAAATTGTCAGAGAATCTGCGTGAACTGGGCTTTGATCTGGTTCGTTTCAAAACGGGTACACCACCACGTGTGCATAAGGATACGATTGATTTTAGCAAAACCGAAATTCAGCCTGGCGATGACAAGCCGAAGTTCTTTTCCTATGAAACAGAGTCTTCCGATAATGAGCAGTTGCCTTGCTGGTTGACGTATACATCTGTGGATACACATCAGATTATTAATGATAATCTGCATCGTGCTCCGATGTTCTCGGGGCTTATTGAAGGAACCGGACCACGCTATTGCCCTTCCATTGAAGATAAAATTGTTCGTTTCAGCGACAAGCCGAAACATCAGATATTCCTTGAGCCGGAAGGCAAGAACACATCCGAGTATTACGTACAGGGGTTGTCTACGAGTATGCCAGAAGACGTCCAACTGGCTATGCTACGTTCAATTCCAGGTATGGAAAAAGTGGAAATGATGCGTAATGGTTATGCGATTGAATACGATGCGATGGTGCCTACACAATTGTGGCCTTCACTGGAAACTAAACGTCTACCAGGTCTGTTTACGGCGGGTCAGATTAATGGTACATCCGGTTATGAAGAAGCAGCAGGACAAGGTGTTATGGCTGGAATCAACGCTGCACTCAAAGTACAGGGGAGAGAGCCGGTAATACTGGATCGTTCCCAAGGTTATATTGGCGTGCTGATTGATGATCTGGTGACAAAGGGTACAAATGAACCATATCGTCTGTTGACTTCACGCGCTGAGTATCGCCTGTTGCTTCGCCATGATAATGCAGATATGCGTTTGACGGAAATCGGACATGACATTGGCCTGATCCCTGAAGAGCGTTATGCAAAATTCCTGGATAAAAAGGCGAAAGTCGAGCAGGAAGTCGCACGTCTGAAAGTGGCTAAAGCTCGCCCGGTTGAAGTGAATGCCAAGCTGGAAGAGTACGGATCTACACCTATTCAGGATGGCAGTACGTTGCTTACCTTGCTGCGTCGCCCGGAGCTGGGGTATGAACTGATTGAACAGCTCTCACCATCTGAGGTAGAACTGACAGCAGATATGAAAGAACAAGTGGAAATACAAATTAAATATGCGGGTTATATTGAGAAACAATTGATCCACGTGGAACGTTTGCAAAAGATGGAGAAAAAGAAAATTCCGGACACTATCGTATATGATGAGATTCATGGTCTTGCTATGGAAGCTAAACAGAAGCTCGCTACGATTCGTCCAATCTCGATTGGTCAGGCTTCTCGTATTGCTGGAGTTACTCCTGCCGACATCTCCATTCTGCTGGTCTACCTGGAGCATTATAACCGTGTAACCGCAGCAAGGGGACAATAATGGACGATATTCAACAGCAACTGCAGCGGCGCTTAAAGAAACATGGATTAGAGCTGGGAGAACTCCAATTGGAGCAATTCGAACTGTATTATCAGGAACTGGTATCATGGAATGAAAAGATGAATCTGACGGGCATAACGGATCGGGAGCAAGTGTATACCAAGCATTTCTATGATTCGGTATCGCTGGCTTTTTATACTGACATGACCAAAGTGAATAAGCTTGCTGACATTGGATCAGGAGCGGGTTTTCCGGGATTGCCACTGAAGATCTGTTTCCCGCATATTAAGCTGACGATCATTGATTCATTAAATAAACGTATTGGCTTTCTACAGCATGTGGTAGATATCCTTGGCCTGACTGATGTGGAATTGGTCCATGGACGTGCTGAGGAGATTGGACGCAAAGAAGGGTATCGTGATAGCTACGATCTCGTTACGGCGCGTGCAGTAGCCAAGCTGGCTGTGCTGAATGAATTCTGCCTTCCTTTTGTTCGCAAAGGTGGAATGTTCGCTGCCATGAAGGGCGGAGACCCGCGTGAAGAAATGAAGGAAGCGGAGTTCAGCTTCAATCAACTGAAAGGACGGGTTAAGGCCGTTCATCCTTTCCAGCTGCCGGTTGAAGAATCAGAGCGTCACATCATTCTGATTCAGAAATTTGATAAGACACCATATAAGTATCCGCGTAAACCAGGTACTCCAATGAAGACTCCGCTGATATAGTTGCGTGATGGTTTTGAAGTAAGTCAAAACAAAATAGAATTTTAGACATGGATGAAGAGGATGTTTCACGTGAAACATTCTCTTTTTTTTATTTTCTAAAATGGAGGACTGGATCAACATTACAGATACTTCGTATTACATATCTTTTAAAGAACCTGTAAGGATGAATCTCACGCATATTAGCTCATGAACAATTTCATTATTTGAATGTGTGTAAGTCGCCATATTTCCAATATTCACAAAGAAAAAGCAGGAAAATTAGCAGAGTTTAAAGAATAGGTAAGCATAGGATTATGATAGAAAAGATGATAGAATAGAAGTATCCGATCCTGGGTCACAGCGATCATAGATTATATGTATAGATAGATGGATTTGCGTCCAATGTTGCATGACAGGAAGCGTTATGAAAGGCAAAACTTATTCCAAGAACGATGCATGTGAAAGGTCGCTTATTGAATAAGAAGCACCTGCATAGACTGTGGGAGCTATTACGAAACTAGGTGGTAATCTGCGGAATGAAAGAACAATTTTCGAAGTTGTTTGGTTTGGCGGAGCGCAATAACGGAGATGAGATCAAACAGATTCCGGTTAATGAAATTGTGAGCAGCCCATATCAACCCCGTACTATTTTTGATGATGATAAAATTGATGAGTTGTTGCAGACGATCAAAACACATGGCGTAATTCAGCCTATTGTCGTTCGCGTGCGAAATGGATCATATGAGATTATTGCCGGGGAACGTCGCTGGCGTGCAGTTCGAAAACTGGGTTTGGATACGATTCCGGCTATTGTACGTGAATTTAATGATTCTCAGGCCGCATCCATTGCACTGATTGAGAACTTGCAGCGTGAAGGATTGACTTCAATTGAAGAAGCTGTCGCTTATCAGAAGCTGATTGACTTGCATCAACTGACACAGGAGAGTCTTGCACAACGACTGGGCAAAAGCCAGTCAACTATCGCGAACAAGATTCGGTTGTTACAGCTCCCGGAAGGCATTAAGGCCGCATTGATGGAACGCAAAATTTCTGAACGGCATGCAAGAGCATTACTTTCTCTCGATACGGAAGAACTGCAGATGAAGTTGCTCGGTGAGATTATCGAAAAAGAATTGAATGTGAAACAGACAGAGGCACGTGTTGCCTTTTACAAGGAATCTTCCAAGATTAAGAAATCTAGACGTGTTTCCTTTACCAAGGATGTAAGACTTGCACTTAATACAATTCGCCAATCCATTGATATGGTAACTGGCTCAGGTCTGGACATCAAAACAAAAGAAGCAGACCATGAGGATCATTATGAGATCGTTATCCATATTCCAAAACGCAAATAATTGAAGCTTATGGCGGCAATGGGCCGCTTTTTATGTCTATAAAGCAAGTTAGGTCTGACATGTATAAAGAACGGTCGGTATATTGATGGAACGGTAGTTGTTGTTTGTGTGGACGATAGCCGCCTGCTTTTTGTTAACAATATCTCACAACCTACAGAAAAGACTCCTATTTTATTTGAGGTGAAGTAATTGTCTAAGATTATGGCCGTAGCAAATCAAAAGGGCGGTGTGGGGAAAACGACGACATCTGTTAACTTGGGTGCAGGACTGGCTTCACTCGGGAAAAGAGTATTGCTTGTCGATATTGACCCTCAGGGGAATACAACCAGCGGAGTCGGAATCAATAAAGCAGATGTGGCTAATTGTATATATGATGTCATTATTAATGAGGTTCCTCCTCAAGAAGCGATTGTGGAGACTCAGATTGAAGGCCTTCATATCATACCTGCAACGATTCAGCTTGCCGGAGCCGAGATCGAATTGGTGTCCACGATATCACGGGAAGTTCGCCTGAAAAAATCACTCGCCATGGTGAAGAAAAACTATGATTACATACTGATCGATTGTCCACCATCCCTTGGTATGTTAACGATTAATTCGTTGACTGCTTCCGATTCGGTGATCATTCCGATTCAGTGTGAGTATTATGCACTTGAAGGATTAAGTCAGTTGCTCAATACGGTTCGTCTTGTACAGAAACATCTAAATACATCCCTGCAGATTGAAGGGGTATTGCTGACGATGTTTGATGCCCGGACCAATCTGGGAATTCAGGTTATTGAAGAAGTGAAAAAGTATTTTCAACAAAAAGTATATCAAACAATTATTCCGCGTAACGTACGGCTTAGTGAAGCCCCATCTCATGGTCAATCCATTATCACGTATGACCCTCGTTCAAGAGGGGCGGAAGTGTATTTAGAGCTCGCAAAGGAAGTGATTTCTTATGAGTAAGCGGCTTGGAAAAGGTCTTGATGCCCTCATTCCTTCGCTTTCAATTAATGACGATGATAAAGTCGTAGAAATCCCGATTAGTCAACTGCGGGCTAACCCCTATCAACCACGTAAAGTATTTGATGAGGGCGCAATACATGAACTGGCTGAGTCCATTCGTCAGCATGGTGTCATACAACCCATTATTGTTCGTCCTGTACTACGAGGTTATGAGATTATTGCCGGAGAACGAAGGTTCAGAGCTTCGCAATATTGTGGTAATGCCACGGTACCGGCTGTAGTCCGCAACTTTAGTGATCAGCAGGTAATGGAGATTGCGTTGATTGAAAACCTGCAACGGGAGAATCTGAACGCCATGGAAGTTGCAGTTGCTTATCAGGGGTTAATGGATCAATTCGCGTTGACTCAGGAAGAGTTGTCTGTAAAAGTCGGTAAATCACGTTCTCACATTGCTAACTTCTTGCGTCTGTTATCATTGCCCGAAGAAGTAAAAGACCATGTTTCACGTGGAACATTATCTATGGGACATGCACGTGCGATCGTGGGTGTGAAAGACGAGGTTGTGGTGAAGCAGCTTGCTAAACAAACCATTGATCAGCAATGGAGTGTACGTGAGTTGGAGGAAGCTGTTCAACAATTGGATCGCTCCAAAACAGGTGAGGCTAAAGCTAAATCGAAGTTAAAAAAGAAAGATCCATTCATTGATACATTGGAAGAATCTCTGCGTGAACGTTTCAAAACAACAGTGAAAATCAAGCACAATAAAGATAAAGGTAAAATTGAGCTCAACTACTACAGTCAACAGGATCTGGAACGGCTATTGGAATTGTTACAATAACAGTCGAGTCTATGATTCATTAACAACATGCGGGGCTTACTCATGTCATGACATATCGCCTCTGTACCATGGAGATACGATATGTCATTGTTTGTTTATAGGGTTATACGTGCAATATGTGCAGGGGAATTATTAATTTATGGGACAGAGGTGGTTGTGAGGTGGAGGGAGTTATCTATCTAGATCATGCAGCAACATCTTGGCCCAAACCACCTGCTGTCGGTGATGCGATGTTGAGTGCATTAGAAATTGCCGGAGCCAATCCTGGCAGAGGAAGTCACCGTATGGCTGTTCAGGCAAGTCGTGTATTGTTCGAGGCGAGAAAATCCATATCCAATATGTTTGGAATCAAAAATGCGAATGATATTGCATTCGGATCAAATACGACTGAAGCGCTAAATCTAGCTATTCAAGGCTCGCTCAGAGAGGGCGACCATGTGATTGCCACCATGGCTGAACATAACTCAGTTAGACGACCACTAGAGTATATGCGCAGACTCCGAAATGTGGAGATTGATTATGTACCTGTTAATGCTGCGGGAGCCATTGATCTAATGCAAATGGAACGTATGTTTCGTTCGAATACCAGATTGGTGGTATGTACACATAGTTCCAATCTGCTTGGCAGTATTCTTCCTATTGGAGAAATTTCGCTCCTATGTCGTAAACATCAAGCGATCTTGTTGGTAGATGCAGCTCAGAGTGCTGGGGTTATGCCTGTGAATGTACAACAATTGGGCATAGATATGTTGGCTTTTCCAGGGCATAAGGGACTGCTTGGTCCTCAGGGTACAGGAGGCTTGTACATTGCTCCAGAGCTCGATATAGAGCCTTTACTTCATGGAGGAACAGGAAGTCAGTCAGAGGCTTTGGAGCAGCCAAAGGTCCGTCCTGATCGGTATGAAGCGGGGACGCCGAATACTGTCGGGATCGCAGGACTGAATGCGGGTGTGAAACATGTACTTGAGATGACACCAACGGTCATCTACCAGCATGAGTGGGAACTGACCCAACTTATAATGGATGGGCTGTCATCCGTTAAGGGTATACGAATGCTTGGTCCTGAGATTGGACAGCCACGCAGTGGATTAGTATCTTTTACTGTGGATGGATATGATTCAGCGCAACTCGCCTTCCGATTAGATCGGAATTATGGGATTGCGGTACGCTCCGGTTTTCATTGCACACCGCTTGCACACGAATCTGCTGGTACAACCGCTACCGGAGCAGTAAGAGCTAGTGTGGGATACAATTCAACTAGAGAACATGTGGAAGCACTCGTTAAGGCAGTGTTGGAATTGACTGGGGCAGACTAGATTAGAGTTGAAATGATGAACTCATTTGATATAGGTTGCTTGATTAAGCTTATGGATATCGGGTTGATTTATAATGAATGATAATATTACAGGACAGACGTTAATCTGATCAAAAATATAGAGGGGTAGTTGCAATTACATGGCTGAATTAAACGAGCTGATTCTGGAACAGCTGTTATGGATTATTGGCGGAATGGCATTACTTACGGTGATCCTGCTGATTGTGAGTATTGTTCAAGGGGCAAAGTTACGAAAGTTTAAACGTAAATATGAAGCCATGATGGCTGGCAGTGGAGTAGAGGACCTGGAATCATTGCTGATTAATCTGAAACTTCAGATGGACAGCATTGAGGACGAACACAAACTGCAAACGAATCAGCTGCAAGTTGTCATGCAAAAGCTGACCCGCATTCAAGGTAAAGTTGGCGTGAAAAGGTACAATGCATATGGAGAGCGTGGCAGTGATCTGAGCTTCTCCATGGCTATGATTAACGATAGCCAGGATGGCATGATCCTTACGGGGATATATAACCGTGACGGTTCTTACGTATATGCCAAACCTCTTAAAGGGGGAGAGTCTACGTATACTCTGTCCCCAGAGGAAAAGGAAGCTATTACTCTGGCACAGCAAGCAGAGTAGAACGTGTATGCCATTCCCGGATGGCCGAGTACAGACTGCTGGATATAATCTCGGACATGCGCATAACAAGACTGAGCCGTGTGTTCTGTAGAACAAAGTATTCCATAAAGCCGCCGACGTTAACGATACCTGTCAGATGGATATCGCCGACCGGCGGTAATTCTTTATTTACCCCCGCACCCGGCTTGAGTGGACCATTCACCACTTGAATGCATCCCACACTGGAGGATTGTCCGAGACAGGCGTCAATGCCAATCACATAAGGGTTATGGTGTGTTTTCTGTATGTTGTGGAGTGTATCTTGCAGGTTCATCGCATGGACTGGTTCATCCAAGGTACCATATAGATGGAATAAAGGGCTGTCCCACTTGGAAAGGGCTGATCCGACCAGAGGACCAAGACAGTCGCCTGTTGAGCGATCTGTGCCGATGCAGACAATCACTACATTTTGCAGAGAATGGGCTTTATAGAGATGGAACATTAAACGATGGGTAATGGCCGAGTGAATACCTGGATCGGTATGTGGGATTTTCAAACTGGTCATGTCTTGTGATGAAAAGGAACGCGAAGTAGGATTCATAGGATCTATCCTTTCCCTTGGAATAGTAGTAACAGTATATGGAAAGGTAGAGCGTTTTATACTTCACGAGGACAAGCTTTTTCTCTAGGGTTGGACGTATGGCGAAAGGAGCCGGACATGGACGAATGGATTAACGATTGGATGCTGATTGCATTTGATTCAACCCAGCAGGCACTGCGTGCTGAAATGCTGCTGGAGTTTGCTGAGATAGAGATTGATTTGTTCCCTACGCCAAAAGAAATTACAGCAGGGTGTGCGCTATGTATTCAGTTTCCAAAAGAGGATCTGGAGCGAGTGCAGAAGATCATTCGTAACGAGTTCGTAGAGATCCGAGGCCTCTATTTCAAAACAGAAGACAGCTATGATAACATACCGATGTAGAGGAGGCATGATGAATGTTGTCATTTCAGTTTGCTCAAGGGGATGAGACCGGTGCTGCTGGTGCTGTAAATGAAGCCCTTCGTTGGACGGATAAGGTCTGGAACAAAATTGCAGATCCTGACATGTGGCTTAACATTATGTTCAGCTCAATCCGGATCATCATTATTTTTATCATCACCCGTATTGTCATTAAGGTGGTATATCGAATTATAGATCGTTCCATGGAACGCAAGCAGGAAGGCAAGATTCGCGTAAATCCGCGCAGGTTCGTAACCGTAGGGGAACTGTTGAAAAATGCGACCTCCATAACATGTAATTTTATTATGATTCTGCTACTGTTATCTGAGATCAATATCCAAGTTGGACCGCTACTCGCGAGTGCTGGTGTGCTCGGGCTTGCCATTGGTTTTGGTGCACAGGGTCTGGTCAAGGATGTGATTACGGGTTTCTTCATCATATTGGAGGACCAGTTTGCTGTGGGGGATGTTATTCAGACGGGAACCTACAAGGGAACGGTTGAAGTGATTGGACTTAGAACAACGAAACTGGTCAGCTGGCAAGGTGAGGTGCACATTATCCCAAACGGGGCGATTGCTAGTGTAACGAACTACTCCATGTCGAATTCGCTGGCTGTAGTGGATATTCCGATGAAGGCGGACTTAAGTCTCGATGAGTCGGTACATCTGGTGAAAAAGTCTTTGGTTGGGATTGAAGAGCGTGACCTAAATATTGTGAAGGTGCCGGATGTGCTCGGTATACAGTCGATGTCTACATCTGAGTATGTGGTGCGAATTGTGGCTGAATGTATGCCTAACTCTCGTGCTTCGGTGGAGCGTCAGATTCAGGGCGATGTGAAGAAAACGCTGGAGTATCATGAGATGAGCCATCAAGCTGTATTGGAACAGGCAGTAGCTTTGGAGAAAGATGAGGGGGATGGCACAGGTGGAGCGTAAAAGTTTCCAGCTTGGGGATATCGTGCAGATGAAGAAGCAGCATCCCTGTGGCAGCAATGAGATGGAGATCATTCGTATGGGTATGGATATTCGGATTAAGTGTGTCGGATGTAAACACAGCGTGTTGATTCCAAGAGCGAAATTCGAGAAAAACATGAAGAAGGTACTGCGTTCAGCCGAAGATTCCACTGAATCCTGATCTTGCAATAATTCGGTATGCAGTGTGCGTAATAACGTTTACATGCAGGCTCCGTAGGAGTGTTGCGTTCTGTAAATGATCATGCTATAATCAATAATGCTGCGGAAAGGTACCCAAGAGGCCCAAGGGGGCTGACTCGAAATCAGTTAGGCGTGTCACAGCGTGCGTGGGTTCGAATCCCACCCTTTCCGCCACTTCAATTGTAATTTACTCAATACACATTGAGTTTAATAAAAAGATCGATAAGAAGACTTTCCATTAGGAAAGTCTTTTTTGGTATAACTTTTTATTGAATATGTATTGAAACGCGTATCCATATCAGATGCATCATTAATGACTCGAACGAAAAACAAAGAGCCCCGAAGGGCTCTTTATCCGGCGGTGCATTTGTTTGTTAGGAAACAATCGGTCGTAACAATCAGAAACTTGGTGTACTGCACGTAGCAATACGCGTGCTTCAGACGAAGGGCCTTACTACACATAACCACTTGCTTCTTAAATTACGTGATGAATCTCCAACAGCGAATGATCGGCTTCGTTGTCCAACGGAACCACACCTCTCTCGTGCACCGCCTGATTGTATTATGTGCTTTATTCCGTTTTATATACATGGATCGTCAAAAAAGTATTGCGATTAATGGACGCGGGCTTTGGTCAGCTTCTTCCACTTACGATTATGATTGCTTGTTTCGGGAAAAGCTTCACCTTTTTGCAGCGTTACCCGCTTTGGATTCTGAATTTCCGTGACAAAGCTTTTTTCCCCAACTTCCGTGTACTCTCCATCGTTTGGGGCTTTGTCTCCTGGTTCAAACTCGGTTTTTTCACCCATGATAAAACCTCCTCTGCAGATTATGTTACTTTGTTGCTTCTGTAGTGTGCTCCATAGCCGGGCTGATCATGTGCCAATATGTACAGGGAACGTTTGCTTGCACTTTAACTCGGTATTTGTTATATTAATATAGTTCGAGTTTGTGCTCGTTCCTTGCTCTCAACCTAGATTGAGGGCCAGAGTCCATAAGGAGGTGAAAATTATGCGCAAATATGAAGTGATGTACATTATTCGTCCTGACATTGAGCAAGAAGTTGTTCAAGCTACAGTCGATAAATTCCAAGGCATCATCTCCAACGGCGGTGGTGAAGTTACAGCTCACGACGTTATGGGTAAACGCCGTCTTGCGTATGAGATCAAGAAATTCCGTGATGGTTTTTATGTTCTGGTACATTTCACTGCTGAACCAGCAGTTGTAACTGAACTTGAGCGTCTCATGAAGATTTCTGACGAAGTAATTCGTTATCTCATTACCAACGACGTTAAGTCTGCTTAAGACTACTCGTGATTAACGCACCAATACGCTCTGAAGGAGGGGATTACATTGTTGAACCGTGTCATTCTGATCGGACGGTTAACCCGGGATCCTGAGTTGCGTTACACTCCAGCAGGAGTAGCAGTTACGCAATTTACTTTGGCAGTGGACAGACCGTTTACAAGCCAAGGGGGAGAAAAGGAAGCCGATTTCATTCCGGTCGTAACCTGGAGACAGCTTGCCGAGACCTGTGCGAACTACTTGCGCAAAGGACGCCTGGCTGCAGTCGAAGGACGCATTCAAGTACGGAACTACGAGAATAACGAAGGAAAACGTGTATACGTGACCGAAGTCATTGCCGATAATGTCCGTTTCTTGGAGTCAGCTAACCGTGATAATAGCGGTGGTGGCGGTGGGCAACCAATGCGTGAAGAGCCTTCTTATGGAGGCGGCGGACGCGCGAACAATAACAATAATTCGCGTAGCAACAATCAGGATCCTTTTTCCGATGACGGAAAACCGATTGATATATCGGATGATGATTTGCCATTTTAACATGAACTGATACTCTTAGGAGATATGGGTTACATGATAGGAAAGGACTGAAAAGCATGGGCTTCAAGCAAAGAGAAGGCGGAGACAACGATAAAAGACCGGCACGTCGTGGCGGCCGTAATAAACGTCGTAAAGTGTGCTTCTTCACAGCTAACAAAATTACTCACATCGATTATAAAGATACGGACTTGCTTCGTAAATTTATCAGCGAACGTGGAAAAATTTTGCCACGCCGTGTAACAGGTACTAGCGCTAAATATCAACGCATGCTGACGATTGCAATCAAACGCTCCCGTCAAATCGCATTATTGCCATACACAACTGAGTAGTTTTTACTCAGCTTGCATACGAAGCAGTCGGCTTATAGCCGGCTGCTTTTTTGTATGTATAGAATAAAATAACATGTTCACTCTAGCTAATTAGAGAATCCAAACTATGGTGATAGAAGCATTCAAGGCTCAAATGGATTATAATAGAGTCTAATCTACTGAAAAGGCTCAGTTAGCAAGAATAGCTTTATTTCAGAATAATCATCAGGAGTGGATATGAATACATCAAAACGTAAAGGCAAACAGAGAAAAAAGAGCAGTCTGAAAACCTGGATTATAGCTACTCTTTTACTTTCCATTATATATGTGTGGTTACAACAAAAAGATGATATAGATAACATGTGGCCTGGGACAACAATCCAAGAAGCTATGCCAATCACCGGCCTACATCCTGTGGTAGCAGAGAATGAGAAATTATTGGTACGTAAGGCAGCGAGACGTGGAATAGAGATTGTTATCACCCACGGTTACCGAAGTTCCGAGGAGCAAGATGCACTATTCAACCAAGGACGTTCAAGTGCAGGCAATATCGTTACTAATGCACGTGGTGGTGAGTCTTATCATAACTACGGATTAGCAATTGATTTTGCATTGAGGACGCCTGAGGGTGATGTGGTGTGGGATATGGAACGGGATGATAACGGCAATGGTAAGGCAGACTGGATGGAAGTTGTGGATCTAGCCAAAGAGTTAGGTTTCACTTGGGGTGGAGATTGGGCAAACTTTCCGGACTATCCTCACTTGCAGATGGATTTTGGTTTGAGTATTAATGAGTTAAAACGTGGTAAAAGACCTCCTGATTCTTAGTAAAAGGTGTTTTATATACAATTAAATGAATAAATATTAGATAAGTTCTGCATTTTGCAGGGCTTTTTTCTTTCTTTTGTAAAATAAATGATAAAAGATGACAATTTGGTCTTTACATTAGCAAATAAATAAAACTATACTAGATTAACTAGATTTTTTGCTTTGATCGCACATATTATTTCAATTGTAAGCATAACGGCTCCGGTTCAATAAAATTCAGCTATGGATCGATATATAATCATCACTCATATATGTAACATTTACCTCACGCAAAATTAAGATTGTCTACTTAAATTAAAGCATACATATACATTAGATGTAACTGTTATGTTATGTATATGTTATTTTGACTAATTGCCTATGTACACCTCACAGCCAAAAACAAGATAACACCTCTCAAAATTCCTGATATATGCCTTTATAGTATTACTAATATCCAAATCTGTAGTATAAAAAACATTTATACCAAAAATCTCAAAATAAGCATTGACGTTAGCTAAAATTACACGTATGATTACATTAATTATTTTGATATATAATTCCGCTAGGAATTATCAACATTAATTGACCAATGGTCTAAATATAAGTCTCTTATACTTGTTTCTCCTAACAATTTGGTATTTTGTATAAGCTATTGTTCGTTATCTTCAAGAACTTGGAAATATACAGTGGATGCATATCTCTACACACGAATACAATCTACGGAAATTATGGGGTTAGGGTGATTGATTTGAATACAGAGCTATTGGAAGTCAGAAATCTAACAACATCATTCAGAATTGAAGATGACTATTATGCAGCAGTGGATCACGTTAACCTTACGGTGAAGAAAAATGAAGTGTTGGCAATTGTAGGTGAATCCGGGTCAGGTAAAAGTGCTTTTGCATTCTCTCTTATGGGTTTGCATAACAAAGCAAAGATCGAAGGCCAGATTCTCTATAAAGGACAAGATATTGCCAACATCTCCCCAAGCAAATTAAACAAACTACGCGGCAAAGAAATGGGCATGATTTTTCAGGACCCTTTGTCCGCACTAAATCCTCTAATGATTATTGGTGAACAGATTGAAGAGATTCTCACACTTCATCAGTCCAAGCTGTCTTCCAGAGAGAAGAGAGAAAAGGTCATTCACTTATTGAATCAGGTAGGGATTCCACGTCCCGAACAAATATACAAGCAGTATCCCCACGAACTATCTGGTGGTATGAGACAGAGAATTGTTATTGCCATTGCGATTGCCAACAAACCGGAACTACTCATAGCCGATGAACCAACGACGGCGCTTGACGTTACGATTCAACTACAGATTCTGGAACTGATCCGTGATCTGAAGAATGAGATTAACGCAGGCATTATTCTGATTACACATGATTTGGGTGTAGTGGCTGAAATGGCAGATCGCGTGGCAGTTATGTATGCAGGTGAAATTGTTGAAATCGCAGATATCTTCACGTTGATGAATGATGCGAAGCATCCGTATACACGTTCACTGTTGAACTCTATCCCTACCCTTTCTGAAGAAAGATCCAAATTGCATGTTATCCAAGGCATCGTGCCTTCACTCAAAAATCTTCCTCGCAAAGGGTGCCGATTCAAGGCCCGAATTCCATGGATTAGTGATTCGGCTCATGAAGAGAACCCGCAGATGCATGAAATTGCACCAGGTCACTATGTACGTTGTACCTGTTACCAGCACTTTCATTTCCCTGACCAAGCTGAGGAGGAATAACATAATGGCATTACTCGAAGTAGAAGGACTCAAGATACACTTTCCGATTCGCGGTGGATTGCTTAAACGGGAAATTGGCAGTGTAAAGGCTGTTGATGATGTTAGCTTCTCCATTGAAGAAGGACAGACCTATGGTCTGGTTGGCGAATCAGGTTCAGGTAAGACAACAACAGGCAGAGCCATTATTGGGCTAAACCATGTCACTGACGGCAAGATTCTGTTTAACGGCAAAAATCTGGCTACGGAGCGACGTAAGAACAGGCAGCTTCAGCGGGATGTACAAATGATTTTTCAAGACCCTTATTCATCACTGAATCCAAAGAAGCGGGTTATCGATATTATCGCTGAGCCGTTTCGTAACTATGAGCGTCTGACAGCTACCGAGGAGAAAAGACAAGTAAGAGAATTACTTGAAAAGGTTGGCCTGAGTCCGGAATCAATCTACAAATATCCGCATGAATTCTCAGGGGGGCAGCGTCAACGGATCGGTATTGCACGGGCTATTGCACTGAAGCCGAAGCTAATTATCGCGGATGAACCTGTATCTGCACTCGATGTATCGGTACAGGCTCAGGTACTCAACTTCATGCAGGAAATTCAAAAAGAATTAAATCTGACCTATCTGTTCATCAGTCACGATCTGGGTATCATCCGTCATATGTGTGATCAGATTGGAATTATGTATAAAGGTCGATATGTGGAACAGGGCACAACAAATGATATTTTTGAGAATCCGCAACACATCTATACCAAACGTCTCATTGCAGCCATTCCGGATATGGACCCAACCAAACGAGAGGAAATGGTAGCCTTCCGTCAACAGGTCAAATCCGAGTATGAACATTCATACCGAAATTTCTTTGATGAGGAAGGGCTTGCATACTCGCTCAAATCCATTTCCGATACTCACCGAGTAGCTCTACCTCAGAAAGGTTGAAGGCCATATGTGGAAAACGATAGTACGCAGAATTATCATAATGATCCCTCAGATATTTTTACTTAGTCTTTTGGTCTTTCTGATGGCCAAGGCCATGCCGGGCGATGCACTAACGGGATTGCTTGATCCAAGCGTTGATCCCAAAGCATTGGAAGCGCAGCGAGAGAGACTGGGATTGAATAATCCTTGGTACGTGCAATATTGGGACTGGATCAAAAACGCTATCCAAGGTGATTTTGGGCAATCCTTCCGTTTCAAAATGCCGGTTACGGACCTGATCGGTCAGCGTGTAGCAAACACATTCTGGCTCGCACTGGCGACACTTGTACTGACTTACCTGATCGCTATTCCACTGGGTATCATCAGTGGTCGTTACAACGATACCTGGTCTGATCGGTTGATCACGGGATACACCTACCTGGGCTTTGCCGCACCATTGTTCATCTTTGCACTGGTGATGGTATGGATCTTCGGATTCCACTTCGGCTGGTTCCCGACAGGAGGTAGCGTTGCGCCAGGACTTACACCAGGCACATTCAGCTACGTAATGAGTAAGTTCTATCATCTATTATTGCCGGCATTATCCATGGCACTAATTACAACGGTATCTACGGTTCAATATTTACGTAGTGAAATCATTGATATCAAGCATAAGGAATTCGTTATTACTGCCAGAGCCAAAGGTGCCTCGGAATCCCGGATCTACAACAGGCATATCTTGAGGAACTCATTATTACCTATCGCCGCGTTCTTTGGATATGAGATCACAGGACTTATCGGAGGCACGGTATTTATCGAAAGTATATTCAGTTATCCAGGTATGGGGCAGTTGTTCCTGAGTTCCATCTCATTGCGTGACTTCAGCGTTGTGACTGCACTCGTATTGTTGTATGGCGTAGCTTCCATTCTCGGGGCATTGCTGTCTGACATAATTCTAGGAATTGTAGATCCACGTATACGGATCAAGTAAGAACTTGAAGATTTCGGGGTGAAAACAAGATGAGCAAGGCCAACGAGGTAGTTGTAACTTCACAAAAGGTTGATAAAAGCCCCTCCAGCTTGAGTATTGTATGGCGGGAGCTTGTCAGAGATAAGGTGGCACTAATCTCGCTCATTTTCTTGGGCTTGGTCATGTTGCTGGTATATGGCACGTCTCTCATTCTGAATCAGGATGATATCGTACGCGTGGATCTGTTTGCCTTATATGAACCACCATCCGCTAAGTATTGGCTTGGAACGGACTATGGAGGTCGTGATGTATTTGGCCAACTGGTCATCGGTACACGTAACTCCCTGACCATTGGAATTATCGTAACGTTAATGACTGGCTTCATAGGTATCTTAATTGGCCTTTTATCCGGTTATTTCGGTGGAATGATAGACAACCTGTTTATGCGTGTTGTTGATTTCTTCATGATCCTTCCAATGTTGATGATTGTTATCGCGTTTGTTACGGCAGTACCGAAATACAATATCATCTCGTTCTCTCTAATCATGACGGCATTTCTCTGGATGGGTATTGCCAGATTGATTCGCTCCAAAGCATTACAGGAACGGGAACTGGATTATGTAAAAGCTTCAAAAACATTGGGTTCTTCTCATCTGAAGATTATGCTCTCACAGGTTCTTCCGAATCTGAGCTCCATTATCATCGTAACGATGACATTGAATCTCGCTGCCAACATTGGCCTCGAATCAGGGTTATCTTTCCTGGGATTTGGTTTTCCCGAAAGTACGCCTAGTCTTGGAACACTCGTAAGTTATGCACGTAATCCGCAAACCCTGGAATCCAGATGGTGGATATGGCTACCCGCATCGGTACTGATTCTGGTATTGATGTTGAGTATAAATAATGTCGGTCAAGCCCTAAAGCGTGCGACTGATGCAAGACAAAGAAGAGGTTAAAAAAGGGAGGAAAGGTTCATGAAAAAGGGATTATTTTCACGGGGACTATTTTTCACGATGATGTTGGTCTTTGTATTGGTGCTCGCGGCGTGCTCTGAGAAAGAAGCAGCTACTCCAGCTCCAGCTTCCAACACAGAAGAGGGAAAAACGGAGGAAAAACCTGCTAATGAAGAGGGCGTTTACTCCATTGATGACTTCAACAATGTCAAAACGAATGAGGGTACTGCGATCGAGGGTGGATCGATTACATTTGGACTTGTGTCGGATACTGCTTTTGAAGGTACACTGAACTACAATTTCTATTCCGGTAACCCGGATGTACAGGTTCTTCAATGGTTCGACGAAGGCTTGCTGACTTGGGATAAAGACTATGTGTATACCAACGATGGTGCAGCAACGTATGAAACTTCTGAAGATGGCAAAACGTTCACACTGACCATTCGTGACAACGTAAACTGGCATGATGGCAAGCCGGTAACGGCTGAAGATCTGCAATTTGCTTATGAAGTTATTGGTAACAAAGCGTATGATGGTCCACGTTATGACTCCAACTTTACTAGCATAGTAGGTATGGAAGAATTCCATGCTGGAAAAGCAAAAACAATCTCTGGTATTAAAGTACTGAGCGACAAACAAATCAGCATTACGTATAAAGAATCTACTCCGTCCCTGCTGACAGGTGGCGTATGGACGTATCCATTGGCTAAACATATCTTCGGAGATATGGATGTAGCAAAAATGTCTTCTTCCAAAGAAGTACGTGAAAAACCAATTGGTTTTGGTCCATTTAAAGTGGATGTCATCACTCCGGGTGAGTCTGTAACTTATGTTAAAAACGAAGACTACTGGCGTGGAGCTCCGAAACTGGACAAAGTGACTCTGAAAGTTATCAACCCGACAACGGTTGTTCAAGAACTGAAATCTGGCGGGGTAGACCTCGTGGATGCATTCCCGACAGATCAATACAAAGATAATGCTAACCTGTCCAATGTAGAATTCCTGGGAGCAATCGATCGTGCTTATACGTACATCGGTTTCAAACTGGGTACGTGGGATGAAGAGAACGGAAAAGTTGTAAGCAATGCCGAAGCAAAAATGGGCGATAAAAAATTACGTAAAGCAATGTGGATGGCTGTAGATAACGATCAAGTTGGTAAACGTTTCTATAATGGCCTGCGTTGGAACGCAACAACCTTGATTCCACCATCTCACCCAGAATTCCATGATTCCAACAATCCGGGTGTAACATATGATCCAGAAGCAGCGAAAGCATTGCTCGACGAAGCTGGTTACAAACTGGATGGTGAATTCCGTACGAATCCGGATGGAACACCACTCGAAATCAACTTTGTATCCATGACTGGTGGCGACACAGCTGAACCATTGGCTCGTTATTATGTTCAATCATGGGCAGCTATTGGTTTGAAAGTAAACCTCGAAATGGTTGAGTTCAACAGCTTCTATGACCGTGTAGGTAACACAGGTAAAGATGATCCAAACATTGATGTGTATCAAGCAGCATGGGGCGTTGGTATTGACGTAGATCCATCTGGTCTGTATGGCCGTGATGCACTCTATAACTTCTCCAGATTCTCCAGCGAAGAGAATGACAAATTGCTGGCACAAGGTATCTCTGCTGAAGCATTTGATGTAGACAAGCGTAAAGAGGTCTACAATCAATGGCAGCAATACATGGTAGATGAAGTTCCTGTATTCCCTACACTGTATCGTGCAGTTGTAGCACCCGTTAACAAACGTGTAATGAACTATGCGATTGGTGATGGAACAGGCGTTTACCTGAGCGACCTGCAAGTTAATGCAGACAAAGCAGTTGTAGCTCAGTAAAACATTCTTAAATTAGCAGCTGTAAGGATTGGGGTCCTTTAAGAAGCCGGTTGCTAGATTATTAATGAAGAATTCTCCTGGGAAAATGAATAAAAAGTGTCTTTAAAAACATGGATTCTGTACACTCTGGCATGGGTGTATGGGGTTCATGTTTTTTTGTAACCAAAAAATAAAAAAAATTTAACTTTTTTTCAAAAAAGTGCAGACAAAAAGCCTCTTTACTTCGTCTATATAGGTAAGAGGTGATCATCTTATGAAAAAATGGTGGAAACGGGCAGGTATGCTGCTGGCTCTCTTGCTTATTATATATTTGGGTGTGAAACCGGACATGCTGGTAGGCAAACCGGGAATTAAAGCTGAATCTGCGGTATTAATGGATATGAATTCTGAACAGATCTTAATGGATTTTAACGGCTCCGAAGAGATTGCCCCGGCAGGCGTCAGTAAGTTGATGACAGAACTGTTAGTAATGGAGGCCGTGATCAATGGTGATATAGGTTGGAACGATCTTGTTAATGTGAGTCTGTATGCCAGCTCGGTGGGGGGCAGTCAATTGACCTTGAAACAGGGAGAGCAATTCACCGTTCAGGAGTTGTTCCAGGTGGTAGCTGTCTATTCAGCCAATGATGCAGCGGTTGCTCTTGCAGAACATATTAGTGGTACAGAGCAAAATTTTGTGCAACAGATGAATCAGAAAGCAACTCAGATTGGGCTGTCTGAGGATACACAATTCACGAATTCAACGGGCCTCAGTGAAAAGCTGCTTGGTCCTAACCGTCCGATGGATATACAAGGGCAGACCTTAATGACGGCTATAGATGCATGCAAGCTTGCGCGATATCTGCTGAATAACCATCCCGAGATTTTAAGAGTTTCTAGTCAAATGCAAGTATCAATGCACCAAAAAGGGATGTACATGAGTAACACGAACTGGATGTTGTCCTCTATTGGTGGGCCGTATGCTTACGATGGGAATGACGGATTGAAGACCGGATATGATGAAGATTCCGGATATCATTTTGTGGGGACAGCTGAACGTGATGGCAAAAGGCTGATATCAGTTGTATTTGGAACAGATACTCGTGAAGGGCGTTTTGTGGAGACTCGGAAGTTGTTCAACTATGGGTTTTCGGGAAACCGAGTCAGACCAGATTATTGAAGCATTACGCAAGCGTTAGTACGTTAGATAAGATATGAGGGCTGTCCGCAGGTTCGACTGAACATGTGGTAGCTCTATTTTATCGAATCAGAGGTAAATTGAGCCATATAACCATATTATTAAATTGACATATGGATTTCTTTTGTTTTAAAATGACCAGTGAGTCATTATTATTCAATTCAGTTTAATATATATGTATCAAACCAACTGTACGATACTAAATTTACGATCTGATCGGGAGGTAACATGTGATGCAAAAACAAATGAAATGGCCGCTAATCCTGTTTGCCATAGGGGTATTTATGGCTGCACTGGATAACGGGATCATCACCTCTTCACTGACCACCTTAAATGCATCATTTGGTGTGTCGCCAACATGGGGAGCATGGACGATTACGCTTTACACGCTTGGGCTTGCGGTGAGTGTACCTATTGCGGGCAAACTGTCGGACCGTTATGGTCGCAAGAAACTATTTTTGATTGAAGTGGCGTTGTTTGGGATCGGGTCCCTGCTCGTCGCGCTGAGCACATCGTTTACCTTTTTCCTGATTGCTCGTGTCATTCAAGCTTTGGGCGGTGGTGGGATTTTTATCATTGCCAGCTCATACGTATTAAGCAAGTTCCCGGCGGAGCGTCAGGGTACAGCTTTGGGTCTGCTCGGAGGGATGAATGGTGTTGCCGCTATATTGGGACCCAATGTCGGTGCTTTTATACTGGACCTTACGGGCAACTGGCATTGGTTATTCCTGATCAATGTACCTATCGCCATTCTGCTATTCATTGCAGGTATTCGATTTATTCAGGAAGAGCAGGAACTGAATCGTGCAGCAGTGGACTGGAGCGGTATTGCTGTCCTAACGTTGGGTGTACTCAGTTTAATGTATAGCTTCAGCAATCTGGACGGTGTGAACATGCTTCAAAGCCTGGGATCACCCATGTTCTACGGTTTCTTCTTGGCAGGTGTGATCATTCTCGTGCTCTTTTACTTCATGGAAAAAAGGCTGGAAGGATCTGAACGTGAACCTGTTGTATCGACACAACTTCTGGGCATTGCGTCCTTTCGCTGGACGCTGTTGATTGCCTTTTTCTCCGGAGCCATTCTGGCCTCGGTGATCTTTATTCCCGGATTTGTTGAACAATATCTCGGCGTATCCAATACAGCTTCCGGGTACTGGTTTACTCCGCTCGCGCTGGCATCCGGCATCGGGGCAGGTGGAGGTGGATACCTCGTTGACCGCAAAGGGCCAATCTGGACGTTATCCGTTGCGGGGCTGCTATCTGCAATTGGATTCCTGCTGTTTCCGCTATGGGTGGAGCATATCTGGCAATTTGTCATCGCGAGTACACTCGTAGGTATTGGCTTCGGTATGATGCTTGGTGCGCCAGTTAACGTACTTGTCACAGAACAGGCAGGGGAGAACAACAAAGGCATCGCGGTAGCGACCAGCTCGTTATTCCGCCAGATGGCGATGGCGATTGCACCTACCATTTTCGCTGGATTCCTGGCACGTTCTTTCGTTAATCTGGGATCAAACATTCAGGCAGGATTCGCTGACAAAGGAATTCAGGTACCGCCCGAGATGCTGCAACAATATGCCTCGGGAGGGGCATCAGGGAGTGATGTCTCCAGTCTGACAGAGGGCCTGTCCCAGATTCCTGATGAAGGTATCCGTGAGGTGTTGCTCCAGGCAGTGCATCAAACGACAGGGCAGGGTTACAATGGTCTTTTCTGGTCTGCGGTGGTATTCAGTGTGCTTACGCTGATAGCTGCGCTTATAACGGGACGTCTGCGTCAAAAAGAGAAGAGTCATCATGTGGAAGATGTATCTACAAGCTGATTTGATAACGTTAGAAATGAAGAGAACAGTGTACCTTTTGTAGCTAAAAAGGAGTCGCTGTTCTTTTCAATTTAACCGGATTGTAACTTTTCTTGCTCCTGCAATGATTACAATAGAACGAGCGTAAGCGGTGTCTTGATTCCAGAGAGAGAAAACTTCAGAAGGACACCGAGTCACAAGGCAACCCAGACGTTTAATTGGTATTATATAAGTTGAACGAATCGTTACACTTATCACTGCGAGTTCAGAATAACCTTCCGATCGCTGTTATCCCCAGATTTTTTAAAATTACCTTATTCAAAAGGTAAAAATCCGGTGATAAAGGCGAGCGCTACGCTTCTTCAGGTTTTTTCTGACCTCTCCGTTATTAGTGTAAATATTAGATGAAACTTATATATCAGGCAGTATCATTTCGATAGTGAAGAAGGAATTAATGGATGAAAAGCAGAACTAAAGATAAGAAGAAAAGAAGAAAAGGCCTATATATAACGCTCGTTTCACTTGTTGTTTTGTTAATCGGAGGTTATTTGTTCCGTCAGCAACTGGCTGTAGCGGCATTTGATCTGTTTCTCGCCGGTTCGGTAGAAGATCAGTTATCCCGCTCTTATGTACCGCAAGAAGGCAATAACACGCCTGATCCAACGGTATACCGTAAGGAACCATTCTCCGTATTACTGCTTGGTTCGGACAAACGCGCCTATGAGAAAACGCGTGGACGTTCGGATACCGTTATCTATGCTGTAGTACGTCCCAAGGAATCCCGTGTGCTTCTGGTATCCATTCCACGTGATACGTATGTGCAGATTGTAGGACGGGATGCGAACAAGGACGGCGAAGATGATTATGATAAGTTGGCGCATGCCTATGCTTTTGGTGGGGAGAATATGTCCATCAATACGGTGGAGAAATTTCTTGATGCTGATGTGGGTTATTATGCAACGATCAACTTCGACGGAATCAAAAAAGTGGTTGATGCGCTTGGTGGCGTAAAACTGCCAATTGATGAGGACATTGTGAACAAGAACCCGGATCATGTGCAATTCACGATTGAAGGCGGTAAGCCGATCTATGACGGGCAGGAAGCACTGTATTATGTAAGATACCGTGAGGATAGCGATTTTAATCGTACCAAGCGGCAGCAGATTTTCCTGAACTCGATGGCGAATGAGATGCTGAATTTGAATCAAATCGCCAAAATTCCGGAATTGATTCAGATCATGGGAGATAGCTTCCAGACGGATATGCGAGCTTCTTTCATTATTGATCTGGCTAAACAAGTGCTTACTCAGGAGAAACCGCAGATTTCAAGCTTCACCATTCTGGGTGAGGGGATGAAAAAGGACGGTATCTATTATGGTCAGGCTGACGAGAAAGATGTCCAATATGCCAAAGAGCTGATTAACAACTGGATGGATCAATCGACCCCAGCTGGTGAAGTAATGATCCCTGACCGGCAAAAGATTGAATAACCAATTCCATACCAATGATGTGTTGTAGACCACAATCAGCAGTACGTTTATTCGCGGGCTGCTGTTTTTTTTCTTTGTACTGAGAACTATTATCCTTTTGGAACATCCTGCGTTCTGATCCGTATAATATAAGTTGAGCGAGATAAGTTGAACGAAGAAATTCACAAGGAGGATACACAAGGGTATGAACATCGCATTTTTTTTGCTACCCAAACAAGAGGTTACGTGTGTGACGTCGGATTCTACGCTGCGGCAAACGTTGGAACGGATGGAATATCATCGTTTTACGGCGGTACCCATTTTGAATAAAGAAGGCAAATATATTGGTACCGTTACCGAAGGCGACTTACTGTGGTATATGAAGAATGCCGAGGGAAAGATTTCATTTGAAAACGCTTCAAAGTTCTTGCTCAAGGACGTTCCACTTCGCTTGGATATTAAACCCGTATCCATTGACGCCAACATGGAGGACCTGATTAATCTGGCTAAAGTTCAGAACTTTGTTCCTGTGGTCGATGATATGGATCGGTTCATTGGTATTGTCAGACGGAGTCAGATTATTGAGTACTGTGAGGGCATTGTAGCCAAAGAATCGATCAAGGCTAAGTAAGGTGGTTACGAATTTAAACATTATTGTGTCATTAGGGATAATCACAGCCGTCCGGTATCATGTTAAACTTAAGAAGTCCTGAATCAGGGACGCATTCGAAGTTTTTTACAAATATATAGGTCGCTAGGATGTACGGAGGACTCCGCATAAGTACCTGACATCAGTTTCGGAGAACTTCTCCGCTTTTTGGGGTAATTTTGCGGGCCCTCTTTTTATGCTATAATCGAGAATAAAGCTTTTTCGGGGGAGAGTGACTTTCGCCAAATGCCTAAAGAACTGGATGTAGCCAAACGCGCTAAAGTGATTGAATGGCTGAAAACCGAAGTGCTTGATCAGGTATCCCGATTATTCAAGGCGTTATGGGAAGGCAGTACAACTCGAATCGGGGACAGTCTTGCCAGTTTGATTATGAGTAGTTACATATTGGGCCGCAGGCTCGGTATTCCTTTCAAGGATCTGGATGCACTGCTAGTTGAGAAGTTGAAAAAGCATAAACAGGAAGGTCACCAGCTTGAAGACTGGTACCAGGATATTTCCGCGCTAGAAGATCATATGCGTAAGAGGTGAATTTGTTGAAATTTAGCTTTAAATCAGCTGTTTGGAGCGCAGTCTATCTGCTCTTGCTACTTTCGCTGTTAACTCCTTTATCGGTACTTGCCATATTTTTTATGATGATTCCGGGAGTTATTTTGTATGCTTCATTATCTTTAAAATCATTTATATGGCATCTCGTGCCCGTAGCTGTTATTTTGGTCGTATTCCACCCCATCTATCTGTTACTATTGCTCATCTTTACCCTGCCTGCGATCGTTATGGGTCACGCGTATAAAACACGCAAATCGGCCCTGTTCGCTCTGATGGCGGGAAGTGGCATGATGTTGGCAGAATACTTGTTGTTGCTCTTGGTCGGCAGTGTCATTTTCCAATTCGACCTGTCCAGTTATATTGAAGATGTGGTCAAATTGACCATTGAACCGTTAACCAATACATCGAATCAGATGATCAACGGGTTTGCATGGACACCTGAGATGACCGAGGATGTTGCCAAACAAACACAGCTTATGATTCCATTTGCTCTCGTTGTCACATCGATGGTAATGGCTTTCATTACACACGCCATTGCTCGTCCGATTCTGAACGTGATGGGTGTGGTGGTATCGAAGTTGCCACCAGCGAGAGAATGGCGTATGCCGCGTGCGTTGATCTGGTATTATTTCCTTGCACTGTTGATCGAAGTGATTTCCAGACAAAGTGATGGAACATACTGGACCATGATTGCCATGAATCTGTCCCCGTTAATTAATCTGGGCTTCATGATTCAAGCGATCGGTTTCTTCTTCTTTCTCTCACATACAAAGAAATGGAATCCGGTTATACCATATTTCCTGGCGGCTGCGGTCTTCTTCATTGGTCCGCTTCGGATTATCGGAATTATCGATCTGGCGTTCCCGCTTCGTGAGGCAATATCGAAATCAAAACGATAGGGTGATGAGTCATGCCTAAATTTCTGAAGAAACGCTGGCACGGCTACTATACCGTATGGGCGTTCATACTGCTGCTGTTGCTCGTTATGTTCGTTACCATTTATAACTGGACGCTTGGTTTGATTAGTCTGATACTGGCTTCGGCGCTGGGAATCGTCATGATTAAGGCGGAGCTCGCGTTCCGCCGTGAGCTTAACGACTACATTAATGGCCTATCTATTCGGATCAAACGGATGGAGGGGGAAGCGGTCAGCATGCTTCCATTCGGAATTGTGCTGTACAGCGAAGATCGTACGGTAGAGTGGCATAACCGCTTTGTCGCGGAGATGTTCCAGGAGAAGACAATGGTGGGTAATCCGCTACTTAATATGTTTCCCAAACTTCCTCAGCCTAAAGAGAAGAAGGATGGGACGAAGGAACATTCATCCAAGGAGTTGCATGACGAATTCCAGTTGGATGATCGGCATTATGGAGTTATTCATAACCCGCAGGAGCGGTATGTATATGTATACGAGATTACGGAGCTAGCCATTCTTCGTGATAAATATGAAAATGAACGCCTTGCATTGGGAATTCTCGTTCTGGATAATCTGGACGAAGCTGCCCAAGGCATGGACGATCAACAGCGTACAGCGCTGATTGCTCGAGTGACCAGCGAAATTACGTCTTGGGCCAAGCGGTACGAAGTGTACCTGCGCCGTCTGTCTTCTGATCGTTATCTGTTGATGCTGAATCATAAGTCTTTGCAGGAACTGGAGCAGAGCCGATTTGTCATTTTGGATGAGGTTCGGGAGATGACTGCTGACCTCAAAGTGCCAATGACACTCAGTGTTGGACTGGCGTTTGGATCGGATAGCATCAGTGAGATGGGAGAACTGGCACAGTCCAGTCTGGACATGGCACTTGGACGTGGTGGTGATCAGGCTGCCGTGAAGTCCGGACAACGCCTGTCTTTCTATGGCGGTAAGTCTAACGCAGTGGAGAAACGCACACGGGTAAGAGCCCGCGTTATTGCGCACGCGCTGCGTGATCTTATGCAGGAGAGCGATCGGGTGCTCATCATGGGGCACAAAATTCCGGATATGGACGCGATCGGCGCATCCATCGGAGTGTGGAAAGCGGCCAGTCTGTACAATGTGGAAGCACGAATTGTCCTGGATGGAATTAATCCATCGATTGAACGCATGATGGAGCAAGTGAACAAGGACGAGAAGTTGTCCAAAGCATTTGTATCACCGGAACAGGCAACCCAGATGATGACCGAGCACACGTTACTGGTGGTGGTGGATACTCATAAGGCCTCCATGACCATGGAGCCAAAACTGGTACAGTCTGCTACCCGTGTCGTCGTTGTGGATCACCATCGCCGGGGTGAAGAGTTCATCAATGATGCAGTGTTGATCTATCTGGAACCTTATGCGTCTTCTGCTGCCGAATTGGTAACCGAACTCTTGCAATACATTCATGATAAGGTACAATTCACTCCGCTAGAAGCTACGGCTCTACTTGCCGGAATTACGGTGGATACGAAGCATTTTGCACTGCACACGGGGTCCAGAACGTTCGAAGCGGCAGGCTTCTTGCGCCGTAGCGGTGCGGACACCATTATGATCCAGCGGTTGATGAAAGAGGATCTGTCAGAATATATTGCTAAGGCAGAAATCATAAAGCATGCTAAAATGGTATATGGAAACATTGCGCTGGCGGTCACCGACCCTGGCAGCAAGATTTCACAGATGATGATCGCCCAAGTGGCGGACACATTGCTGAACATGACTGACGTGGTCGCATCATTTGTGATTAGTGAGCGTCCGGATGGACTGATTGGCATCAGCGCGAGATCGCTGGGGCGCATGAATGTTCAGGTTGTCATGGAACGACTGGGCGGTGGCGGACATTTGACGAATGCTGCCGTGCAGCTTGAAGGAACGCTTGGAGAGGCAGAAAAACGGCTGACGAACGTACTGGCTGAAATCGAAAAGGAAGAGGGGCTGTTCGAATGAAAGTCATTTTTATAAAAGATATGAAGGGTCAAGGCAAGAAAGGGCAAGTGAAAGAAGTATCTGAGGGTTACGCACAGAACTTCCTATTGCCACGGGGAATCGCACGTCTGGCAACGGACGGCAACATGAAGACACTGGACAACCAGAAGGCGGCTGAAGAAAGACTCAAACAGGAAGAGAAAGCGGAAGCGGAAGCACTTGCGAAAAAGCTGGAAGCAGAAGTGACTGAACTGAAAGCGAAGTCCGGCGAAGGTGGTCGTCTATTTGGTGCCATTACCAGCAAACAGATCGCAGAAGCTTTGTCTAAAAAGGGTCTGAAAGTAGACAAACGCAAAATTGAGCTGGACGAGCCTATTCGTACACTCGGCGTAACACAAGTAACTGTCAAGGTTCACCCTGAAGTGAAGGCAACCTTGAAGGTACAGGTAACGGAAGAGTAAGATGGGCGGAGAAATGTTATTCGACCGGATTCCCCCGCAGAACCTGGAAGCCGAACAGGCCGTGCTGGGTGCAATCCTGTTGCAGGGCGAGGCCCTGATTACAGCGATGGAACGGGTGCAAACCGAGGATTTCTATGATAAACCCCATCAATTAATCTTTGAAGCGATGATCCAGCTTGGTGAGGGAAATCAACCGATTGACCTTGTTACACTGACTTCGCTTCTAAAGGATAAAGGTGAGTTGGAGGACATCGGGGGCGTTAGTTATCTGGCTAAGCTAGCCCATGGTGTACCTACAGCCGCGAACGTAGACTATTACGCTCAGATTATTGAAGAGAAATCGATGCTGCGTCGCCTGATTCGTACGGCAACACAGATCGTGAGCGAAGGATATACAGGCGGAGAAGATGTTGCAGCGATGCTCGGAGAAGCTGAACGTCGCATTCTGGAGATCTCCAACCGTCGCTCCAGTAGTGGTTTTATAGCCATACAGGACGTACTGATGGAAGTATTCGATCGCGTGGAAACACTTCATCAGAATAAGGGTACAACAACAGGTATTCCGTCCGGGTTCATCGATCTGGACAAAATGACTGCCGGATTCCAGCGCAGTGACTTGATCATTGTAGCTGCCCGTCCTTCCGTAGGTAAGACGGCCTTTGCCCTGAATATCGCTCAGAACGTTGCCATTCGTGCACAGGAGACGGTAGCCATCTTCAGTCTGGAGATGTCAGCCGCCCAGCTGGTACAACGTATGATCTGTGCGGAAGCCAACCTGGATGCCAGCGTAATGCGTATGGGTGACTTCAAGGGTGATGAGGACTGGCAGAAGCTGACGATGGGTATTGCAGCTTTGTCAGAAGCGAATATCTTCATAGATGATACGCCAGGGATTACCGTAGCGGATATTCGTGCCAAATGCCGTCGCCTGAAGAAAGAGAAAGGCCTTGGCATGATCCTCATCGACTATCTTCAACTGATTAGTGGACGTGGTAAAGCAGGGGAGAACCGTCAACAAGAGGTATCCGAGATTTCACGTACACTGAAACAGATTGGCCGGGAACTGGAAGTTCCAGTTATTGCCTTGTCCCAGCTGAGCCGGGGTGTAGAGCAACGTCAGGACAAACGTCCGATGATGAGTGACTTGCGGGAATCGGGTTCGATCGAGCAAGATGCCGACATCGTAGCGTTCCTGTATCGGGATGACTACTATAACCAGGAGACCGAGAAGAAAAATATTATTGAGATCATTATCGCTAAACAGCGTAACGGTCCGGTAGGTACGGTAGAACTGGTCTTCCTGAAAAACTTTAATAAATTCGTCAATTACGAGAGGGCACACAATGATGCCTTCGCGATGTAATGGGCAGGTGCTGACGGCTTCGATCCAGAAGCCAAAATCGTCTGTCCCGAAGATCAACCATTAGAGCAACTAAACTCAAATATGTCTTATAAATACCAGATATAGATTATACTGAAATGGGTATCCTTGAACCGGTGATAGCAGTCAAGCAAGCTTGGACTGTAGTCACCGGTTTTTTGTGTTGAAATAGTGGGTAAATCCCGAACATTACGGTTGTACTATATCTAATTGTTCGCCATTTGATTTGACTTTGAAAAAGGGTACTGGTACACTAATACTGCTGCGTTAAAGCAGCACAAACCTTCCCTTGAATGTAACGGAAGGACATTTTTACTGTCCGTTAGCACGCTTCTCAGTCGGTTTATTGCGTAACATGCCTGCCGGGATAGAGGACGGACAGACCAATACAAAGGTGCGCAAGGCACCCACGGAGGAATGTTAACTATGTCAACGGTAGTTGTAGTGGGAACGCAATGGGGAGACGAAGGAAAAGGTAAAATCACGGATTATTTGGCGGAGAGCGCTGATGTGGTGGCTCGTTATCAAGGTGGTAACAATGCGGGTCATACAATTCTGATTGATAACAAAAAATATAAACTGACGATGATTCCATCAGGGATTTTCTACACAGATAAAGCGTGTGTTATTGGTAACGGAATGGTTATCAACCCAAAGGCACTCATCGAAGAAATTAATTATATTCATGACAATGATTTTACAACGAAGAACCTGTCCATCAGTGAGCGCGCACATATCATCCTGCCATATCACATGGTATTGGATGCACTGGAAGAAGAGAGCAAAGGTCCGAACAAAATTGGTACGACTGGCAAAGGAATTGGCCCATGTTACATGGACAAATCAGCTCGTATTGGTATTCGGATGGTTGACCTGCTGGATGCTGAAGATTTCGAACTGAAACTGCGTCATCTGGTCAAAGAAAAGAACCGTGTCATCGAGCAAGTCTATGGCGGCCAGCCTGTTGATGTGGAAGAAATTCTGCAAGATTACCTCGGATATGCTGAAATTCTGCGTCCTTACGTACGTGATACATCTGTTGTTCTGAACGAATATATTGATGAGGACAAAAAAGTATTGTTTGAAGGTGCACAAGGCGTTATGTTGGACCTTGATCAAGGAACTTATCCATTTGTTACATCATCCAATCCGTCCGCAGGTGGCGTATGTATCGGTTCTGGCGTAGGCCCGGCTCGTATTCAACAAGTCATTGGGGTAGCGAAAGCTTACACAACCCGTGTAGGAGATGGCCCATTCCCTACGGAATTACATGATGCAATCGGCGACCAAATCCGTGAGACTGGACATGAGTATGGTACGGTAACTGGACGTCCACGTCGTGTAGGTTGGTTCGATAGTGTTGTTGTTCGCCACGCGCGTCGTGTCAGTGGAATCACAGGTCTGTCCCTGAACTCTCTGGACGTAATGACAGGTCTGGAAACCGTAAAAATCTGCACAGGATACAAATTCCGCGGCGAGGTTATCACACACTATCCGGCAAGCCTCAAAATGCTGGCAGAATGTGAAGCGGTATACGAAGAGATGCCAGGCTGGAGCGAAGATATCACTGGAGCGAAGAAACTTGAAGACCTGCCAGTGAACACACAGAATTATGTAAAACGTGTTTCCGAACTGACAGGCATTCCAATTGCCATCTTCTCCGTTGGTCGTAACCGTGAGCAAACGAATCAAGTTCTTCCAATCTACGAGTAATCGAAGAAATAGAGAGATTGTTTCTTGAATTATTAAATAGAATCCTCTGCCGACTTAGGCATGTTAAGCCTCCAGTTGTTGCTTTTATAGCGATGACTGGAGGTTTTTTGTATGTTTTTCGGATATAATCCCGAGATTTCCGTCAATACTGGTTAACAGTAGAGTCACAGACCCGGACATGTGCATGTTAGACGGGTGGGATAATTGGAGGGAGAGAACGGAATGAAGTTGCTTGTGTGGTTTGTTAAAATCGTGCTAACCGTGTTGCTGGTCAGTTCACTGACACTGCTCACGACCGGATTAATTGTACAGTCATATGCGAAGTCGCTACTCGCGAGTTTCAATATTCAGTGGGAAGGTCAACCCATGGGGTTAACCGCCATGTTCCAAGGTGCCTTGGGCGGTAAAACCAGTGAAGGGAACAAATCAGGAAATGGGACGACAGACCAGCCGACAGGAGCGGACGAAGAGCAGGTTCCGGAAGATGCTGTTTCAGTTATGGGGAATGGGACAGAGAGTGGTCAATCTGGCGTAGATGCAGGCAATAATGCGTCCCAAGGGAGCGGCTCAAATGAGGGCACAGGGGAAGGTTCAGGTACAGATATGACCGTAGGATCAAACTCAGGCACAAGTGCAGGCAATGGGACGGATACGGGCACGGGTAATGACTCAGGAACAGATCAGGGTAGTGGTTCAACTTCAGACAATGGAACCGGAGCGGCCAGCGACGGTGCTTCTTCAGGCAATGATGCCATTGTTGTATCACCGGATGACATTACAGGAGCGAAGGACAAGCTGCCAGCAGAGGAGAAAGAAAAAATCTTCAGCCTGCTAATGAACAAGCTGCCGCAGAAAGAAATGCAGCAGATCTCAGGCGCCATGGAAGGTGGCCTGACGGAACAGGAATTACGTGAGATTGAACAGGTGATCTCGAAGTACCTGACCAGTGAAGAGTACGACAACCTGATGGAAGTACTGCAAACGGAGTAAGATTGGAAGGTAAAGCAGGCGTGCTCATAGACGGGCATCGCCTGATTCATAATGTAATGGACTTGTCGAGGATGATTAAATATAATTTATTTAAATAAATAATGGAAATGCCTATAGGAGGGAACAGTGTATGAAATATAAAGGTAAAGAACACGACATATAAAAACGTTTAGGCAACATTGCAGAAACCTCCAGTCCAATTCGTGGACCTCCGTTCATAGGTGCTTTCAAGAGTAACCGATGGACTTTTGTTTATGAATACACTAATTGGAGGTTGTATTGAACATGAACTTATATCATTCTAATTCAGAACCATCAGTAAAAAAGTTTGCCGAGGCAACAAAAGAGCGATACGAGCAAGGGCTGCAAGAGGTGGAGCAACCGTTTAGTGGCTGGGATTTTAGCTATGTAACCGGGAGTGACAGACTCCAGAGCGGAATGTTGCCTTGGTCCTATGGAACGATGGCGCGCCGATTGTTGAATCAGACAGAACGAATGCTCGACATGGGTACCGGAGGAGGAGAAATGTTGTCCAGGCTCCTTCCACTTCCTTCGTACACATGTGCGACGGAAGGATATCTCCCCAATATACCGATTGCAGAGGAACGTTTACAGCCGCTCGGTGTGAAGGTGCTTCCAGTGACTGATGATTCGCAACTTCCTTTCGCAGATGGGGAATTTGATCTGATTCTTAATCGGCATGAGTCGTATGATGAGCAGGAAGTTAGGCGGATTCTATCGGTAGGTGGACTGTTTCTAACTCAACAGGTAGGTTGGTCAGACTGCAGGGAGATCAATGAGCGGCTTGGCATTCCTATGCCAGCGGATTACGCTGGATGGGAGCTGGATCGTGCTGTTCTTCAGCTGGAACAGTGTGGATTCCGTATTCTAGAGCAACGGGAAGCAACTCCCGCGCAGCGTTTCTATGATATAGGCGCATTGGTCTATTATCTGAAGACCATCCCGTGGCAAGTACCTGATTTCAAGGTAGAACAGTTCCGTCAGCCGTTAATGGATATTCATATGGAGATGGAGCAAAATGGATTCTGGGAAATACAGCAGAAGCGATTTGTAATTCTTGCAGTCAAAGAATAGAGACATGAAAGTTAATTTCTATTGTGACATGAGATGAAATCCAGTTTAAAAATAAACCACAAACAGGTTGTTTACGAAATCCCTTATCAGAGTTGATCTGGTGAGGGATTTTATTTGTATTTTTATGAAAAATAAAGCATATTTCACTGGGTCTTAGAACCTAGTCTTAATTTGCGAACAAAAGTACATAGTACAGCGGATGTTGAGGCATAATGGGTGATGGATCAGCCATACTACCTTATGGATAATACAGGGAAACCAAGCGTGGCGTGGCTTTGCGGTGTGACGTGTAGAGTTGAAATGAGTGTAAAACCTGTGTTAAAGTATACGGGTGTGATAAAAGGTTAAAATTTTGACACTTTTGAGAGCGCAGCTAAAGTCCGATTTTGCGGACAACCAATACAAGTATCAACGAGCATGGGACGGACACGATGGTGATGTCTTGACAGAAATGCGAACTGAGAAGTGCTGAAAAGGAGAGAATCATGAAAGGTTTCAGAGGCATACGCCAACCGGGCAAAGACCGGGTACACGAACAATCCGGGGAACACCGGACGGCCGAAGACAAAAACAACATGAGCATGTCCACCTTCAGTGTGAATAAGAAGCGCGTTCTGGCCTCGCGCAAATGGATCATTACAGCAGCATGTGGTGTATTCATCGCAGCATCGCTCGGGTTCGCAGGCAAACAATATGTTACTGCAAACACCGTACCGTACTATAAAGTAATGGTTAAAGGTAGCGAGATTGGTACCATTGCGGATGAGGCACTATTACAACAACTATTTACAGACAAAACTGAGGAATATCAACATAAATATCCGGATGCAGAGATGGTGCTGAACACGGATGGCATCACAACCGAAACGGTAAGAGCGTACAAACCTGAAGTGAACAGTGACGAGACGCTAGACAAACTGGGTGACATGCTGACAGCCTACGCCAAAGGTGTAGAGCTCAAGGTAGACGGTGAAGTCCTTGGTATCGTGAAGGATCAGGCAACAGCTGATGCAATCCTGGAACAAGTGCAGAGCAAATACATATCGGCATCGGCTGTGCGAAGTTCGCTGAAGACGAAGTCGGTATCGGCTAACTCCTCGAAGAAAGACGAGGGACCAAGCACAACCCTGAAGTCGGTAGGCATCAAGGAAGATGTTGCGACGGATGTAGTGAAGGCTGATCCAAACAAAATATGGGATGTGTCCGAGGCGGTTAAAGCATTAACCGTTGGTAAAGACGCGCCTGTAACTTATGTGGTTCGTGAAGGAGATACAATCTCTTCGATCGCTGCCAAGTATGAAATTACACAAAGCGAGATTCGTAAGCATAATCCGGGCATCAAGGAAACGTCGCTTCAAATTGGAGACGAGCTGACCCTGACCGTGCCTAAACCAGCAGTAACCGTTAAGTCGGTTGAGCAGGTTGTTGAACAGATTGAGATCAAACCGCAAGTGGAAGTGCGCAAAAGTGACGAGTTGAAAGCAGGTACAACAAAAGTCGTGCGCCCAGGGCAAAGCGGCTTGAAAAGCATGCAGTACCGTATAACCAAAGAAAATGGTGAAGTGGTTCAGGAAGAGTGGCTTGGTCAGGAAGTGATTAAAGCAGCTGTAACTGAAGTAGTCCTTAGCGGAACAAAAGTTGTTGGTGAGGGCACAGGTGAATTTGCTTGGCCGGTATCAAATGCAACGATGAGTAGCAGCTTTGGACAACGTTGGGGTCGCCAGCACAAAGGTGTCGATCTGGTAGGTAACCGCGATGTGAAAGCGTCTGATGAGGGTGTAATTACTTTTGCAGGACAGAAAAGCGGTTATGGTAATGTCATCATTATTAACCACCGTAACGGTTACGAAACACTATATGGACATTTGAACAGCATTGGCGTTAAGGTTGGACAAGTGGTTGAAAAAGGCGAGAGTATCGGCGTTATGGGCAACACGGGTCGTTCGACTGGAACACATCTGCATTTTGAGATTATTAAGAATGGAACGGTAGAAAATCCGTTAACGTATCTGAACTAATATAGAGCTTAAGTAGAGCAAGGTTGGCTATAATGCTGGCCTTGTTTTTTGCTGCTGTAAAAAATTTTCAAATGAAAGACCTTCCAAGCCCCTGATCGGGATGTGACAGTGCTTCAGGTATGTTAAACTAGAGAGTATAAACAACAAACTAGAGAAACCAATCAAGCAGGCTTCGTACAAGCTAAACATAGAAGAGAGATATAAACGCTAACGCGGATTAAGCAGGATATAGGGGTGAACTTAGCCGATGCAGGGGAAGATTTTGGTGGTGGACGATGAACAGCCCATCGCGGACATTCTGAAGTTTAATTTGGAAAAAGAGGGGTACGAGGTCATCTGTGCATTTGATGGCATTCGTGCGGTTGAACTGGCGTTATCCGAGAAACCGGATCTGATGCTGCTGGATCTGATGCTCCCGGGCAAGGACGGTATGGATGTCTGTCGTGAGGTGCGCGCTCATCTGGAGATGCCAATCATCATGCTTACCGCCAAAGATGGCGAGATCGACAAGGTGCTCGGATTGGAACTGGGTGCGGATGATTACGTGACAAAGCCGTTCAGTACGCGTGAGTTGCTTGCACGGGTGAAGGCACAGATGCGCAGACGGCAAAAGCTTGCGATTACGGCAGAAGCGCACGAAGACGAAGAGAAGCAGGTCATGCGACTATTTGATCTGGCTTTTGATATGGACATGTATACGGCTTATAAAGGCGGAGAACCGCTTGATCTGACCCACCGTGAGTATGAACTTCTCTATTATATGGCGAAGCATTCCGGCAAGGTTATGACACGAGAACATCTGCTGCAAGCGGTGTGGGGATATGAATATTTCGGCGATGTACGTACCGTGGATGTCACGATCCGTCGTTTGCGTGAGAAGATTGAGGAGAATCCGAGCAAACCGGAAACGATTCTGACTCGCCGCGGGCTCGGTTATCTCGTGCGCAGTGCCAAAAGCGTGGGGATATAATGGGCCGATTCGCGCGATTTTCGTTCTTCCGAACGATTCAGGCGAAATTGATCATTATCTATGTACTGCTGATTCTGATTGCGATGCAATTGATCGGGGTTTATTTTGTGAGCGCGATGAAGAACTCACTAACGAGCAACTTTACGGAAGACTTGCAGGCGCGTGCGGAAATGCTGTCGGTTCTCGTGGGGGAGACGATGGCGGGTGGAGAAGCAGAGGCTGGCGAGGACAAAACGGAAAATCTGCGTGTGTTGGTGAACAACCTGTTCAACATTAACGGTGCCGAGATTCAGGTGCTGGATGCCAGCGGCAAAGTACTGACGACCTCGCTAAGTTCACATTCGGACTATGTCGGGCGCAAAAATACCCAGACCGTTGTCAGCCGTGCGCTGCAAGGCATTCGGGACAATGAGGAATATATCGTGGACGAGGATAATGTTCGCAAAAAGGTCGTCGCCAAGCCGGTGCTGTCCGGCGGCAAGATCATTGGTGCGGTCTACATCGCGGCATCCATGAACGAGCTGTATTCCACGATGGAGGGAATCAACAAAATCTTTATCTCCGGTATTCTGATTGCCTTGGTGTTAACGGCGGTGCTTGGCGTGATCTTGTCCCATACGATTACGCAGCCGATTAAGGAAGTGACGCGGAGAGCGACAGCGGTCGCAGAAGGTAACTTCGATCAGCAGACACCTGTATTTGGCACGGATGAGATTGGTCAACTCAGTCGGGCTTTTAACTATATGACCAGCAGGCTTCGGGATGCACTTTCACAGAATGAAGAGGAGAAGGAGAAGTTGACTTCCATTCTCACGAATATGAGTGATGGTGTGGTGGCTACGGATGAGTACGGTAAAGTCATTCTCGTAAACCGTCGTGCCAGCAGCATTCTGGGTATGCATCCTGCAGATATTGAAGGAAGACACTTCGCCATATTACTCGGTATTGATCCGGAGGATGCAGAAACCCTCGCGAGTGGTTTCACAGGATCAACGTTGCTGCAAATTGCACCCGCAGGACAAGAAGAACCTGTGGTCATTCGGATGACGTTCACACCGGTTCATCGACGTGAACTGGGAATCACGGGAACGATTGCCGTACTTCAGGATGTTACGGAGCAGGAAGAACTTGAAGCATCCCGGCGTGAATTCGTAGCCAATGTATCCCATGAACTGCGCACACCACTGACTACGATCAAGAGTTACGCGGAAGCACTGGATGACGGTGCATTGGAAGATCCGCAGCTTGCCGGTCGTTTCGTTGGTGTTATTCAGAACGAGACGGAGCGAATGATACGACTGGTTACGGATCTGCTGCATCTATCTCGGCTGGATTCCAAAGAGGCTTTGCTACGGAAACAGCCAACCGATATCCTGGAAATGCTGGAGGAAGTGACGGATCGATTCTCGTTTCAGATGCATCAGAAGGATATTCAGCCTGTGTTGTCTGTAGAGAATGATATTCCGGCTGTTCCGCTGGATCGGGACCAGATTGATCAGGTGCTGGATAATGTCGTGTCCAATGCGCTGAAATATACATTGGAAGGCGGCACCATTACGATTGCAGCTAGACGCAGTGATGAACATACACTTGCCATCTCGGTATCGGATACCGGAATGGGTATCCCACAGCGCGATCTGGATCGCATTTTTGAGCGATTTTATCGGGTTGACAAGGCTCGTTCCCGCAGTATGGGAGGCACAGGGCTAGGACTGTCCATTGCCCGGGAAATTGTAAAGGCACATGATGGAAGCATCTCTTTGGAGTCTGAGGTAGACTTGGGTACGACAGTAACGTTCACACTGCCGATGCGCGAGGAAGGGGGTGAGCACCGTGAAGGAACGGATTAAATCCCTGGTGCTTGCTGCCCTTGTCGCCGCCAGTCTGGTGCAGAGTTATTTCCTGATCTACCGTTTACCTGGAGGCGGGGATTCCATTGTGACGTCAGAGACGAACTATGTGAAGACGGAGAATATGGGTCAGGAACGTAATATTGAAGAATTAATTTTCCCCGATCAGATGATTATTCATCTGGGTGAGGATAAACATACGGTATTTTACCCTGGCAATACGTTCTATCAGTTAATCTATTCGCGGTTACAGGGGCGGGCGTTCGATGATTTTCAGCGCCGCAGTGTGCAATCGGTGAACTGGGATCAGATTCGCAAGGAGAACCCTGGGTTTGAGCTATCGTTCAAAGAAGGTATTCCCGTAGCATTGTTACAGCGGGTGATGAGGCTTGGGACGGATTCCTTGTTCCAAGGGGAGACCATTAACCGAATCTCGATCTATACGTCCAAAAATGAAACGAAGGCCCATGCGCTGTTCTTCAGCGCCAAGGGAGACGTGGTATACGAAGCAACGCAGGCGGACCTGACAGTACAAGACGTGCAGCAGCATGTTGACTTCGGTACGAACTGGACGCCATATATGCTGATGGATGGCGGGTATTATATCCCGGCCGAAGCTCTGGAGACGATTGAGGCAGATGTGCCAACAGGGCAGTTCACGGTTGAGCAAATGCAGCGCAGTCTGTTCTTCGATCCAAGCATGACCCGGAACATACGGGAAAAAGACGGGTCGGAGATCTATACGGACAGTAAACGTAGTTTGCAAGTGAAGCAAGAGCAGCGCTGGATCAGTTACACTGATCCAGCGGCACCGCCTGCGGGACTGATTGATCCCGCAAAGGATGCACTGTCTGCGGTTGATTTTGTGAATCAGCATGGCGGCTGGAAAGGCAGGTCGCGCATGATGCTGGAGACCGCCGATAGCAAGACACAGCTTGAATTCCAGCAGTATTACGGCAGCTATCCGATTATGGATTCCATGCAGTTCCGCTTTGGCACGATCAGCATGGAGATGCAGCAGGAAACGGTATCCAGTTATGAACGATCGCTGGAATACCTGAACGAAGGTGCAGAGACGAAGAAACCGGTAAAGTTGCCTGGCGGAGACAAGCTGAAGGCTCTTATTAAAAAGGTCGCAGGTGAGAATCGCCAGGTCGTGGACGTATACCCGGCTTATCGTCCTTCTTCGATTGAGGACGGACTTAAGCTGATCCCGGTATGGGTGATCCGCTTTGGAAACGGGGAGGAAACCACCGTTTCTTGATGGGTTGTAGGGTAATGGAGTCATTCGATATCCGAGCGAGGTGTAAGGTCACACGATAACGGAGAGGGCAGAAAAAAGCTGGAGAAGCGAAGCCAAAAGCTTTCTGAAAGAAAGCTGCATCGAAAGCATACGCTTCGCCTTTATCGCCGGATTTCTCCCTTAGGAAAAGGGAATCAAGAAATCTGGGGATAACAGCGATCGGAAGGTTGTTCTGACCGCGGAGTGGGCCAGTGTGATATTAGTTGCTTTTATCAAATGGACGGAGGTGAATGTTTTGGATTGGGGACGGGCAAAAAATGTGTTGATCTATGCCTTTCTGCTGCTCAATCTGGTGCTGGGTTACCAGATCTGGATGGATGCGCGGGAGACGGCCGGAGCCAATCTGGACTTCACCTCACTGGCAGATAACACACAGCAGGCGATGGAAGAGAAGGGCATTCAGGTGCTGGCTCCGATTCCAAATGAAACGCCGAAGCTGCCGAAGTTGTCCTATGAGTTCATTGAAGAGGACAAGGCTGGTGTGGATATGGAACTGGAACAGCCTGTAGATAGCAAGCTGATCTTCTCGCAGAGTGAACTGGAAGATGCATTAGAGCGTGAGATTCCACAGATTGGGACATACCGGCTGGATCAGCTGATGGCCAAGGATGGAGCTTTTGTGCTTCACCCACTGGTGGATGGCAAATGGCCGCTCTTCAATGTGAGTCTGGAGCTATTCTACAGCGACCAGAAAATAACGGGTTACCGTCAGACTCCAGTGCGGATTACAACCGCAGAGGAGAGCGATCAGCAGGTGCTTCCGGCGTCGAAGGCGCTGGGAACGCTGATCGAGAACTTTTTGCCAAATGATGCAATTGTCAAAGATATTCAGCTAGGCTATTACGGCCAGTTGTTCAATTCAGATATACAGGTAGCGATGCCGGCATGGCGGTTCGTGCTGGAAAGTGGCGAAGTGTTGTACGTGCAGGGCATCAGTGGGGATGTATTCAGTCCCAAGACAGACAAACCAGGGGAGTAATGCGTTATGGGGATATATTTTACCGTGTTATCCAGCGGTTCGACAGGTAATGCCACAGTCATACAGCATGGGGGCACATCTCTCATGATTGACGCGGGTCTTAGTGCGAAGCGATTGGATGCACTGTTTCAGGAAAGGGAGATTTCTGGGGCAGAACTGGACGGGATTCTGGTTACACATGAACATTCCGATCACATTAAAGGACTAGGCGCGATGTCTCGGAAATATAATTTACCAATCTACGCAAATCTGAATACGTGGGCGGCACTGGAGAAGTCGGTTGGGGCGATTCCAGAGGAAAACCGGAGGGTATTTGAGACGGGTGAAAAGCATGATTTTGGGTCACTGCGCGTGGAATCCTTCGGAATCTCGCATGATGCGGCTGAGCCGGTAGGGTACACTTTCGATGATGGTACGGAGAAGCTGTCTGTTGCAACAGATCTTGGGTACATGAGCGACAAGGTTCGCGATGCGATCTCTGATTCTGACGTACTGGTGCTGGAGGCGAATCATGATGTCGAATTGCTGCGTATGGGGCGTTATCCGTGGAACACCAAGCGCCGGATTTTGAGCGACATTGGGCATTTGTCGAACGAAGCGGCAGGGGTAGCGCTTAGTGAACTAATGAACGGACGCATCAAGCGCACGTATCTGGCACATCTTAGCCGAGATCATAATATGATGGACTTGGCGAAAATGTCGGTGCGCGACGCGATGGAGAGCCGTGGATGCTTTTATCGGGATCATGAGTTCAAACTCTGTGATACGTATTACGACCGTCCTACGCCATGGGATAGGGTGGGTGAGCCATAAAGCTGTCAAGTTCGGCGGCTTTGCGCTCGACTTCCTCGCGGGTCAGAATGCCTTTATCGATAAGCAGTTCAATGATGGTGCTGAGTGCAAGGGTATTACGATAGTGTTCTTCCTTGAGATCGGCCAGCTTGGCCGCCATATGAACTTCATCCATGGCTGTGAGTGTACGTGTGCGATCCATATATATCCTCCTCTATGAAGCTTCGAATTGTCTTTTACTATTATTGTAGTCAGGCTTGATGGAAAACATTCCTCTTTTTGCCGCTAACATTTGTGTGATGAGACGTGTATGCTGAACCTGTGACTATGCAGGGGTGAAAAAGTTCTTCAAATTTGCCAAAATGGCGCTTAGCGGACCGGATTTTGTGGTGATAGATACTATGGACCTTTATTGTTAAGCGCGTTATAGCGGAAATTTGCTTTAATTTTCGTAAATATGCAACTTTTTGTGATTTGACGTGTTTAGTATATGAGGAGCATTGTGATTTTGGCTGTTTTGCGTGTGAAATGGCATGTCATAGAATGCGAGAGCATGATTGATAGAGTCACTGACAGAATGGCGTGTCCGTTCTGTTGTACATAGACGCTGTATCTTGATTTGATGCCGGGATGCGGCGATATGCAAGACCATTTTATAAAATTGCAAAAAAGCATGGGAAACCGGTGGAGTCTTCACGTAACGAAGACGACAGAAGAAACCTGAAGAAACAGAGCGATCGCCTGAAAGCTTTCTGAAAGAAAGCTGCTTCGGAAGCATACGCTATGAACAAATTTTCACCTTGGAAGAGGGGATCAAAAAAATTTGTGAGTAACAGCGATCGGAAGGTTCGTCTGTTGGCGGAGTGGTGTATGTGAGAACTCCATCGTTGATCCATGCGACAACTTAGGCGGCAGTCAGGGTCTTGATGCGTGACAACGAAGGGGAGAGGATCACGATGGGATTGTTTGGAGACGATTTTTATTCAACCAAAGTATCAAGACGCGCCGAACCTGAACAGAAAGGCAAACTTCAGATCATCCGCCCTGGAGGCAGAGCACGTGGACGTGACCGCTGGAGTAATCCGCGCAGATCGCGAACGGGAATCAGTTCCACAGTGAAGGTAGCTGTGATTAGCTCGGTGATCAGCTCCATCGTGACCGTCATGCTGTTTAGCTTCATCACACAGCCCGCTTCGTTACCGCTGGCTAATGCTACAGGTAATGGTGGTGGAGGCGGTGCACAGACAGCTGATCCATACGACCGGATTATCCAGGCAGCAGCCCATGTTCGTCCTTCCGTGGTGAGCATTGTGAACCATAAAACGGGTAGCAGTCTATCGATGGAAGATTCGGCGCTGGGCTCAGGGGTCATTTTCAAGAAGGAAGATGGCAAGGCTTATATTATGACCAACCACCACGTTGTGGAGGGTGCGAGTGATCTGGAGATTGTGACCGTAGATGGGGAGACACATAAAGCGAAGCTGGTCGGTAAAGACCGTGTAAGTGACATTGCGGTATTATCCGCAGAAGATAAAGGGCTAGGTGCAGTCGCGGAGATTGGTGATTCCAGCAAACTTCAGCGGGGTCAAACGGTGTTGGCAATCGGGAACCCGCTTGGTCTGGGCGGTACGCTGACATCCGGTATTGTCAGTTACACGGATCGTATTCTACCTGTATCAATTAATCAGGACGGGGTGTACGACTGGGAGCAAAACGTGATCCAGACGGATGCGGCGATTAATGAAGGCAATAGCGGCGGTGCTTTGGTGGATTTGAACGGCAAAGTGGTTGGCATCAACACGATGAAGATCTCGGATACGGGCGTTGAGGGTCTCGGCTTCGCCATTCCGATGAACGAAGTGATGAAAACGGTAGATTCCCTGCTACTGAACGGCAAAGTATCTCGTCCATACCTGGGCGTGTACACGGTAGATCTGAGCAACCCTTATGCACCACTGGATGACGAGCAGCGTAAGGATCTGAAGCTGCCATCTCATGTGGACAGCGGTGTGGTTGTGCTGGAAGCATCCGGTCCGGCATCTGATGCGGGCATGAAGCTGAATGATGTCATTACGGAATTCGACGGGCAAAAAATTACCTCCACGCTCGATCTGCGGAAATATCTGTACGATCAGAAGAAGATTGGGGATACAATTGAAGTGACCTTCTACCGGGATGGCAAAGCTGAGAAAGTATCGGTGAAGTTGACGGATAAACCGGAGTAAAGGGAGCCTAACGAGCCCATACTGTTGCACGGATTGAAATAGGGAATGCTAGAAGAGTGATCAGATCAACTGACCACTCTTTTTTAGTTATTATGAGTGGACGTGTTCATTCGACAGTAAATGAGTAGATCAACCATTTTATGTTCCCATGATCAGTTAGACCCGGAGCCAAAGGAGCAGATACATACGACTTGGGCTATGGTAAACTGTTGTCAATATGTTTGGAGACGGTCGCTGATGCAATAACATCTGTTTGTCGATCTGATTTTATTTCAGAATGGAAGGGGTATTTCTAATGAAACATTTGAAGAAAAAGATGCTTGGGGGAACGAGCTTGGCGCTGTCCCTGTTCATGCTGTCTGCCTGTGGGTCTGAGGTAGCTACGACAGGAGCATCTGTAGATACAAGTGCTCTGCAAGAGAAGATTGCAGGGCTTGAGAAGAAACTGGTGGAGCAGGGAGCCAAGAGCGTTGAGCAGGAGCAAAAGATCGCAGCACTTGAGACCAAGTTGAATGAGTTGAGTACAAATGTGATTGCGGTAGGTGAGGCTGGTGGTCAAACGCCTGTAACATCGGGAAACAACGGATCGGCCGGGAAAGGCGATGGGGTGCTGATTACCTTTGCCCAGTATGAGAAGCTTGAGGTTGGCATGTCGGTGGAAGATGTCATCGAGATCCTTGGCGGCGAAGGTGAAGCACTGAGTGAAGCGGAGAATATGGTGGTTTACAACTATAAAGGCACAGCCGGCAATGGTGCCAATGCCGTTATTGCTTTTCAAGGCGGGAAGCTGTTAACGAAGGCGCAGTCGGGATTGAAGTAAAATTAGTATTGGACATGAAGAGTCTGAATCTTTGGAATAAGGCGTATTACAGGGTTAGGGGAAGTTAAGTGGGGGCCAATTAGAAAATTCTGGTTGGTTTTTTTATTGTTTTTATAATGTTTGTGAGTAGCGGAAAAGTTATTAGAAGTAGATTTTTTGAATAAATAACTTGACATTCACAGTTAGTTGTAACTATAATCATTACATCATATAAGTTGTAACAATAATTGTTACATATAATGATTTGAAGGGGGATTATCATACTAAAATAATGTTAGTCGAAGCAATTGTACAACCAGACTATAGGACGGAATAAATAATCAACGAATTGGCTGCTAGATGCATTGATATGGATGAATGGCAGCGACATAAAGAGAGGAAGATCAATTAAATGTTTACTAAAAAATCATCAATGGGCGTTATGCTCGTTCTATGTTTCATGTTAATTCTGAGTGCTTGTGCGGGTACAGCAAGTAAAACCGAAAATACGGAAGACTCTTCATCCAATGCTGCTAGTGCTGGAAATACAAAGAGCGAGGAAACAAACACACCAGCGGTGGAGCTGAAAGTGACTACCTATAATCCTGGGGAAAACAGCATTTTTGGCGTTTCATCAAATCTGATTGAAGGTCCAACTGAAGTCGTGCTCGTTGATGCGCAGTTCCAAAAGAATGATGCCGAGCAATTGGTCAAAATGATTAAAGATACGGGTAAAAAACTGACCACCGTATATATCAGCCACAAGGACCCGGACTATTACTTCGGTCTATCGGTAATCCGTGAGGCGTTCCCTGATGCAAAAATCGTTGCGACTCCAGCAACGGTGGAAGGAATCAAGGAAACAATTCAAGTGAAGAATGAGTATTGGAATCCGATTCTGAAAGAAAATGCACCAACTGCACAGATTGTTCCGGACGTACTTGACGGTGCTCAATTGACTGTAGATGGGGAAACCGTAGAGATTATCGGTCTAGATGGTTCCGATCCATCCCATACGTTCCTGTGGATTCCTTCCATTAAGACTGTTCTTGGTGGTGTTCCTGTCTACGAAAATTCGCATGTCTGGATTGCAGATAACCAAACGCCAGAGAGCCGTGACTACTGGCGCCAATTGCTAGACCAAATTATTGCATTGAATCCAGAGCGAGTGATTCCAGGTCATTACCTGGGTACCAGTGCCGGGGATATATCGAGTGTTACATTCACTCGTGATTATATTGCTAAGTTCGAAGCAGAGGCAGAGACAGCCAAAGATTCTAAAGAACTGATTGCAGCCATGGAAAAAGCATATCCGGACTTTACGAATACAGGCGATCTGGAGACGAGCGCTCAGGTAATTAAAGGCGAAATTTCTTGGCCTTAAGTTGAACGATGGACTTCTAGAAACGGTATAAGTAAAAGGCAAACATCCTTATCCTGTTATGTGGGAGGGATGTTTTTGCTGTCATTAGGCGTGTAGGGGTTTCTTTTCGGCGGCAGGTGTGATAGAACTGAGAAGTGGCTATCCTGTAATGGGATACGCGGTTGTGAATCGGGAACATAGCTGGTTACAGAAAGGATGCTTAACGGATGTACGTTGTATGCAAAGAACACGTGGACATTGCCATTGACATGTTTGTCGATGAGTATGAGGACGCTCCAGATATCGTTGATCTGAAGGAGACGGAATTTGCCGATTGGGACCCGCCTGCGAAGTGCGCAGAGTGCGAACAGCATGCGGAATTTCTCGTCGTTTAGCGTACTGTAGGACTTAGACGGCTGGAGGCGTGACTTAATGTGGCGCTTCAGGCTGACTTTCCATCCGGTATGAACATCACAGCAAGAAGCCAAGGAGAGCGTGATGAGCGCTCTTTTTGTCTTTGTGTGGGGAATTGGTGGTGGTTGTTAGGCAGCGTGGAGATGGGTGGGGACGTAGGGGTTAACGTGGGAGTAGGCGAGGGTAGGGGAAGATTAAGGTAGGTGTAGGTGCCGAGTTCCGATTTGGGAAGGAGCTCAGTTGTAGTAAAGGTGCAAGTTGTAGGTAATAGAAATGGAAGCCCGAGCATGGGGGAAAGTGACGTTGGGTAACAGCGATGTGGGTAGGGACGTAGGTGTGGACCGGTGAAGTTGCTATAACGAACCGGAGACGTCTTAATTGGGGCAAACACAGCCTGGTTGAAATCTAACGAATCGTAGACACGTTAGATTGCTGAAATGGCCTCGAAAGTGGTGGGGAGTGCTCGGTGGGTGCGGAATAGCGTGTTTCAGATTCGTTAGATTTTAAAGTAGCCGAAATGGGGCTGAATAAGGTGTGTGGGATTCGTTAGAATTTGGAGAAATGTGTAGTATAGGTATAATACAGTTGGAACAAACGATGCGATGAAGCATCTTACTTATAGAATATCTCGCAAGACAATTTAGGAGGAATGAATTTCATGTTTATTCAGATTATTGGCGTAGGCAAATTGAAGGAAAAATATTTAACGCTGGGCATTCAGGAATATGCCAAGCGTCTCGCCCCGTACATCAAGTTTCAGATGATCGAGGTCGCAGACGAAAAGGCGCCCGATACCCTGAGCGAAGCTGAGGTTCGGGCGGTAAAAGAGCGCGAGGGCGAACGCATCCTCGCGCATGTGAAGAGCGAGGCGCACGTGGTCGCGCTCGCTTTGGATGGCCAGCTCTGGAGTTCAGAGGAGCTGGCAATGGAGATCGACAAGCTCGGCACGTATGGGACGAGCCATGTCGTGTTTGTCATCGGAGGAAGCCACGGGCTCTCCGATGAGGTATTGCGCCGCGCGAAGCAGCGCTTGAGCTTCGGGCGCATGACCCTGCCGCATCAGCTTATGCGGCTGGTGCTGGTGGAGCAGATTTATCGCGCAGTGAAGATAAATCGGGGGGAACCGTACCATAAATAGAGCGAAATTTACTAAGGGAGACCTCTTGAATTTTAATGAGCAGTAAATAGTAGTGAATGATAAGTAATAAAGAAGTAAATATATAATTAATTTAGGGGCATCCGGTAGGGTGCCTTAAAATGTGATGATTTTTTCTGTTTACGGATATTGTGCCTGGCTTTGACTTTAAAGACGTAAATGTTGAGCATATAATAATTTATATATTTTTGGCAGTCAACCCCAATAGTTTATTCTCTGATAACAAGTAGCTTATTTCATTCTTATGATACTTCTCGTTCGACCTTTTTATTTCTTGAGAACCAAATAATAAATCAAATTTCAATTTGTTTAACAACTACATCAGCATTAAATGAGGCAAATTCGAAATAAGGTACACCAACAGTAAATTCGCCAAACTAAAAATGGACAAAGCCATTCCCCAAAAGATATATGGGGGTAGTTATACATATAACAAGAGTGTGCATTTAGAGAAAAGTGATGAATCTAAAGAAACTTCATGGGCGGCTAGCATGGTGTGGGGAAAATTGCATCGAATGCCGCTTCCGATCTTCATTTAATGCATTTTGTGAATTGTGACAAGTAAGGGACCTTAAAGCCGCCTGGAAAAGGTGTTTTTTACTTTAAAATATACATATTGAAAGCCGGGAGGTTTTTTCGTTATGAGATCTATGCTCGCCTGTTTCATAGCCCGGCTTGGTTGTCGATTTGCTATATGTCCATAGGATCATTTACTTTTTACGAAACCATAAATAGGAGATATGCACTACTAATTTGTTTAATTTTTTCACAAAATCCATATTTAAAGATAGATTTTAGAGGTATTTTCAAAAACAATTCATTATAATGAAATAATAAGATACGTTATAGGGATATCGATTTAAATACATTTGATTTTGAAAATCATAAAGGGAGTAAATTTTATGAGTTTAGGAGCATTGACTGATTCATTAGAATCTATATCTCCAGAAGCAGCAAGAGAATTCGGACTAATGAACCAATTATTCTTTCAAGATAAGGGCAGTGCTGCGGTTAAAGCAAGAACCTTCTTAGAGTTAGTTATTAACAAGGTGCTGGAATTGGAGAAGGACAATATTAATATGCCATCCATAGTATATGCAAAACTTGTAGATAAGATTAGTTATCTCGTGGCAGAAGGATTTGTAGGACAAGATATTCAGCTGGCAATGAACTCCGTCAGAAAGATTGGCAATAAGGCAGCACATGATGGTTCAGATATTACCTACCCTGATGTGTTTTCCGCACACAAAAATGCTCACAGTGTTGGTGTATGGTTCTTAGAGCTATATTCGAAACAGTACTTTGAAGCTCCTAAATATGAAGAACCTAAGCCTCAATCTGATTTGAATGCCTCGGAAATAAAATCGATGGTTAAATCGTATCTGAAAGAGAATGGGCTCATACGAGACCAGAAAACCGAACCTACCGATAAAGAAATAAACCAAGAAGAGATTTCTATTCTAAATAAAGATCTTCCTAAGGGAGAGAGCTATTTAATCCGGGAGTTAAAGCGCCTTCAGGAGTCTTCGAAAGAAGCTGTAGAATCAGCAGGATCCTTCTCTTATTACAAAGACTATCTTCATGTAAAGCGCGGACCACAAGCACAAGTAGAGAAAATGCTAGAGCGAAAACTTGATCAGCAGGGTTCCAATTTATTATTTATTTGCGGAAGTGTAGGCGATGGAAAATCCCATCTGCTTGCTTACTTGCGCTCGCATCGTCCTGAGCTGATCAAAGAGTATACGATTATCAACGATGCAACCGAAAGTTATTCTCCAGAAATGAATGCGATGGAGACCTTGGTGAAGGCACTTGAAGGATTTAAAGATCAGAATTTGAGTACATCCAATCAAAAAGTGATACTAGCCATTAATATGGGTGTTCTTCATAATTTTTTATATGATCCAAATAATGCTGAGTTTAAAGAACTAGCTTCTTTTATAGAAAACAGTAAATTATTCACACCAGAGTTGACACCTTACTTTACCTCTGAACATTTCGATTTGGTGAGCTTTGGAGACTACCATCCTTATGAGCTGACTGCAGAAGGCCCAACTTCTGATTTTTACAGTGAATTTATGAATAAGATTTTTATGAAATCTGAGAAGAATCCTTTCTATCTGGCACACCAGGAGGATCTAGAATCAAGTGTTTATACCATCGCTCACTATAATTATGAGCTTTTACAGAATGAACAAATACAGAAATCGATATTAGAGCTGGTTATTGAGATCATCATTAAGTATAAATTAGTCATTTCGGCACGTACTTACTTGAATTTTATAGTTGATATTATTATGCCGGATCATCCGATGAGCATCGTGAAAATGGATGAATATGATGTACTGGACAATATGACACCTAACTTATTATTCAATCGGGAAGATCGTTCGGTTCTATTGAAATGGTTCCATAAGATTAGTCCTCTTAATCGGATCCGTTCTAAGGAGATTGACGAGTTAATTGTGGCACTTCATTCCCTACATAATAAGCAGGAAGTGATTAAAGAATATATCCATGATGATGTTGCTAATCACTGGTTCCTGAAATTTTGGGAAGGAAATGAACAGGTTGATCACCATGCGTTTAATAAAATCTCTGATGCAATTATCCTGACTGCCCATTTACAAAATAAGGACTTCTTTGACAAGACTAGAGATCAGGATTATAAGTTATATACTCATAGACTTTACGGGTTTAATGCAAAAGATATGGATTCGATTCGTGAAATTTACAATGAAACTAAAAGTGTAATCTATCAGTGGAAAGGAACACCTAAGGAAGAATATATCTATATTAGTCCTGTTCATGAGAAGTACAGATTGGCACAGCGAATGAAGTTAAGCCCAAATATTAAACATATAGAAATGCAGATCGGCGAAAAACTGGAGATCTTTAAGGATCGGATCAATATCGCTTTTGAAATTGGCGGCTCGGTTCATCTTTTAGAGATTGACTACACTCTTTTCCATCTGTTCAGAAGAGTGTTGGATGGTTACCGGCCTAATAGACAAGATGAAGAGGAAATGGTTCACTTTATTGAATTTATTGAAAAATTAATGCGTAGCGGAGAAAAGAAAGATCAGCTTCTAATTCACTATATTACTGATAATAAAATTTTCTACTTGAGCAAAGACGAATTTTCTGGATATTCATTTACCGGAGGGAACATGTAATGCCGATCTTAAAAACGGAAGAGATAAATCGTAACCTGACCAAAAAGAAACCACCCTCACACAATGAAGGTGAGATAAAAAAAGTACTTCCCTTTGCTACAACTAAGAAATATGTGAAGGGTAGTTTTCAGCCGCTTCTGGGAGATTATGTTCGTAATATTACGAAGATTAAAACAAAAAAACAAAAAACGAGTTCACTGGATGCTCTTGGAGTAGATCCCTTTATTCATAGAATTGCAGAAAGTATTAATCCGGAGGATCACCTTCAGCACGAACTTGAAAACTTTCTGCAACATTATTTATATGGGGAAAAGGGTGATATTAAATTAATACATCCTTATATATATAATTACCTGCAGGGGTCTGATTCTGACAATTTATTTCGTAAAGTAGCAAAATGTGCTTCTGATGTATTAGTTAATAATGATCAGCGGATCGCGAATATATTTAAAGATACAGAAACAGAGGATGTATTATCTGAGCTAATCATTGGGGCTCTAAATCGATCAACGGATGGAAGTTTTTCAGAAACTATTTATCAATGTAAGTTGGAATTTTTGAATAATTTGTACTGTGAAGATCTTATTTACATAAGCGGTCATCACGAATACTTTATCAAATCACTACCTACTTTGACTCACTTTTATTTATTTACCTATATATGCCAGTTAATGCTGAAGTTTGAGCAGTTCGATAAAGGTGATTACACCGCGTCCACGCCTCTTTACTATGCGCTTGATTGGGAAGGGGTTATTTCTAAACGAAGAAAGGCAGCTAGTGATGTGGATGGATTCAAAAGAATTAAACAGAGATCTCCGTTTTTGTTTCCTCATATTCATACCATGTCGCAGTTAAGTACGTTCCATGGAAATACAAACGATAGTTTTTTTACTTATCCTGAACTCATAGAATATTTCAGTGGCTCTGAAAAAGAGCAGGAGTATTTGAGTGATGTGAACAATTGGATCGAGCAATATAGAGGGATTTTTGGTGAGAGAGTCACTCCTAAAGAGCAGGCAGGAGATCTTAAAACGGCATTTCGTGTACTGTTCGAAAGTATTAAAGAAGGTATGAATGAAGGAGCACGCATCGGTTATGGCAACAGTATTGAGCATTTCGGATCGGAGTTTTTAAGAACAAGAGGAAGCAGCGGAACGATTTTAATGCTAAATCATGAAATGCTGCTCTTGCTGACTGCCGTCTCTGTTAAGGATAAGCGTATACCTATTAATCAATTGTTTAGTGAATATGAGAAAAGAGGCGTAGCCTTAGATCGGCATTCCAAGAAGGTTGTTCTGGAAACGTTAGATAATTTGAACTTCATTGATAAAAAAAGTGATAGCGGGGATGCGCAATATGTCAAACCAATTCTATAACTATGTATCTAATCTATTGATTAGTTTTTTTAGTGATATAAACATTCAACCCGGGCAGCGATATTTTCTTCAATTAGAAAATGAAGAGGAAGTCCTTACTTTAGCTGAGTCACTCCGTGACCAATGGATCAGTACGCCGTTTGTATATCAACATAACCAAGGTTCAGCTTATCATTCTTTTAGTATAGATATAAATAATGTGAATTTAGTGATTGCTTATACATCCGATGAAGTTAATCCGGACTTTTTGGTAACGCTGAGAAACCAGGTCGGAGAGCAGAAGGGAATCTGGAAAGATACTGCATTACTAAGTATTGTATTTAAACAGTTAGATTCCATTCAAGGGGGAAGTACAGATTTACAAAAAGAAGGTATGCCCTTACACCCTAAAACATTTGAGGCAGGATTGCAGGAGAAGATCGATAGCAGTGTATTAGATAAGGTAGATCAGACCATCCTTTCAGAGAGAAAGAAGCAGATTTCGTCTGAATCCAGCTTTCAGCAAATTACTTTTTTTGATTTCGAAGAAATATTTACGGCTCTCTCCAAAGGGAAAATAGACCCTGGCGAATACAAGGATTTCGGGTTATTCGAAGACCCAGATCTGGGCACATACAGTAAAAAAGAAATGCAAGAAAGAATATCTAGGAACCGTGAACTGTTTGAGTTTGTCCGTCATATTCATGATTTAGGTTTGGAGAGTGAGGAATTAGAGAAGAAGCTCTCGACCAGCGTTGCTCCAAAACTGAGAAATGTAGAGGAATGGACCAATACTCCTTATACGGATGTAAAGAAAGCATATGAAGAAGCTCAGAAGTCAGGAAAACAAACCGTTGAGCTTAAGCAGATTGATCTAAAAGATCAGCTTTATATGTGGAATAAGCCTAACAAGCAGACAGCTGCTGGAGAGAGAAAACGGCATGTGGTTATCTTCAATCCGGATAAAAAAGCAGAAATTAATTTATCCTTTTCCTTTTTAGTGGAAGGAGAAAGCAGAAGCCTGCAGTCCAACCAGTTCAAAGTAATTACAACAGAAGCGAAAGTCAATTCTCAAGTAGCTAGAACAAACGTTAGCCTCCAATGCAGTTTATCGAACCCGACTCAGCCTACATTTATTAGGATCACTTATAAACATAACGGAAAAGCGAATTTAGGTTGTGAATTACAGATAGTTGTCCTTCCTCTTTCAGTTCAACAGTGCTCGTTTCTGGAGATTGATTATTTCGTCGATACGAAGAACCGGGCGATCAATATTCTGACGGACCAGGAAACCTATCTACTTGGAACAGAAGGTTATCCGAAAAGGGAAGTAGAGATCAATGCAGTAGGTCAGCAAATTCATATTAATAATGATGATTTACTAGAGATTTCATTAAATAGTGACCTGTTTAATGAGCAGAACCAATTACCGCTGCAGCTTCATTTTGTTTCTCAGGAAGTTACTGTCCCTGTTCAATTTATAATCGAGGACAAGAGCAATGTCCCTATTACTGCATTCCGCCTTTGGAAACGTAAAAGAGAGGAAAAATTAATCTTTCATAGAGAGGGTAGCAAGTTAAGGGTTGGAAGCTCTGTATTTTATGGAAGTAATGAATTTATAAAATATCTTGAATGGGAAGAGCAGTGGAAGGAAAAAGGATTAAAGAGTGCGGTTTTAGAATCCGACCAGCTGCATCCAGTAGATCTGGATCTTAATCCAAAATTATTAGATGCCTATAATCGCTTGATCAATTCGTATGTGACACATAAAACGACTCCAAGCTTAAGCTATATGAACGATGAAATTGATGAACGTGCAAGAGAATACATCAATGAATATATCAAGGGAATTAACTCTTTTGAAGAGGGGAGACCGGCAGGCAAAAGAGGAAGAGATCTTTTTAAATTAGGTGTTATCCACCATAATGAAGATGTATTGTTTACCCCATATCACCCATTAAATATTGCTTATCAGCTGCAGTTAGGGCAAGATGTTCAGGATGAACAAGTAGATGATCGTATTCTTGAGAGACTTCGGCCAGAAAGTTTGTTGCCATTTATATATGAGAATAAAAGAGAAGAATGTCTTTATAAATCCGATACTATTACTGACGCTTATGAGTGGGTCATCTATAAAAACATTAATAAAGTCAGTGTAACAGACGCCAATAAATACTTATCAAGCATTGTCATGCATAAACTCAAACAATTTGAAGAGCATTTCTCTTATCTGTTCAGCGATCAGATTAAAGCACCATACAAGATTAATCTGATTAACATTGAGAACGACCATGAAGTTGTAAAAGGAATGCTGCAGTGGTTTATGGAGACCATCAAGAAAAAGGGAGTAGACCATCTTCGTCGACTTCACATTAACCTTTACCGGGAGTATAGTTTGGAAACAGAGTTTGATCAGTTATCCGTTTTAAATACGGCAGAAGAAATATTCGCGTACTTCGGTATTACATGGAAGCACGAAGAAATCGATTCAAGCCATATTCTTAGATTGATCCGGAATTCCATTTGGTACTACAAGAAATATATAGAACCTGCGAAAGATTTAGATTACGCACATATCACATTTTATAGAATGAATATGAAAGAAAGTTATGCTGTTCAACCTATGAATGAGATGCCTGCCGGAATCGCGCTCAATGGTATATACTCTTACCTGCCATCATTCAAATATGAAGAGAACTATCGTTCAGGTTTTGGTACGAAATATTATGTTAATAATCAGGATTCCAACTCATTAATTGATCTTAGTATGGGGTTGAATGAACTTGCGGCTAATCTGAAAAATGATGGAAACGATTCTTTCCATAAAGGAGAGGCCATTACTTCAAGAACTACAACGGCAGATGAACAATTCTTACAAAAGATATTTAATGCATCTCATTGGGTTACCTTTGTGGATTCGCATTTAGATCTTAACTATTTCAATCAGTTAGATGAGAATTTATTTGTTATTCACTATAGTGATCAGTACTCTTCTTCCAATGGATATGATGCAATTACAGTGACCAATAAATCTAATCATTATCTTTCCGTCATTAGTGAGTATCTCGGGTCTCATCAACTAAGTGTTGGAGAAGACAAAGCGATCGATATTATAAAAGCCTTTAACACATTTAATGGTGAATGGCTTCTAAGAATTATAGGAAGTAAAGGGCATTATTCCCGTGAGAAATTCAGTATTATATCCGCTATCAAATTTGCTCTTGCTTATTTCGATCATTCGGATATTTGCTGGGTTCCAATTTCGTTAGAAGAAATTCTAAGGGTCGCAGGCAGTTCAAACCTGAGTAAATCAGACGGAACATTTACGGCCAAGAACTTAGGGGTAAAAGGCGTTCATAGTGATGATATGTTATTGATGGGTATTGAAGAGAGAGAGCAGAAGCTGCTTATTCATTTCTATCCTGTAGAAGTCAAAATAGGCATAAACAGTAATGGTGTTATGGATAAAGCCGCTATTCAGGTTCTGAAAACGAAGAAGATCTTCCAAGATGCACTCAGCAATCCGGAGAAACCGTTCACTTCAAAATTCTATCGGTACTTCTTTGCTCAATTATTTATTGTAAATGCAGCAAAACTTCACTCCAGTGATTTCTGGCCTGAAAAGAACTTTGATATGCCTGATCATATTATTGAGAGGCTAATTCATGATCAAATTGAAATAAGCTTCGATATTGATCGTATAATTGGCGCAGGTGCTGTAATTTCGTTTCAGAAAGATGCTTATCATCGTTCTACCGAATTTACAGATCAGGTGACCTATCTTAATTTAACGGAGTCTGATGGGTTGTATGGTTTGGTCAAATCGATGGAGGAAATGTATGAATGGATGCAGCATAGAGACAACGATTTGACTAAAGATAGTTTACTATCACATCGTTATAATATGAAATCTGATGTTCCTAGCGTTCATTATGCTTCTAGTCCGTCTGTGCCTAGCTATGCCAGCATTTCTAATGGGTTTATGCAGGAAACTGCAGCTGCTGGGGAAAGTTCAAAGTTGAGTTCAGATTTGATCAGTAGTGAGGCAGAAAGTCTCGTAGAAGATAGGAAAAAACCGCTTAAGGAAGAGAAAGTGCAAGAAGAGCCAGTAGAAATAAAGGAGTCTCCTGAACCTGTAGAAATTGAGAAGGAAACGGTTAAACAGAATGACACTCCAACTCATATTGAAAAGGATCAAGAAAATAGTGATACTGCAAATGAGAAAGAACGAAATATAAGGGTTCTTCTTGGTACTGCGGAGAATAGCACAAGAAAAATATACTGGGAGTATGATCATTCTGGTCTGGCTAACAGACATTTGCTCATCTCAGGTAAATCCGGGCAGGGTAAAACCTATTTTATGCAGTGTCTGCTGCTGGAGTTATCTAAACAAGGTATCTCGAGTATTGTTATTGATTATACAGAAGGCTTCTTACCAAATCAGCTTGAACCCGAGTTTGTAGGATTTCTGGGCTCCAAGCTTAATCAAAGAGTTGTATACAATCAAAAAGTGCCTATTAATCCGTTTAAAAGAAACATAAGAGATATAGGCGGGATTACACTCCCTGAATCGGATACCGATATTGCTGAGAGAATTAAGAGTGTGTTTGCTTCCGTTTATAAATCACTTGGAATCCAGCAGTTAAATGCTATTTATGAAGCGGTATTGAAAGGGCTTGAACGCTCTCAGGACGGGATGGATCTTAATCTGATGAGGGAGATGCTGGAGGAGGATACTGGAAGTGCCTCAAAAACAGCATTGTCACAAATCAGGCCTTTCATCGACCGGCAAGTATTTATAAATGACCAGAACTTTTCCTGGAGTGATATGATTGACAACAATGGTTCGGTCAATATCATTCAATTAACCGGTTATCCAAATGATGTACAGCGTATTATTACCGAATTTATTTTATGGGATTTATGGAATTACCTATTGAGAAACGGAAATAAAATTAAGCCTGTACCGTTAATTTTGGATGAAGCACAAAATTTGGACCACCGGGAGCAATCTCCGTCTGCTAAAATCTTGACAGAAGGTCGTAAATTTGGCTGGTCAGGCTGGTTTGCAACCCAGTTTTTAAAATCCCAGTTAGATGCTGATGAATTAGCGAGAATGCAAAACTCAGCACAAAAGATATACTTTGCTCAAACGGATCAAGAGGTATCCTTTGTAGCAAGTTCATTAGCTACGGAATCAAGTAAACGTAAGCAGTGGGAAGAAAGATTAAATAACCTCCGTAAAGGTCAATGTATTGTACAGGGACCACAATTGATGGATCGTGGTGAACTGACCCCTCCGACGGAAACGGTTGTGAATATTACTCCATTGCAGAATAGGCTTTAATACAAAAGGGCAAATCCAAATTAAAATGTACCCTATAAGATGGACACTTTAAAAAAGGTCATCTTGTAGGGTCTTTTTGTGTACAATGAATAAAAAAACGAGCGGTGGTCAAGCGAATGTCAAAAAAACACTTTACAACTCAAGAGCAAGATCAGTTAAGAAGAAATCCCTATGTGAAAAATGTCAGTGCTAAAGCTATTACGTACACGGATGCGTTCAAAGAACGATTTATTCAAGAATACAGTCAAGGTACGCTTCCCCGTGAGATTTTTCAGGAAGCAGGCTTTCCCCTTGACGTCTTGGGTGCTACCCGGATTCGAAAGGCTTCCAATCGATGGCGTATGGCTTTTCAAGAACAAGGACCTACTGGATTAACTGACGGTAGAAAACACGCCTCAGGCCGTCCGCTGACCCGTGAATTAAGTCTTGAAGAAAAATATGCCCGTTTGGAAGCGAAAATGAAATGGCTTGAAGCGGAGAATGAATTCTTAAAAAAGCTCGATCAACTCGAAAGGCAGATGAGAAAAAAGACATCCAACTAAGTACGCGGCAAAAATTCGAACTGATTCAACAGATGATGCATACATACCCTTTCCAACGCAAGGTGCATGTTCTTTGTGAAATTGCTGGAGTTTCACGTTCGGGCTATTACCAATATTGTAGCAAAGATGCTCGGTTACATCGTCAAAATCAGGAACAAGACGATCAGAAAGTAAAAGCAATCGTTCTGAAAGCCTACCATTACCGTGGAAGAAAGAAAGGTGCCCGTCAAATCAAAATGACGCTGGAGCTCCACTATGGAGTCACATACAATCTCAAGCGAATTCGTCGTGTCATGCAAAAGTACAACATCGTTTGTCCGATTCGCAAAGCGAATCCCGCACGTCGTATGGCCAAGGCCACCCAAGAGCATCGAACCTGTCCTAACACGTTAAATCGAGCTTTTAAGCAAGGGATTGCAGGTAAGGTACTATTAACAGACATCACGTATTTAACGTATGGGAAAAATAAGCGAGCCTACCTATCGACCATTAAAGATGCTGAAAGTAATGAGATTTTAGCTTATGAAGTCTCTGCTTCACTCGGTTTGGACATTGCGATGGAGACGTTGAAACAACTCAAAAAGCATCGTCATCTCACCTCGAATGCGTTGATTCATTCGGATCAAGGATTTCACTATACGAACCCAAAGTTTCAAAAGCTTGTGAAGAACATGGGGCTAGGTCAATCCATGTCGCGTCGAGGAAACTGTTGGGACAATGCTCCACAAGAATCCTTCTTTGGGCATTTTAAAGATGAAACGAATTTCAAAACATGTATGACCCTGGAAGAGGTTAAGCAAGAAGTGAAAAGCTACATGATCTATTACAATCATTATCGAGGTCAATGGAACTTAAACAAGCTGCCGCCTGCGCGATACAGACAGCAGCTTGAAGCAGCCTAACCTTTTTTAATTTGTCCTTTACAAGGGGTACATTTTAAATTTGGATTGCCCTTTTTCTTAATTCATTGTTAATATTGCAAGTTTTAAGTCGTCAAGCGAGTTTTTTTCCTGTTGTATTTGTTCCAATATTCGAAGTCCTTTTTCAATCTGGTTTAAGATTACATTATTGATTTCTTCGGAACTTAATACTTTTCTAGCTTGGTTAATGATAATGTGTGAGTACATGTTATATTCATCCACATTGAAGAAGTCAGGGATTTCCCATCTGTTTCCGTCACTTTGTCTGATGATATCAATATTTCGCTGTGAGGAGAGGCCTTTAGCTAATGCGAGTTTCATTATAAATGGCCGGTCAGTGGAAAGGGCATCGGCAAAGTAATCGAGCAGTATTTTTCCTTCATAACTAAGATGCTTTCTTTTAAAACCTGCCATACTTAGACGTCCCCCTTAGCCTGAAAATATCCTGGTATGATTAGTGTATATTTTCTATTCTGATCATAATCTAACGTGAATTGTTTATAGGTACTGTCCTTAATCTGTTTAATATAATCCTCAGTAATTTCTGTATCCGTTGATAAGATAATGACTTGTTCACTTAACTCTTTATAGTAATGATTAATAAGATATGAGCGATGATAACTATCCAGTCTTCCCAGCGGCGTATCGATAATCATAGGTAGCGCATAACGGGATGACTTTGTAAGAGCCCAGATCAGAGCAGATGAAATAATCTGCATTTCTCCAGCAGAACGATCATGGACACTAATTTCTTGGTTTCGGTCATTGTATAACCGGATCGTAAAAGAACTCATATCGAATTCAATCTTCCCGAATTCATCTTGTTTACGAAATAATTGGTTAAGCATGAGTTTGAATTGTTCACGTATAAAGTTGGCTTTTAATTCAGTTAATTTTTCGATATAGTCATCGAGAAACTGGATAATCAAAGCGATGGCTTCAAATTGTTCTTGATACTGGTTGTTGTTATCTTCTTTCTTCTCAGTTTGCGTTAGTTTTTTGCTAAGACGAGCTCTTTCTTCGCTTAATGTATTGATTTTCCGGGTAGCTGATTTTAATCTCAGTTCTACTTCACCAAGCATTTTGGTTAAATTATCAATTCTTTCGTTTTCTTCCTCTATATCTACCGATTCAGGGGCTTTTCTAATCTCCGATTCATATTGTTGAATCAAAGTTCTTTCTTTCTCCATTTGATTGTAAATGCTCGTTAAATGTTGAGAAGTCTTTATGGGTAAGTTCATTAAATTTCGGTGCTGTTCTTTATTTAAGTCATGGAGCAGCTCGATTTCCTCAAGCTCTGAATTAATTTTATTTAGTTTGGACCAAATTTTTTCCCCTGATAGCATAAGATTCTCTTTTTGGGTCGATGTAAGAGGAGGATCTAGTTCAACTTCAAATAAGTTTGATATGAAATTTTGATATGGAACTAGTGAAGCTTCTTTAACTAACTTTTGCTGCATATAGCTTTCTTCTTTCTTTAACTCTTTCTGCAACAGCAGGTATTGATCTCTTAACAGTATGTCAAAAGCAGAATCCATAAACTCTTTAGTGAAGTTAGTTTCAAAACTTTGGAGTTTGGTTTCACTAGCTGTCAGCTTTTTGATATAAACTTCTCTTGATGATGCATTGAGTTTAATTTTATTCTCGCGTTCTTTCTTTAAAGCCTGGATTTGATCCAGCAGCTTCGTCTTTCGATTCTCTTCTTTGTCTTTTCTGGCTTTAGATTCATCTAATGATTTATTCGTTTCTGCGAGCTCATACTTAACTTTATCCTGATTGGTTTCAGGAGACTTACTCGCATTAGCTTTAAAAATCTTGGTGCTCAGAAAAGAAAGAGCATCCGTCAAATCTGTTCTTAGTGCTTTATAAGCTTCCAGACCACTTAATTTTTGTATAGCTTCCTTCATCTCATAACTATTTTGTCTTAAAATGATATCTTTAATTTCTTCTCCATCAAATATAAAAAAGGGCGCAACGTGATACGGAATCGTTCGATCAATAAAGCGATTGTAGGTTTCCATATTATTGATGATCTGTGTACGGCCGATTCGCGCTCCTGGTTTACGGATTGTAATTTCTCTTGTCTCATAGACCTGGATCTTACTATGATCAAATATCCACTTTGTTTTTAATTCCCATTCTTCTTTGTTATTAACTTCGACAGTCAGGACTATGTAGCACTCTCTTCCGCCTTCGTTAAAAAAGGTGTTATTAATTACATTTGAAAAAATACGTTTATACTCCTCAGGAGACATTCCGCGTTTGCCGAATAAACTATAGTGTATGGCTTTTAAAATCGAAGTCTTGCCTGAACCGTTAAGACCTCCAATTAATATAATGTTCTTGTTATCTTGACGTGAGTTGTCAGGGATATCTAGATCTAATTCTTGATGTCCATAAAATGTTTTGTAGTTATTGAGAACTAGTTTCTTAATAATCATGAAGATTATACCTTTCCCTTCGTATGATAACCGACCAAATCAATATAATCGGTGCGTTTTTCAGCTAATGATATGTTTTCGTGCATGTTCTTTTCTGCGGTTCTGACTAGGAGATTAATTAAGTCCGGAGTAAGATTATATAGATCACAGAGATCGTTTAATAGTTTTTTTTCTTGTTGTTTTAGTGTTTCCATGAAATCACCTTTCGATTTATATAGTAATTAGTAACTAGTTAAAGTAGATAATTTTACCTAATTAACTATAGCATATATGTTGAAGCATTAGGATAAGAAGGGGGGATGATTTTATAAAGAGTAAAAAAGACCAGGCAGATTGAAATCTGACTGGTCTTAATGCTTTCTACTTAATATTTCTGAAAATATCTAAATCTGATTTGCTGATATTTGGATTTAAAGTGATTCGAATGGTTTGTCTGACTTCCTCAAGAGTTAGTCCTGCTGAAGTAAGGACATGGCTTGGTTTGCTTGAACTGCAAGCTGAGCCCGAAGAAAGTGCTACAAATGGAGATAACTTTTTGAGTAGAAGTTCATTGTTTACTCCTATAAATTGCAAACTAATAAGGCCGGGAATTTTATTCTCGGTGTCAATGTTAAACGTTATTTTATTACCCAAATTTTCCGAAAGTAGTGCAATCAGGTATTCTTCTAATTCTTTCAGTTTGGTGATATTCTCGTTTAAATGTTTATGGGCAATTTCAGCTGCTTTTCCTAATCCTACAATATTATGAACGGCAAGCGTTCCACTTCGGTAATCATTTTCTTGACCGCCCCCGTGTAATAGGGGAGTTAACTTGGTATAAATCTCTTTGGATTGTTTCCGAATTACAGCTACTCCGATTCCTTTAGGACCGCCTATTTTATGGCCAGACATGGATAAGAAACGAATCCCTGGTAGTTCTTTTAGGTAGAATGGAACTTTACCAATGATTTGTGTAGCATCTGTATGGAAGAATAGATTATTCTTCTCAAATCGTTGAGCAAGATCTGGTATAGGATTTAAGGATCCAATTTCATTATTACCCCAAATAATGGATGTAAGAAGTGGTTGGTGCTTCAGTTCTTCGGTAAGTTCGTTCACATTAACCCTTGCAAAAGAATCGACTTCAAGATACTTCACATTCGTTCCACGTTCCTCCAGATATCGGAAAGATTCTAATACAGAAGGGTGCTCCGCTTGAGATGTGATCATGTAATTTGAGTTTTCAGATAATCTTCCGTAATAGTCTTGTACCCCTTTGATGATCATGTTGTTACTCTCCGTTGCACCGCTGGTAAATACAATTTCATCATCATCACACCCAAGTAATAGAGCTACTTGTTCTCGCGCAATTTTTACCGCCTTTTTAGCATTCTCAGCTAATAAATAAAATTTGCTTGAAGGGTTTCCGTACTCTTCCTTCAGATAAGGAAGCATGGTCTCAAGAACCTCTGGATGTAATTTAGTTGTAGCGCTGTTATCTAAATAGATCATATATTATCCCGGCCCTTTGTGTTAGATTAGCAAGGCACGAATGAATTTTTCAGCATTTCCTGCGCCTTTGTACTCTGCGGCTAAGTCACGTATACCTCTTTCAAGATGGGCATTGAAGTATCCGGGGAAGTAATCTTCATCGGTCAGCTCTTTATTCGCAGCCTGTGTAATCATTGCCCGAAAAATATAATCGAATTCCCCAGTAACTGTATTTCGGTTAAGAACTAAGCCTTCACTGAAGTCTTTGCTGAGAGGGAGGACATCCCCTTTTTTTATAGATAGAGCTACAGCATAACGAATCAGAATATTAGGTGTTATCCCTGTGGAAGCTTGGAGCTGTAACAGGGTTTCTTTTGTATATTTAGACGTTTTGAGAGTGAAATTCATTTTGGGCTTATCTCCTTACTCATATTAAAATATCTGCCCCGAACGATTTCAGCTGTTTCCTGGAATGAGTTGTATTCTAATGTATAGCATATTGAAGTTATATCTTTAATCGTTTCGAAATGTTCAGTTCCAATTTCTGAGTCTGTAGTGAACATTAATACCTGATCCCCGCATTTCGGAATGAAATGTTCAATCAGAGACTTTTTATGGTCTTGATCGAGTCGTCCGAACAATGTGTCAAAAACAAATGGCAGTTTCCACTCAGATACTTTAAACATAGCCCAGATTACTGTCAACATTAACATTTCCTTTTCTCCAGCTGATAAACGTTCCTTAGTAATCTCATGTCTTTGTTTATTGTAAAGTGTAATCTGAAAACTTGATGAATCGATATGAATACGGTCAATATAATCCTTTTTTCGGAATAAGATATTAATCATTTTCGTTGCTTCTTTAGCGACATCGTTCAGTTTCTTTTGCCACTGCCGTTCCCTGAAACGCTGACTTACAGTCAATAACTTCTCAGTCATTGCATAAGAGCTTTCAGATTTATAATACTCGCGTATTCTATCATTAAGTTTAATTAATGCGATTTCTTTATGCTTGATTTGTTCATGTATTTCATTGATTTCATCTTCTTGTTTTTCGGATATCATTTTGATTTGTTCTAATCTTCTATTACTTTCCTCAATTCGCTCAAGAAGTTCTTTGAATTCACTTGAATTATCATTAAGATCAATCGCTTTACGTAATTCCTGAGACTTTTCTAATAAAACAGCATTTTCATCAAACAATTCAACATAATGCTGTGACTTGATTGATTGAACGTTTTTATGCATGGAGTAGACTTCATTCTGTTGTTCAAATGAAGATCTATGGAACACTTCGGTAATTGAAGGTTTAATAAGGTCTAATAGACCACTGTGCAAACTTTCAACTTGTTGATCTGAAAGATTCAAATTCGACGATGGTGTAAGGCTGCTTAGTAATTGTGATAGGTGATCCTTTTTCAAGGTTGTATTTATATACTCAAAAGAGTCATAATCCTTCTCTTTGGCAATCTGATCTGTAACTTTTGCTAACGTTTCACGAGCAATATAGAATGGAAGATAAGATATAGTAAATGCTTTAATCTGATCAGAATTTTGTTTTCTGCGTTGCTCAATTTCATTGACTTGTTGGATTAACTGCTGTCTGTTCTCCTGAATAAGTCCACCATGAATTTCAAAATCCTTCTTATCTTGTCTTATTAAATCTGTGAGTTTAGCAGCTTCATCTTGATGATTAAGCAGATCACTTTGGAGATTTTTCAATTGATTTTGTAGATCATGAATTTCTATTTCAAGTAAATTTTTGATTTCCAATTCCCTAGAAGCGTCAGAGTTTTTCTTTGCATGCTGTTGTCTGTAGTTTTGAAGATCTTTTTCTAGGTTAACAAATAGGTCTAGGTTAAAGAGGATCTTTCCTGCATCCTGTAAATAATCAGGGATTTTCTCTTCAGACACAATTCTGGATATGTCCTCACCATCAAATAGACAAAGTTCAAATAACCTTGGCGGCATTTCTTCTCTGAGTTTATTTTGAAAATCAGAAATCTCCTGGGCATTAAGATGAGCATTGTTTTTTTTAACAGAAAAATATTCTCTAATCTTATTCTCTTTAATACTCCAGCTGCGGATTAAAGAGTAGGTAATAGGTTCAAACTCTTCTGTTGATAGATATTCAAGAACAATTTGGTACTTATCCTGATTATTTTCATGAAGAGCTTTTCGATTAAGCAGGGATCGGATTTTCTTGAAATAAGCTTCATTCTCAGTAATATAACCGTAGGCCATAGAACCAAATAAAGCGATTCGAATGGATTCCAGAATGGTAGTTTTCCCAGCTCCGTTTTTCCCACCAATTAATATTACATTATGGTTAGTGGTTGTTTTAAAGTTAAAGTTGTTAAGATCCCCGTGATAAGCACCAATATTACGAAGGACCAGTTTGTTGATCTGCATGAATTATCTAATCCACCTTTATAAATGTAAGAAATCTTGGTTTAAAGTCTTGTCAAAAGCCTGAATCAGCCCTCTTCGAACTTTCACACCGGAGTAATCCTTCTCTACTGCAATTAGCTTTTTAAGCAGATTCAAGTTTACCCCTTCTTCCTGGCAGAGTGTCTCTAAATCAGTAATCTGATCTTCTTTAAATACAGGGCGGTCATCTTTATGCCAATCATAGATTTCTCCGGTTTCCTCTTCAACAATTTGAGGGAGGCGATCTTCCCATTGAAGATCGTTATGCCAGTATTTACGGATTTCCTTAAGTTCCTCAAAAGTAATGAGCTCGATATTTGGATCATAAAGTTCCCGAACTTTTTTCTGAGTTCGAAGTAGTTCTCTGAGAATCTCTTCTCGAGCATTTAAGGTGAAAGGGCCCACCCCGAAACGCTTGAACTTTCCATCTTCATCTTCAACAAATACATCAAGTTGTTCAATTGTTGCCAGATTTATATTGTTATCTTCTATAAATTGTTTGATCTCGGATTTTTTGATGCTTTTATATTTATTCGCTCTAATGTCCTCTTCATTAACTCCTCCGAGGTTCGTTGTCAGATAAACTTCACCATTCATTCTATGTTTTTGACGTTTAGAACGATCTTCACGAATATTCACTAGGTAATTTCTGAACTCATAGAGTGGAGTTAGCCATTCTACACCGCTATTAATAAATCCACTCAGTGCTTTATCTTCGTTTACAACTGTGCAAGTCCAACATCCAAATCGACTGTTTCCGCATGAACCCGCACTTTCCTTAATTTCTTTATCTACAACCAGTGGGCATTCACTACTGGAATCTTGGTACAATTGCAGCAGTTCATTATTATCATCGCCCCAAGGTGAAGGATATTGGAGCAGGAATTCCCAGATGTCGTCTACATGAAATGATCTGATCGGTGCAAATACAAAGGCATTCCGCAGGGTGGAGTGCCGCATTAAATTTTTCCCTTCTATAGTATGTGACTGCATGACAGCGGCTCGAGTAGAGCTTTCGGAATCTCGGACCCCAAGAAGCATTACAACTTCACCAAATTGATCTACTTTTTCAAGAATGAACCTGTTGGCAGGTTCAATTTTTAGCCGGTCAGTGCACCATCTGAATTTTTGACGTGGAGTTGGATACCCTTTCCCAATAATAGAAGCCCAGAATGTTTGCTCGGCTTTTGGTCTTACTTTTTGGGTTTCAATAGGAAGTCCCATTTCAAGGGCTCTAGTCTGAATTCTTCCTAAGGTGCGGGTAATTTTATCAATAATAAGTGGTGTTTCAACCTGAGTATCCGAAGAAATCACATATATTTTTTTATTTAATTGGTTAGGTGGAAGTTCGCTTAATGCCTGAAATACTATTTGAACCAGAGCAGTGGAATCTTTACCTCCGCTAAAGCCAATTACCCAGGGACGATCATCAGATAGATATACTTCTTTCACCAATTCTCTGGATTCATTAAATTTACTGCCAGTGTTAAAAATATTAAGTTCCAAGAGGAAAGACCTCCTTAAATTTATCTTCTATTTTTTGTTCTTGTTCTGTAAGAGGGAGTCCAATTTTATTCTTAATGAGATTGGCTGTTAGTTGAACAGTCTGATTGTTCTTATTAATACGACCAGTATGGCTGTAGGCACGACCTTGCCAATCTTCTTTATTATCCCTGCGCCAGTCAATATGTTTTAATTTCTCAATATATTTCTGCCACTCATCTGGATGATAGAAATAAAGATAGTGACCTATAATACCTATAGCTTCTAAGAAAACACCATGAGCAACTATAGAATTTGCCCGTAAATCTCTAGGTGATGTTTTCTTCATCAGCACCTGCTGCCATTCATTAATAGTAGCAATTAAAAGAATCCAGAACTCATTTAAGAATTCCTTTTCTTGCTCAGAGATCATCTCGCCTTTCCGCTTGCCTAGAAGTCTGCAATTCGTATTGAATATATGGTTTAATGCAAATAATTTAGGAGAATTTTTTGAAAGGTTCACCTTTTCCCGATCGGTGTATCGATCCAGCAAGGGGATCTCTGAAATTACTCCTTTTGTTATGAGAGACATTTGATCGCGGTGATCATAAAGTATACCGATAGAAGAAGTTGTGTTCACCGCATGTCGATTAAGATCGGAGAACATTTGCTGAGAACGCACAAGCCCTAAATCATGAAAAAAGACTACAGAAATGGTCTCATCTCCGAGTTCTGGAGCAATCTTCAAAGCTTCTTCAATTGACGCTCTCCTGTGTTGACCGTCATTAATTAGAAACTTTGAATCAAGTGAGATCGAGAGATATCCTATATCTTTAAGTTCGCTTGAATGCTCCTGAAAGACTAATTCCCCATCTACAGATGCCGTTAACGAAGAAAATATGTAGTCCTTTGGATTCTCAAGAATATAGTTGGTTATATCCGGAATTCTTGATTTATTCATAAGACGCTGAGCCCGGTGTTCAACGGGAATCTCTTCTTCATCAAACAGAAATATCCTAGGAATCAGCCTGAGCGGGCACATCACTGTATAGAATTCTCTCCCTGCTTGAATTCCACGGAGAGCGGGAAAACTATAACTAAAGTTCATATAGAGCATTCTCCTTTATTACGTACGTAATATTAATGAATGTAGTTTGATTTTACTTCAATACGAACGGATGTTCAATATTTATATTAGAAAATTGACGAAAAAGGGAGATAATAATTAAAATTTCTAAAATATAAAGGTGATAACACTTCCCAAGACATAGTGCATTATCTTAAATCACATCTCTGGCCCGTCCTTGTTCAAGCCATGTATAGTAAGTAACGCTTACACCTGCTTCACTGTGTTATCAGCTTTCGCTTTATGGATGATACAGTGAACCGTACCATAAGTAAGCACAAACTCAAGGAAAGCGTCAAAGAAAAATACAATATCCTTGATGCTCTTTTGCTGGATGATTGCCAGTATTCACGGTCTCTAGCCAATTGAGAAAAGATATGGAACGAGTGTGGGATATAAGACAACCTTACTGGTATCCATTATTCGATTGCAGTAGAGAAGACCTTATATCTTTTGATTCCGAATATATAGAGAGTGGAGAAAAGCTAAATGATATTATTACTTTGCTTACGCACCATGAAGTTGAGCAGGTGATTGAATTTCTAGAAACAGGTGAGACTTTTAATATACAGGTTTCCAATCTGTATCCTTATTATGGTTACAACGGCGACCTTCCAGGTCGTGAGGGGTTTTGGACTTCACACAAAATGGACTGGATTATTTATGCTTCACACGAAGGAACAATAGCTTTTGGTGGAGAGTGGCTAGTTAAAGGATTAAAATTATTATGGTCTGATTGGGGGAAACCATACTGCTTGGGATACAAAGAACTAATATTCTATATTAGAGAAGTCCTATGCAAAGCAAAGAAACCACTCCATGTCCGGAATGGCTTTGTTTATATTTTGATCCAATCACCTAAAATGACTGGACCCTCAATAAAAAATTTAAATTTCAAAATCAATCGTACCCTTGTCGGTTAACTCAAACGGACCAGGTGTGACATCTGCATCGGGTCTCTTTGTTCCGAAAAAGTCGGAGTTAAAATGATATGGACTGCTGTCCGGCTCCTCAAACTTCATGTTGGCGTGATAAGTCTTTCCAAGCAGGTCCGTGGTAACCAACAGGGCAGAGACTCCCCGAAGCAATTCGGGATCATGGATCTGAATGTGCACCTTACCTTGCGCAGGATCAATTTCAACGTTTATACCCTTCTGTGAATAGATCTTCGCATCCGATTCGTGACGACTTGGAACCGCATCGTTAAGAAATACATTGCCACCCATAGCTACCGGAAGTACGGCATTGCCTATAAAGAAATCCTTCGCGGCATCGCCAAGCTCCATAAGCTCCTCTTTGGTGTATTCCCACCATTTCTTATCTTTCACATCCGGATGTTGATCGTAGCCGCCAAGTCCCACAGCATGCAGATAACATATGGAATTGTCCGGAACACCATCCATGACCGTCTTCCCGTCCTCTCCAACTTCATCCCTTGATTTAAGGGGAAGATGCTCAAAAAAGGTGATGGGCACAGGCTCCTTATTAGGATCATTGTCACCTATAAAGATATTGTTGTAGTACCTGTCATCGCCTCCAGTGATATTGGAGTATCCGGCCATGGCCGTCTCGTGAGGGAAGTGATATGGCGTAATACGAGTAATTTCGGAACGAACTACAAATCTGCCTGCAAACAAATTATGAGCAAATGCCCCGCCCTGAGCCATATTTCTGAAATTCATCGGAGAGAGAAATAGATTGTGATCGACCATATACGGACCATGGCACACCTCAACGAAAAGGTCTTCCGAAAGATTGTCAAAAAATACATTACGGCTGATGCGAGTGCCCTGTGCCTGCCAGTCCAGCCAAAGTGCACGGTAACAGCTATACATTATATTTTCGCTAATTTGAGTATCCAGTGAAGCATGCAGTTTAATTCCCGCTACTTCGGCACCGTGTCTGAGTCGTTTGTGGTGAATATTATAAATACGGTTCTGATAAATGCGGCTGAAGGCTGCTCCCATATGACCCACAATACCTGCCTGTTCACAATCATGAATTACATTACCTCGAACAATGTGACTGCCGACGTTATCCTTATGCCAGCCGGAGCGTAATGCTCGTAAAATAACCTCCTGCTCACGTTGAGTACCGCCTTTACTATGCTTCTCCAAAGACTTGGTGTGACCTGTACCGATTTCGGTACCCAGGCTAATACCAACGCATTTGGATTCACTGATGATATTGTTTTCAATAATCCAGCCCTTACTCCAGTGAGGTCCAATCAAACCTTCCTGGTAGTCCGTAGGTGGTGCCCATTGGGGGGAGGCTTGACGAAGTGTGAAACCGCTTACGGTGATGTAGTTAATTCCCGGTTTCTCAGGCCAGAAGCAATAAGGACGTACATTAATTTCTACATTTTCCGTACGAGGGTCTTTTCCACCAAAGTTGGCCCAGATTTTTGTTGTTGTAGAACCAACCTCGGCATACCATTTTAACAATGAATCCTTAGGATACTTGGCTTCGGACCAAACTTCAGAATTGTTAACGCTTTCAATACTATCGCATTCATACAATGATTTGCCATCCAAATAGACATCGCCGAGATGAATTGGGAAGGGCCCGTCAAACAACCAGTCTCCACTGAGCTCTACCTCATAGGGATTGCGAACGGAAAAGAGGGAATTGGGCACTTCTGTGCTCCAGACATGGTTTCCTTCAGAATTCCAGTTGGTAATCCGTTCAGCTCCTGTAATCAATACTTCTCCGTCTCCTGCGGATCGATATACGATTCTATGCTCCGCTGTTCCTCCATTAGCCGGGTTAACCCATTCCCTGTATACTCCCGCATGAACAATAACTGTATCACCGGCCATGGCATGAGCCGCAGCGCGTGATATGGTACGAAGGGGTTGATCCGCTGTTCCTTTTCCTTGATCATTCCCATGTATGGATACATGATATTCCATAACAACTCTCCTTCTATTTTAAAATGTTTGTTGTATCCCGTTATTATACTAGAAATAAATATATTGGGAGAGATAGGAAGGCGGATGTTAGGCTAAATGGATACTGATATAAGGTAAACCACATCCACTACCCTATGAAGTTGTGGATTTTTGCGTATTAAAGTCTTTTAGCTATTGTTAAAAGCTATGACTAGCCATGCTTTTTTCATATAACAAGCATTCCTTTTCATCATGCTATACTCATTAGACTAAAAAGTTAGAAGGAGAAATAGTTATGATACCATTTCGTAATGATCATGTAGGTAGCTTTCTACGTCCTGCAGATTTAAGTCAGGCACGTGAACAATATAAATTAGGCAACATCACATATGAGCAATTAAGAGCTGTGGAAGATAAAGAGATTATTCGAATCATTGAAAAGCAAAAGGAAAATGGCGTATTGGCAGTTACGGATGGTGAATTCCGCAGAAGCTGGTGGCATTTTGATTTTCTGGGCGGCTTGGATGGCGTAGAGCTGTATGAGCAAATAGACGGACCAAAATTCCATAATATGCAGACGCGCAAGGGCGGGCTTCGTGTTGTTGGTAAAGTAGATTTCTCGAGTCATCCCTTTGTTGAGGATTTTGAGTTTTTGAAAAAGCATGCTGGCGACGCAGTGGCGAAACAGACCATTCCAAGCCCGAACATGCTTCTATATCGATTGGAGAATGACGCCAATATCTATACGGTCCGAGAGCAATTCCTTCAGGATACGATTGCGGCGTATCAAAAAGCCATTCAAGCCTTCTATGATGCGGGATGTCGATATCTGCAATTAGATGATACAGCTTGGGCAGACCTATTCTCAGACGCTGGTCACGATAAGCTACGTGCTAAAGGTCTGGAACCAGCGGAAGAGTTGAAAACGATGCAGCGCATGATTAATGAATCCTTGTCTCATAAACCGGCAGATTTAGTTGTGACGATGCATATTTGTCGTGGTAACTATAAATCGAATTATTTCTCAACGGGTGGTTATGATTACGCTTCTGAAGTTATCTTTGGAGGCTTAAACGTAGACGGATTATTCTTAGAATTTGATGATGAGCGCTCAGGTGGTTTCGAGCCATTAAAATATGTGAATCGAAAAGATTTGAAAATCGTGCTTGGTTTACTCACATCGAAAACAGGCGAGTTAGAGGATAAAGAACACATTAAAGCTCGGATTGCAGAGGCGGCAACCTATGTACCACTTGAGCAACTTTGTTTGAGTCCACAATGTGGCTTTTCGTCTACAGAAGAAGGCAATATTTTAACGGAAGAACAACAATGGCGTAAACTTCGTTACGTTAAGGAAATTGCAGAAGAAGTTTGGAATTAATCCATCTAAATAACGGAGGGGATGTAAAATGACGATCCAAGCAGACCAAGAGACAATTACCGTTGAAGCGTTCATTAATGGTCAGAATGTAAAATCCCTTTCGCAGTTAGCAAAAGAGAATCCGGCCAACCCAACTGAGATCGTAGGCTATTTCCCTGTCACTACGAAAGAACAAGCCGTTGAAGCGATTGAAGCAGCGGCAGGAGCTTTTAAAACATGGAAGCAGACCTCCATTGATGAACGCATTATGATGATGCGCAAGGCGATCGAGAAGATTAGAGCAGCTGAGAATGAAATTGTTCATTTGCTGTCCAGAGAGCATGGCAAGCCCCTGTATGATGCACACGGTGAAATTTATGTTTCCTTAATGTGGATGGAGTTTGCTTGTAATGAAGCCAAATCCGCTCTACAGGAAGAGATCAAAGAGCATGAGAATGGTAAAACGATTCTTTCCTATGATCCAATTGGTGTGGTGGCAGCGATTAGTCCATGGAACTATCCTATTGCTTTATCTACGATTAAGATCGCTCCTGCCTTACTTGCGGGTAACACCATTGTGCTTAAACCAAGTCCATATGCGCCACTGGCGGCAGCGAAAGTGGCAGAGATTATTGCGAGTGAGTTCCCGGCTGGGGTAATCAATGTCGTTCATGGTGATGCAGATGTGGGTGTTGAACTGACTAGTAATCCTCTTGTTACTAAAATCGCCTTTACAGGTGGAACTGCAACAGCTAAGCATATTATTAAAGCGGCTTCGGAAACGATTAAGGATATGACGCTTGAGCTTGGTGGTAATGATGCGGCTATCTTCTTGTAAAGTTTTGATGTTCATGATGAGCGAGCCATGCGTCGGATTGTCATTTCAAATTTCTTGACAGCAGGACAGATCTGTATGATCGCCAAACGTGTGTATGTACACCGTTCTATTTATGATGAGTTTGTGGAAAAATATATAGAGGCGGCTAATCGCTGGATTCGAATTGGTGATCCATTTGATTCAAATACAACGATAGGTCCGGTTAATAACCTGAAGCAGAAGAATGTTGTGCTTGGTTTGGTTGAAGATGCGCAAAAGCGCGGGGCTAAGGTCATCCCTCTCGGGCAAATTCTGGATCAGAAGCTGTTTGACCAAGGTTACTTCTTACAACCTACGCTTGTTTTGGGTTGCGATGTTCATGATCCAATTGTGGTGGAGGAACAGTTTGGCCCTACGGTTCCGATTCTGCCATTTGACGATGAAGAGCAGGTTATTCATCTACACAATGAAAGCATATATGGATTGACGAGTTCTGTGTGGGGGAAAGAAGAGGATGCCATCTCCGTCGCACGTCAACTCGAAGCTGGAACGACCATGATCAATACAGCTGCTGTGCAGGGGCTCGACGTTCGGTTCCCTTTCGGTGGCTTCAAGCAATCGGGTATTGGCCGTGAATACGGCGCGGAAGGTATCCGCACTTATACAGAAAAGCATGTCATCAACGTTCCGAAGACACTGGATCTTCCTTATATCCCAGAATAAATGGTATAGAGGTTGTTCAAAAAGGCTCTAACTTTGCGCTTTGTCTACTGATTTTTAAGAATCAGTAGACAGGGCGTTTTTTTGTCTGATCAGTTTGACAGTGGTGACTTTTTTAGAGAAAAAATAACCCCACATCTGATGGAGGTGACGCTGAAAAAATAAAGAAGCCACTCCATTGATGGAGTGGCTTGATACTCAGCTACTATACGGTGAACGGCGGTTATTTTCTACCTAGTGACTCCCAAATTCCATGGAGCCAGGAGTCGAACTCAGCATCTTTGTCGCCCTCGTAAGTATCATAGATATCCAGACGTGTCTTTTGCAATTTTTCCTTAAATTGCTCAAATGTGTGACCTTCAGGAAGGCTTTTTTTAATCCGTAGCAAGATTTTGTTAGTACCTTTAAACAGCTCACCTTTGTTTTTGGCAGGCATTTGTACATCTTCATCCAACTGCTTGAGCTTTTGATATGCGGCTTCGCGCACTTGAAACACTTGATCGTTTTTCAAAACATGCTGCAGCAATTTAATGGTAGGGGCTGTATTCCAGTTCCCCAATTCGTTCACTGCATTCAGTCTTTCTCTCCAGCTCGACGTCCGGTTAGCCGCTCGTTTGAGCTCTTCAAAGTTCTCCGGTAGTTCGTTAACTGCTCCAATATCATGGTTGTTCGTCAAAATTCAATCTCCTTAATCATCGCCATCTCGGCAGAATGATGAATGTTATTTATGTGATCACTATTATAGCACGAACCTGACTAAACTACTCATATGAAGCCGATTGGTTAGCCTTTTCCTTAATGAAGTCCACCATATACACCCAACCAATTAGTCCACATAAAACAAAACCAAACGCATGCAGAGATCCATAAATGGGAATAAAATCGAGTCTAGTTAAGGAGTACATATTTTTCAGTAACGGATAGAAGATGGAAATGACAACAACCGTGTAAAAGGCTAGACAAGAAAGGCCTAAGAAGAAGGCTGCCTTAATATCCAAAGCGTTTTTTCTCAAGTAAGTAAGGAGATAAGCGGTGTAAACCACAATATTACAGGCGAACAAAGTGACACCAATGTATTCAATTGGCTTGGAGAAAATCATACCAATAGCAATCAATATGGGTCCGATGATATCGATGGCAACGACCCAAGGATACCAGCTTTTCTTTGTCATGATGCGCCCCAGTGCACCAATAAAAATCGGAACGATCGCAGATGAGAAATGGAAGTGGAGCGAGCTTAACGCGTGCGTTGAAGGATTAGCTTGGAACAGGTTCAATTGATATTGATATAAGGTAAACCAAATGCCCCCGATAAAAAAATAAACGAGCCCCGCACCAATCGCTATTTCAGCTGCTTTTCCTTTAGAGATTACAATCGTGGTCAAGCCATAGATGCCAAGCAACAGTGTGAACAGTAGCCATCCAAGAGACAGAATTCCTGGGATTTCCGTACTTTCTAACCCCCACATCTTACTACTCATTACCGACGCCAGGGTAAGAAGCGCAGCGGGAATTTGAAGCCATTTCATAGCAGCATAAATCAATCGTTGATGTTTATTCTTTTCATCATGGTTCAAAAGTAAAATCACAAGAGGTACAATGACAAAAGCCGCAAAAAGCAGAAATTTTTCAACAAGTTCAAATTGGAAGTAATCAAGGGAAAATATAAGAATGGTTATAATTCCACCAGGAAACACTGTTAAAAATAATGATTTCATTCGTTGTTTCAAGGAACTTTTCATGGGGTTTCCTTTCTAACTACGTTTATCGTAATAACTGCCTGTATCCAGTTGTGTAGCAGTCTTTAATATAGATCGGCAATTCTTCTTTAAGTAGTCTAACACATTTATTTGTAAATATATGAAAATAAGCTTATCTTACTGCGGTTGATGGAGTCAGGGGAAATAGCCCTTCCGCTTTTCAAAGACTTTCGCGATAAAGGAGCTGTGGTATCAAATGAATAAGGATAAAAGTACAGAAATGAAATACTCTTCAAAGGCAGGGGACATTCTACAACAGATTAATAGTAAAACTAAGCTAGGCGAATTACGAAAAATCGCAAAGGATATTAAAAAAGATCACGAACTAGCTATGGAACTTTGGTCAACCGAAGCATTTTCACCCAGACTATTAGCTATTTTAATTATGGATAAAAAACTTCTTTCACAAGAAGTGCTCAATAAGCTTGATAAGGATATGCAAACTCACACTTTTGATGAGCGAAATAACTTAATGGATTGGTTAATGGCTAATCAGCTCACCAAAGACAAGAAGACCATTGCATTGATGGAGTCATGGGAAAATAGCCCTTCTGCTCTTCAAAGGCGAGCTTTCTGGTATTATCAAGCGCGATTGAGATGGACTGGACAAACGCCTCCTGATAACACCGAAGACTTACTATCTGCAATTGAAGCTAATATTTCGCAGGAAGAGCCGGAAGTGCAGTGGGCTATGAATTTCATTGCAGGCTGGATAGGCATTTATGATCAAAAGAATCGTGCACGTTGTATTAAACTTGGTGAGAATACAGGTCTTTATAAAGATGAAATGGTATCAAAGGGTTGTACTCCTAATTATTTGCCAGAGTTCATTGCAATTGAAGTTAACAAACGAAATTAAAATTAGTTACCCCTGAAATATTCATTAGGATTTGATGTGAAAATAAAGGAATTAGAAGTCTCAATATGAAAAAAGGATCTGGAAGTAAGCTTCCAGATCCTTTTTGCTTGGAGGGCAATTATAACCGTAATTCATTGGTTCTGAAGTATAATACTTATTTCAAGAATCTCAATTAGGTTGAATCCTGTAAGGGCGCGCTTTGGCCGTTGGCTTTTTGCTCATAATTTTTCTTCACAGGAATTTCGAAGCTCCAGTCTCCGGTGAGCAGATCCTGCTGATCCGGGCCATTGGACAGAACTAACTGATTTACGTTGACTTTCAAAAGGAACTGGTCTGGAGGTGGCAAATTCTCGATAAAATAAAAATGGAGGGTGCCATTTTTGGCGAACACTACTCCTGAATCTGTGGCGATGCCGGGAACTATCTTTATCGTTGAAGGGTCCAACATAAAAGTCGGTTTGACCGATTGTTTCGCCCACTGCGTCTCCGATATCTGGTTAGAATGTTTCATGGAGTAATGGATTATTAGGTCATGCCCGTCGAAACGGTAGTTATGAATGAGCAGTGTATAGTCTTTGTCTGTTTTACCGGTGATTAGAACCAATTCGTCCTTCCCGGTTGTTGGCATCAGCGTTGAATCTTCATTTTCAGAGAAGATGGAAGGTAACTTCACCACGAGGTTAGAGGTAAATGAATTCTTCATACTGAATAGTACCACCGCGCAGACGAGCAACAAGATCATGGGTACAGCAGCTATCCTAGAGAGAGACAGGTGTCGAAGCCAAGGAAATATTCTTTGTTTTGGTACAAGGTGTTGTTCCGGAAGCACGGTCGGTATCCGATTGATTTCGTTTTGAACTTCTTCCGTAACAGCCACTTGTGTCTGATTGGGTCCGAACATCGATAACCGTGTTTCAAACCAGGTTGCTCTTTTGCTGCTGTGCGCAGTGATGCCTCCTCCGTGTACCTCGACAATACTTTTTGTTATGGCGAGACCGAGACCTGTACCTCCGGTTTGCTTCGACCTGGAGCTGTCTACCCGGTAGAAACGATCGAAAATAAAAGGTAAATCCCGCTCGGGAATAGGGACTCCATAGTTTTGAATCCGTACAACTAGCATATCTCCATCTTGTGCAATATCGATATCAATATATTTGCCCGTACGCCCGTACTGGATGGCATTGGCGAGTATATTCTCGTATGCCCGTACCAACAGTGCTCCGTCCGCTTGAATGTTGAAGTCTCCTTCTTGAACATTCAGCCTGATTTGCATGCCTGCACTCTCGGTAATCGGCACGAATTCTTCGGCAAGCTGGCCAATTAACCCGGTCATATTAAGCTCGCTGAGTTCCAGAGGCATGCCATTGTTGACCCGTGTGTATTCGAATAGTTCGTCGATCAATCGCCGAAGCGCCAAAGATTTCTCATATGCAATGTTGACGTAATAGCGCATCTCCACCTCATCCTGATATCGATCCTTCTCGATGACTTCGAGGAAACCGAGGATCGAGGTCAGTGGAGTTCGCAGGTCATGAGATACACCGGTGATCAGATCATTTTTGGTTTTTTCCGCCTTGCGTTCCTCCGCAATCGAATGCTTCAACTGCATACTCATCCGGTTGATGCTGAGCGCTACCTCTCCCAGTTGATGATCGGCAATTTCGGGGATTTGATGGTCGAACTGCCCGTTCGCAATCTCCCCTAGACCACGTGTGATTTCCGCGAGATAATGATCCCATTCACTACTCAATTGATTCATACTCTCCGCAATGACGCTTAACTCATCCTTGCCCTTAACCCTTACAACCTGCCCGAACCGCCCTGCCGATATTTCCTGCAATCCGGTGTTAATTTCACGTAAATCCCGAACCAAACGGAGGCTGGCAAGGAAGAAAGTAATGGGGAATAGAACGATACCGGTTATGATCATCACGCGAACGGACCCGGCATACTCAATGAGCCAATTGATCGGAACAGCCACGTATTCAATGTTCTGCAGCGCTCCCGTCATGACATACCCCAAAAAAATAGCTGCGCCTGTCAAAACCAGACTTGCAACCATGATCAGCATTAATCTCCACCGAATCGTATACAGCCACTGTGGTTGGATCCTACTCACCCCTTGCTTTTAAATCGCTTTCGATTTTGTATCCAATCCCCCACACGGTTTTAATGATCCGTGGTTCACGTGGATTGGATTCTATCTTCTCCCGGAGCTTACGGATATGAACCATGACACTATTCTTCGACTCCATAAAAGGCTCATTCCATACTTCTTCGTAGATACGGTCCATACTCAGCACCATCCCTCTATTAACAGCCAGCATGTGAAGGAGCGCGAACTCGCGGGGAGTCAATTTGATTTCCTGCTGATCGACCGTTACCGTGTGGGATGCATTATTAATCACGACGTTTTCGATATGTATTTCGTTCGCATTGCCCAAAACGGAGTTGAACTGGTTCATTCTTCGAAGCTGCGACTTGATCCTTGCGATCAGCTCGAGCGGGTTGAACGGTTTGGTTACGTAGTCGTCAGCGCCGATACTGAGGCCTGATATTTTGTCGATATCTTGGCTTTTAGCGGACAGCATAATGATAGGAATCGGATTCGTCTCTCGTATTTTCATACACGCTTGTAAACCGTCCATCTTGGGCATCATTAGATCCAGTACAATTAGATCCACTTGCTTGGTCTGCAGAATCTTCAGCGCCTCCATTCCATTCGACGCTTGCAGCAACTTATAACCTTCGTTATTGAAATAAATACTCATTAATTGGATGATTTCCGCTTCATCATCCACCATTAAAATTGTGCTTTCCGCCATAGATCCTCCCTATTCCAGCATCTTCCTTCAATTGAAGAGCATCACGATAATTATAAGCGATATTTCTTATGCATTGAATAACGTCAGGACGATTTAAGGAAATGATAAGAAGTTCGGTAGTTAGATGATAAGCTTTCACTTCTATACTGAGTACAACACAAGCGAATCATCGTTTGAACAATACACGAGTGGAGGTTTTATTTTTGAAGCATAAGGTATTACAGAAGGCCATGCTTGTTAGCCTAAGTGTTATGTTAATCGGTATTTCAACAGTTTTTAGCACAGGCAAGCAAGTCTCTGCAAATTCGGATAACGAGGCAGATTCGGCACGTACTTTAAAAGTATTGTACTGGAACGAAGATGATTTCAAAATGACGTATGGAGATCTGTTTAGTCAGAAGTACCCGAATGTAAATATCGAAGTAGTTACACCTGGAGGTATGGAGTCGATTAAGGATTACAACGGGGCAATCAATAAGTATTCACCCGATCTTGTGATGCTACCCCCTTACCAATACCAACAAATGTCTAAAGATAAAAAGCTAGTCGATTTAGAACCTTTAATTAAGCGAGATACGTATGATACGACAACGTTATACCCCGGCTTGCTTGATGAATTGAAGAAACAAGGCGGTGGCAAACTTTATGGGTTAAGCCCAAAAGCGGATTCCTACGCTCTTCTGTATAATGCTGATTTATTTAAAAAGTACAATGTTAAAACACCAACAGATGGGATGACATGGGAAGAGATATTGAATCTTGCTAAGAAATTCCCTACTAAGGGAGATAAGAACTCCCGAATTTGGGGCCTAAGCTCCACTGGATCAAGCAATCTGGTAATGGAAATCGCCAGAACAGAAGGATTAACGTACATGGATCCAAACACCCTTAAGGCTACTGCAAATACAACTGCGTGGAAAAATGCTTATCGTCTGTCGAGCGAGGCAACGAAGTCCGGAGTACTTGACGAGATGATCAGTCTGTCCGGCAAAAGTTACTTGGAAAGCAGCTCGTTCATTATGGGACGATCAGCTATGAAAGTAGCCTCTATTAGTCAGTTGCAATCCCTGCAAGCAGCCAAAAAAGGTGTGAAGAATTATAAACCTTTCACGCTTGGTATTGCTACCGGTCCAGCCGCTAAGGACCGAAAGTCAACAGGGAACGTGTATGTTAATGAGATATTTGCAATTCCAGCAGGCGCATCTCATGTTGATGCAGCTTGGGATTTCATCAAATATTTCAATGGAGATGACTACGCTAATGAATACTATAAACCCAAGAACTCGAACAATAGTATCGGTGCTCCTCTATCTCGCATGATTAAGGAGTACTCAGGGTACAAGTTGGATGCATTCTATAAATTAAAACCTGATCTGGATTCATCGATAACAAGTTATGTTCTCATGAACAAGTCACCAAATTTTGAATTGAGATTTCGGTCAATTGTATTGAAAGAATTGACACAGGTAGTAAACGGGAAGAAAACATTAGACAAAGCAACTGCTGCTATTCAATCCAACACTCAAGCCGTTGCTGATAAATTGAAGAAGGCTCAGACGGTAAAGTAATAGACTCTCTACAGTTATTATATTTCCCCGAAATATAGAGAGCGGAATAGTCCATACGACATTTATGTATAGAGGTCAGCCGTTTTACTGGTTGACCTCTTTGGGTTAAGTAGTGAGTCTATCAGCTTCCCTGGATAAACAAAAAAAGAGCCGCTCATCATGCGGCTCTCGATCTGATTTTAACGCCCGCCCGTATTCGAAGCCCAGACAGGAATCCAACTGTTCGGATAATTGCTATTGGTCAGGGTTGTGTTATAGAGAACTAAATTCCCATCACTTTGCATGACCAGTGTGTCACCCGTTGTGTTAGCCGGTAAGCTGCTCCCGTGATGACCTGGAATCCATGAGGTGGTATTGGGAGACCAAGCAGCTACCTGTACGGAAGTATCAATCATCAAAACTTTATCCCACCCCCAACCGGTGTAATATTCGAATTTACCTGTAGCCGGGTTGAAACCATAACGATAACCATATTGGTAAACGTCTTGATATTTCATGCCATATTTATAGATGACAGGTTTCCCGTACTGTGATTCAAAATTGAACGAAAGAGCCCCACTGTTACTGGTACCGCTACTCCAGAGAGAAGAACCGTTTTGATAGATAACGAAGTTCCCGTCATTCTGCCAAATGGCTGAAAATCTACCATCTTGGGAGGTGAGATAGTCACCCTTCGCCATGCTTTGGCCGATTGTGAGCTTATCTCCAAGATAGCCAGCAGAAGCCGTTGCTGGTACGGCAAATGCAAGAATCAACAAGCAAACCAAAAAAACTCGAAAAGATTTCGGGAACAATTTATTCATTGGACACGCTCCTATGTTCTTTATAATGGTTAAAGCTAAATACATAGAAAAACAAACCCTTACAATTATTGCGTATTTCTGCGCAGCGTTCGGTTAGGAGTGGTGGAAGAGCAATCAACACATCCCCCAATGATAATTAAAGGGAAATCAGATATAAAATGCTCTCGGTTCACCTCCTTTAATAGACAAAATTAGTTGCTTGAATGCACTATATGTAAATGGATGTGATACCTAGAGTGGAGGGGGGAAGGCTCGGTGGAAACTTGCTATTCAGTGGACTATGTAGATGATATTACTTTTTATTCCATTATAGCAACTAAAAAGATAAAATACATTATTTTCTATGAAAATCTTTCCGGGTGATTGTGGAAGGCATAAATGAATACTTTTAACTAGTCTCACTCTCGACTTACAGTTAGTAGTTCAGCTGTGACGAACGATTTATTTTTATTTGTGGATATAGGAATTTGGACGAATGTGTCGAATGATTGATTAGATTGAATTTGAAGTATTTAAGAAGGGTTTCAGAAGATTTTCTCATCCAGAGGAAAGATACGAGGAGGGTCATATGATTTTTGGCAAAAGGATAGGGAGCTTCATTCTGGTCTTGTCTCTCATTACAGGACTGTTGTACTTAAAACCATCAGATAAGGTGTATGCTGCGGCTCCAACGTCAACAATCACAATGGATAACACACTGCTGAGAATTGGCAGCACATCACAGGTAACCTTTACGTTCTCGGAAGCGGTACAAGGGTTGGATAATGGAGACTTAACGGTTCCAAACGCTACACTGACTGCACCTTCATCTTCAGATGGAGGCACTACTTGGACCGCAACTCTCACACCTAAACCCGACACTACAGATGCATTGAACGTCATTACTCTCGACAACTCAGGTGTGATGAATCAAGACCGTACTGTAGGTGTAGGTATAACCACCTCGAGTAATTATGCGATTGATACAATAAGACCCACAGCAAATATTATCATAGCTGGTACGGTCCTTACTGCTGGGCAGACATCACTGGTTACTATTACGTTTTCCGAAGCAGTGACAGGTTTTGACGTCGCTGACCTTTTGGTTGAGAACGGTACGGTGAGCGACCTTAGTTCATCCAATGGAGGTATTACATGGACTGCGACATTGACGCCAGCTTATGGTATCACGGATGAAACCAACATCATCACGCTTGATAATACAGGCATGAGCAATGATGTAGGCAATGCTGGCATAGGGACAACGATCTCGAATAATTATGAGGTCTATACCGCCCGGCCAACGGCAACGATTGTAGTAGCCGATACAACGCTGATCATTGGTAAAACATCACAGGTCACCATCACATTCTCTGAACCAGTTACAGGATTTACTGTTGCAGACCTTGCAGCGATGAATGGAACCATTAACAATCTGGCTACTAACGATAATATTATCTATACAGCAGAACTAACCCCGACTGTCGGCATGACTGCTGGAACCAATAAGATTACACTCGACAATACGGGTGTGATGAATCAAGGCGGCATAACAGGTACGGGTACAACGGATTCCAATAACTACGCCATTGATACGGTTAGACCTACAGCAACGATTGACGTCACCGATACGACAATGACTGCCGGGAAGACATCGCAGGTCAACTTCACTTTTTCCGAAGGAGTTACAGGATTTACCAATGACGACCTGACCGTTGCAAACGGTACGCTGAGTGCCGTTAGTTCATCCAATGGAGGTATTACATGGACTGCGACATTGACGCCGGCTGTTGGCACCACGGATGGCACAAATATCATTACGCTTGATAATACAGGCATCAGTGATGTTGCAGGCAATGCCGGAACGGGTACAACGGATTCGAATAATTATACGGTTTATACCGCCCAACCAACAGCAACGATTGTTGTAGCCGATACAACGCTGACCAGTGGCAAAACATCAGCGGTAACGATCACATTCTCTGAGGCCGTGTCGGGTTTTGATAATGCAGATCTGACGGTTGCAAGTGGTACACTGAGTGCTGTTCAATCATCCGATGGGGGTGTGACGTGGACAGCAACGTTAACACCTCAAGGTAACGTTAACAAATCGGTCAATGTTATTACCCTTCAGAATAATGGAGTGTCCAATGGTGCCGGTAATGCAGGACAGGGGATAACGGAGTCCAATCCGTATTCAGTTTTCACTGTACAGCCCGTACAAACAACAAGTCCGAGTACTCCTTCAGCACCAATGGCTCCTATAGACAATACAGTCACTTCAACAACGGGTAAAATAACCGTTCCGGTGGGAAAATCAGGGTTGGTTAGCTTAGGTAAAGAGATTCAGATCTCAATTCCAGCAGGAGGATCATCTCAAGAACTGACTCTATCGATTGATAAAGTGTCTAATACCGAAATTTTGCTAACAAATAAAGAGATTCTGGCCAGCCCAGTTTTTGAGCTTTTGAAGAATTTCCCGGAGAACTTCCTCAAGCCGGTAAAAATGACCTTTACATTTGATTCATCAGGTCTTGAGAGTCATCATTCGACAGCTGTATATTATTATAATGAAGTGAACAAGGCATGGGAGAAAGTGGACGGAGGCATTATAAAAGGGAACCAAATCATAGTTGAGGTTAATCACTTTACGAAGTATGCTGTCCTTGTTATAGATAAAATTAGCGGGAAGCCGGTCTTGAATAATCCAGTTGAACCCACGACGGAACCTGGTTTTAGCGATATCTCGGGACACTGGGCTGAAGCAAGAATTAAACAAGCTTCAAGCAAAGGCATCATCAACGGTTATCCGGATGGAACGTTCAATCCGGGGAAGAACATCACACGTGCCGAGTTCTCAGTTATGCTGATGGGTGCATTGAGTTCACAAAAAGCAGAATTGGAACTGGTATTCTCAGATAAAACCGAGATCGGAACTTGGGCCAAAATGGCAGTCTCGCAAGCCGTGCAAGAAGGCATTATTAGCGGTTATCCGGACGACACGTTCCGTCCGAACACCAATATAACACGTGCCGAGATGGTAGTGATGGTTGCGAATGCGATAAAGGTATCTATTACAGGCAATGCTACAACGTCTTTTGCAGATGACAAATCTATTCCTGTTTGGGCGAAAACTTCTGTGGAAGCTCTGAAGGAACTTGGTCTTGTAGAAGGCATGGGTAACAACGATTTCAAACCTAAAGCGCAAACCACCAGAGCAGAGGCTGTTGTTATATTAATGAACATGATAGATAAAACCAAAGCAGAATAGTAGTCAACCGAGAAACATCTCTACCTCTATAAAGAGGAAAGCAAGTTGGAGTAAAAGATAGATACCTCGTCGTCTGAGTGTTTTGAGATATTATATGAAGAAACTAAGGCACCCTGCAGGGTGTCTTTTTTTTTAGCCAGTGCCAGTGTACTATGTCGAACGTACCCAGTAGGTGATAGCGTAAGAAGAATTGAGCTGCGTGTCAGAGTACCAATAGTGAAGTTTTGGCTGAAATGTAACATGTCATGTTGCTGTTCTATCAATCTCTCAACTTTTTACATCCATTTTATATATTTAATGATTTTTATGAATTGAACTATGGTAAAATATCTCAGGATCTAAAATTGGAGAGGGGTTTTTTCATTCATGTTTTGGAAAAAAGTTTTGGGTAAAAGCACACTGCGTGTAGCCACCGCTGCACTATTACTCACGCAACTATTGGGCGCAGCAGGTTCTGTCTCTGCCGCAGGTAACGATGTAGAAGTACACTTGATTGGAATCAATGATTTCCACGGTCAGTTAGATACCACATCAATCGTGGGTGATAAGAAGGCAGGAACGGCTCCAATTCTAGCAACCTATCTCAAAGAAGCTCAAGCCAAATATGAACACTCCCTACTATTCCATAATGGAGACTCTGTTGGTGCATCTGCTCCAGCCTCATCTTTGGATCGTGACGAGCCTACCATGGAATGGATGAATATGATGGGCTTCGATGTAGGGTCCTTAGGGAATCACGAATTCGACCAAGGTGTCGCTGCTTTAAAGGCACAGATCTTTGGTGGCCTTGATCCAAAAGAAGGTAAGGTAACGCATGCCGGTGCAAAATTTGATTACGTCAATGCAAACGTGATTGAAACTGCCACAGGAAAAACATTGATTAAGCCGTATGTGATTAAAGAAGTGGGCGGAGTCAAAATTGGATTCATCGGACTAGTGACGAAATCCACACCTGCCAAAGTATCTCCATCTGGGACAGCTGGCGTACGTTTCTTAAGCGCAGAAGAAGAAGTGGAAGCCGTTAATAAATATGCTAAAGAATTGCAAGACCAAGGTGTAGAAACGATCATTGTTTTGGCACATGATCCAGCATCAACCAAAGAAGGCGTAACCACTGGAGAAGCAGCTGATCTGGCAAAAGCTTTACCGGCGGATTCCCCTGTTGACGTTATCGTTGCAGGTGACAATCATGCTTTGGCTAACGGTGAAGTGAATGGAAAGTTGATCGTTCAAGCTTACTCCTATGGCACGGCATTTGAAGATATCAAGCTGATGATTGACCCTGCTACCGGGGATGTAACTGAAAAATCAGCGACTGTTACAACGACTTTCCAAGAGGGTGTAAAAGAAGACCCTGAATCTTTAGCTATTATTAAAAAATCATTAGACAAGCATCCTGAGCTGACGAAGCCAGTAGGTACAACGGATGGTTCTGTTACCCGTACAGATGCTTATAATAACGAAGCCCCTCTAGGTAACCTCATTGCAGATTCAATGCGTGAAGCAGACTTTGGGGATAAGGCAAGTGCTGCTGACTTTGCATTTATGAATCCAGGCGGTATTCGTGCGGATCTGCCACAAGGCGATGTGACCTTTGCTGATCTTGCCAAAATCCAACCGTTTGGTAATACTCTAGTAAAACTTGAGCTGACTGGCGAACAGGTTAAAACCTTGTTGCAGCAGCAATGGGGTACCAATGCTGACGGTACACCTAATACCAAAACACTCCAAATCTCTGGTTTGAAATACACTGCAGATTTCAATAAGCCTGTCGCAGAGCGTGTTACTGGTCTCAGTCTTGAAGATGGAACAACGATTGACCCTGCAAAAACATATACGGCTGTAGTTAACAACTTTATGGCTGCAGGTGGAGATAACTATAAAGTGCTAGTGGATGCTAAATCATCCCTGGCAGGTCCTATCGATCTGGATGTATTCTACCAGTACATCGTAGATACGTATAAAGGCGGTAGCATCGAAGCTAAAAATGAAGGACGTATCACAAACCTGGCAGCATCTACTGAGCCAACAGAAACACCTGTAACAACAGAAGTCATTTCTCGTGCTGAATTTGTAAGTGCTCTGGTCGACATGTTGAAACTTAACGAAGTAGCTACAGCACCTGCATTCAAGGATGTTGCGGCTGATGCTGCATATGCAGATGCAATCGCTGAAGCTACGCATGCTGGATTCATTCAAGGTTATGGTGGAAACTTCTATCCTGATCGGGATATTACACGTGAAGAAGCAGCTACCATTCTTGCTAAATTGGTAAAAGATCAAGCGACTGATAAAGACGCTGCTACGATTATTGCTAGTTTCGAAGATGGTAAATCCGTGTCTGCCTATGCAATTAAACCTATGGCAAAACTGATTGACAAAGGTATTTTTGCTGGAACAGATAAAAAATCACTTCAACCTAAACAAGGTCTTACTACTAACGATGCCAAAGCATTAATTGAAAAAGCTGTTGCAGCAAAAGCTTCATAATGTAGAACTTAGTCAAATTTTATATGAAAACAGGAAAACACATCCGATTGGGAGAAGGTTATATCCCAATTAGGGATGTGTTTTTTTCATGCTTACATGCGGTCGATCTCTTCTACGCTGCTGGGCAGGATATTGAATATGCTCCTAGAATTATGTTTTGGAAGGCTGTTTATCAATATTGATGTTATGAAAGGATAGGGCAAATGACTGAATACAGAATGGCAACTCCAGATGAGCGTGAAGAATGTATCGATTTAGCCAACTATGCTTTTCACTTGGATTTTGAAACCCTGATGCCAAAAGGGTATGGGAAGAACGTAGATTCTTCTGCCATGCATAAGGTAGCTGTAGATGAGAAAGGCAGGCTGCGCGCGCAGGTAGCTGTTTTTCCAGAGCGCCTGACGGTATGTGGCTATACCCTGCGAACCGGCTATTTAGGTACTGTATCGGTCCATCCACGGGCGCGTGGCGAAGGACATATGAAGGTGCTCATGGACATGTGGCTTGAGGAATTACGCAATACGTGTGATATGGTTGTATTATATGGTCAGCGGCAGAGGTATGAGTATTTTGGCTTCACGCTTGGCGGTGTAAAGCTCAAGTATATTGTGGGAGAGGCTAATGTGCGCCATGGCTTAAAACATGTGAACGACACAGGAATATCTTTCAGGCCGTTCTTCGAGATTGAAGGAGCAGAGTCCTTTGCACATAACATCAACACCTCGCGGCTTGCTTATGTTGAACGTGCAGTGCAGCAATTGCCACTTATTTTCGGTAGCCTCCATCAAAAGGCGCTGGGCGTTCTGGATCAAGGTAAACTGATTGGGTATCTAATTGTAAACGAAACAGGCGATGAAATATCTGAATTTGCGTTGGAAAATGCGGCAGATATTTCGCGGACGATTAAGGCTTATATGGTACATAGCAGAACAGATCGTATATCTATATTTACACCGGAATATGATATTCCGCTGAATACGACACTTGGCAACATTGCGGAAGACTATGTTATTGAGACATCGGATATGTATCATATTCTGGACTTTGCCAATGTATTGGAGGCATATCTGACACTCAAGTTCAAGACCACAGGGATAGTAGAGGGGGAGTTCTCAACAGTCATGGACGGTCAGCCAATTACTGCGCGAGTGGATGCGAGTGGTGTGACTGTCGAGCGGTCTGCTAAGACCGATGCTGTTGTCCTTGATAAGCAGCAGGCTCAGGCGCTTCTGCTTACACAACATGGTCGTTATATGGCAGTTGCTGCGCCCGTTGGATGGTTTCCACTCCCGATATTCTGGTACAAGATAGATAAATTCTGACGAATCCAACGAGTATTAAGGATATATAAATTAGAGATGAGGACATGAAGGCCACTCCACGTTGGGGTGGTCTCTACGCTGATCAACGATGTGGACTGGATGGAGACACTTTTGATCATATTATGGGGTTAAATCGACAAATCTAGGTTTCTATGATAGGGTTGAAGCATCCCATAGGCATTCTACTCTTCGGAGTAGAGTGCCTTCATGTATATTGTGGGTGCTTACATTAAATGTATTTTAAAATCAATTGGATCGTATATGGAGGTGGTGATGCTATGTTTCTCTCTTTAGCCCCAACAGGGGATGGTTGGATGACTATGAAAAATGTGAAAATATCATTTAATAAAGAGGAGCGAACATAGCATGACTACTAGTTTTGTGGCGGAGACCCGCATTCCATTAAATACATCCCGACTTAGGGATTTACGTAAATCCGGGCGTTTGCCAGGTATTGTGTTTGGCAAAAATACGGAGAATGAAATGATTCATATTCCAACAATACAATTTCAAAAATGGTTGAAGCAGGGTACGTCTGGTTTTATCGAACTGCAGTTTGAGGAGAAAGGCTCATTGACTGTATTGTTGGAAGATCTCCAGCGTGATCCAGTTACACGGGATTTACTTCATGTGGATTTTCAGCAGGTGCAGACCAATGAGATCCTGCGTACTAAAATTCCTGTGAAGTTCAACGGCACACCGATTGGTACAAAACAGGGCGGAGTCGTGCAAGTCCAATTATCTTCTATTGAAGTGGAAGCCTTGCCGAAACACTTGCCAACGTCGATTGAATTTGACATTAGTACTATGGAACTTGGAGAAACGTTACATGTAAGTGATGCAACGTTTGCTCCAGATGTGACAGTGATCTCTGAGGGGAATGAGTCTCTTCTCTCTGTAGTTAAACCTTAACAATTCCAAATTCGCAAAGCTGAATAATTCAAAATTAGCCGTACGGGTGATCATCCGTACGGCTAATTTGTGCTGATTACGAGATGTTGGCGTGCTCCCATCCTCACAAGGAGGGGTAGCCTGGAATTACCTCACGCATGTCTTTTGCTCGCGTACAAGCGCAATGATCCTTATATTTCGCTACCCTTTCTCAGTTCATTCGCAAAATTCAGGTGTAAAGTAGGTAGACTCAGGAAAGGTAATCACTATAATGGAAATAAGATACATATATAGTTGAACCTGAACCGCTAAGGTCAATTGGCATAACATTTCTAAACAGGGCGGTGAGCGAAAAGAAATGGACAAATTAAAGAATAGCGGATTCTATAAACTGAGATTCTTCATCACTCCTGAAGAGTTTAAAAGCCTTTTGCAGCTTTTGGAGCATCGGCAAGCGCAATTCTATCGTACCAATGCTGCCCGAACAGAGCATGATTATAATCAGGTGTACGAGGCGTATCAGACGTTCTATCAGTATTTTGTGGCAGGAGAAAAGAGAGATGACATCCATCCCTTCTTTGTTTACTCTATTTCTATTGCATCAGATCAAGAAAGTTCAGGATTTTTTGTAAGAAATGAAGGGGTTTCTTTTCCATATCACGGACAATGGGCAGAGGATGAACTGCCGTGTATCTTGATTTCATTTCCGAAAGGTTTTCAAGTTAATTCGGAAGATGAAAAAGGAAAGTACTATATTTATGAGGATATCCGGGACCATAAGCCGCTGACCTATGCGTTTTTTGATGAAATAAGAGAATCTATCAAAAAAATGACCAAACCCCTTCGCTTCTCAGCCCGTGATGCAGATGCGATGAAGGAGCAAAAGCCCTCTGTGCGTATAAGCCATGATGCAATGCACGACTTGAGCCAATCGTGGATCTTCAATAAATATGGACTTGTGATTCATGGCAAATAGGAGGGGGCTGAAATGATGTCCGCCCTAAATATTATCTGTACCTGGGTACTGCTAGTTGCCTCATGTTCCGCAGTATGGTGGAGCTTCAGAACAGAAAAGCTTATAACTATCTCCTGGCTGGCATTTTTGCTACCGGCTGTCTTCCAGCTTGTTACCGCTTTCCGGATCGGTCCAGGCCAAGCAAAGTCACTCATCGTGTTCGGCTGCATTAATCTGGTGTTTGCTGCACTTGTGGGTGCGGGTGTCTGGTATCTAGTCCAAATAGCCAATTCATATCGAAGGGGCAAATGATCAACGAATGGAAAGGGGAACTCTATTCATGAAGCCAATGCAAGAAATAGAGACACTGGCCATAGAGATCGCCGCTGCCGCCAGAACATCTTTTTGCACTCTTTTTGAAAATGGTGAACGTTACTATTATTGTACGTTATACACTACTGGAGAAGGACATGCGCCAAGCATCTCTGCTTGGTCGTGGGAAGCTTTGGCATTGGAGTTGGCTAGGCAAGCAGAGGAAAGTGATACGCCGGTATCCACGATTGCGGATCTCATCAAATGGTCGTATGCAGATTCGCCCTATTGCTGTTTTGGGGATGAGTACTTTGACGGTGTCAAACAACGATATAACGAGCGTCCTTTCATTGTGGAACTGGAGTATGATGATTGGAATTGCGAGTTGGATGTGAGGTTAAACGCCATGGAGCTGGCGATGAAAATGCTCGATGATGAAGGTATATTTGCCTTAAATCAACCTCGAGAGTCCGTATGTGTCCTTGTTGAAGTCATGCCACCGGATAAGATCAATACTGAAATTGCCTTACGTTTGAATCGGGCGGAGTCTTCGGCTGTGCAAGCATGGTTGGCGGAGGCGGCAGAATAGGGCATCAGGAGCGTTACTACGATGCTCGCAAGGCATACATACGACTTAATCTAGACAATCTTACTGAATCGGAAAATAGTAGACGATCAAATTTCCCGAACTACCTTTGTACATTAAAGGGTGGTTCTTTTTCGTGTTTGAGCTACGACATCAGAAGCTACCAGTTCCCCCTCTACCACTGTACAAACACACTTTTTCTGCCTTGTCCACATTTATACCTCACTAAAACTATTTAATTGCATTTAATAGACTATCAATAAAAAAGGAGGTTTTGAGAATGGGAAATAGAAGACCTGGAGCACCTAGAGGTGGTTATGACCCTGTTCAGATCTATAACTCTACTTCGTTTAATGCGAGTGGAGTAGTGGAGTATGCATCCATCTTTTGTAGTAACGATAGATATAGTGTTCAGCGTGACGAGACTTGGAGATCATCCGACCGTGGTGTGTGCCTGGTAACTAGAATCACCGCGACGGTTAGAACACCGAGTGGAAATATTGAGGCTGAACCGTATACCTCTTCTGGTACGTCGTACAGCCAGTTCGCCATTATACAGGTAGGGGTAAATCAGTTCCGAGTGACGCGTGTTACAAGTGCGATTAGAAAATGCCGGAAATAATCGAAGAGAGTTAATATCAAGATTAGGTACGAAACATGAAAAGACGACTTGCCCGGAGTAATAGGCAGGTCGTCTCTTTTTCGGTTTAATGTTCTTTGTACCATAATATTCTTCGGTGCATCGAGGAATCTTTCAAAAGTCGGAAAGGCCGTAAGGCTGGTTGATAATTGCCTTCGATAATCCAAATTCGCAGTTTCTTGTCGATGGCTATATCGAACCCAACTTGTCTAAGCATAGGGTAATGCTCTCCCAATCGTTTGGCAGCTAATCGTGCAACTTGTTCCGCTTTGACAAGTAAGCGCCGATCTCCAATTCGAGCTAGTCTCAGTGCCTTAAGGACTGGAATGGGGCGGTTATTCACATTGGTGACTTGGTATCCTTGTGCCGCAACTTTAGCATAGGAACCTGTCACGTTCCAATTGGACGAGGAGCCTTTTTTGCGCTGAACCATGATCCGAATGTCGAACGGCCTGTGTTTAATTTGAGCAAGCTGCAGACGCTTTTGGACAATATATTCATCACTTTTGTTTGTTTGTTCGAGCCATTCGAGTAACTGATCGTTGTCTCTCATGGTGACCGTGTTATTTTCATTTTGAATACGATAGGCTTTTGCGCCGTCTCGTCTAATGAACAGGATATCCCTTCCGTAACTCCCATCGCGAGGTTTCAGTACAACGCTGGGATATTGAAGAAGCATCTTCGTTAGCGTATCCTTCTCAAGCAACTGTGTTTCTGGCAACCGTTCAGCAAGAGAGGGCTCATCGCGCAGAATGCCATACTGCAACCATTTGTCTCTTTCGAATAACATTGGAATCACAGCCTTTTTCAATCGTCTACGGTAATTCTAAATCAAATTCGTGATCCGCATAAGTGGCCATTCGTCCAGATTTGTAAGTCGAAGCATGTCCAATCGGTCGATGGAGACAGAAGATGAACTATTACGAGAAACGATTGCATTCTGGGGAGGCGTTCATTCACGCCATGCTGGTACATGTGCTGAAACGAGAGCCGAATGTGCAATTGTTTGAGTAGTGCTAGACTAACCCTCTACTAGTATTTTTCGCCTATGAATTAGTTTATAAAAGACTGCAACTTTTTTACCAATATATATACAAGTTATTCGTTTACTGTATGCCTTTTCGATGTTATACTCACAATATTCAAAAAAGAATCTGTGAAAATATGTCGAATTGAGGCTTATCAGGATGATTAGAGGTAGACAAAACGGCGAAACGATCATCCTCATTCCATCGCTTGAACCGGATGAGAGACTTCCAGCCTATGTAAGGCAATTGCGAGAGTATGGATTTACTAATATTGTTATTGTGGACGACGGATCTGGTGAGGCCTACCAGTCGATTTTCGAGGAGCTTCGTGAGGACGGTTGTGCTCTGCTGACTCATGCGGAAAATCAGGGGAAGGGTGCGGCACTCAAGACCGGATTTGAGTATATTGGTCGGCAATTCGACGCATCTTCCTTCGTTGTAACCGCTGATTCAGACGGACAGCACGCAGCTGAGGATGTATACCGCATAGCCCAAGAAGCAAGGCTTCATCCGGATTCGTTGGTGCTCGGGGTAAGGAACTTCAGCGAGGGGAATATACCCCCAAAGTCCCTGTTAGGCAATCGGATGACCTCCTTTATTTTTGCCATGCTGTATGGTAAAAAGCTGTCAGATACCCAGACTGGGCTTCGTGCCTTCGGTCCAGGGTTACTTGCGTTTATGCAGGATGTTCGCGGCACTCGATTTGAATATGAGCTGCAGATGCTCATCTCGTGCATTCAGTCTGGCATACCGATTCATACGATGCCAATTCAAGTCATTTATGAGAATGGCAATGCAGGCACTCATTTTAAAGCGATCCAGGATAGTGCTCGGGTCATGGGGGTGTTGTTCTCCAATTTCCTGCGGTTCATTTCATCATCGGTGGCCAGTTCTGTTGTGGATTTGGGCATCGCCTGGTTTTTGATCGACGCGTTGCGGCCCGTGTTGGGTGAGCAACACTATTTAAGAATTCTGCTTGCAACCGTGATTGCGAGGGTTATTTCCATTGTGGTCAACTATGTACTGAACAGATACTTTGTATTCCGCAAGGAGGATAGCCAGGGAAGTCTATGGCGCTATCTGACGTTATGCGGAGTAGTGATCTTGCTGTCCAGTACCGGAGTATATATATTCCATACCGTTCTCTTCGTAGATGAGAAATTGGCGAAATTCGTCTGTGATGCCTTGCTGTTCCTGCTCAGTTTCCAATTGCAGCGAAGATGGGTATTTGCAGCAAGGAGGAAGCAGTTGTAGTGCAAAACGAAAAAAGGCAGAATATCTTTTTTGTCATCACGATGATCCTGATGTCGATTTATTTGGTATGGCGTACGTTCTTTACGTTGCCATGGGGTGAGGGCGTTCTGAACGTCATTTTTGGTATGCTGTTGATTGTTGCTGAAACGGTCACCGTACTGACAACCTTTGAATTATTCTTTCAAAAAATGCAAAAAGAACGTACACAGCTCGACTTTCCAATCGTTCCGCCGGAGTATTATCCGGATGTGGATGTATTTATTGCTACGCATAATGAGCCTGTTGATCTGTTATATAAAACCGTTAATGCCTGTACGTTCATGGATTACCCGGACAAGCAGAAGGTTCATATCTATCTCTGTGACGATGGAGCAAGACCTGAGGTGGAGGAGCTTGCCAGACAATTTGGCGTGGGATATATGGGGTTCCCCGGAAACAAGGATGCCAAGTCTGGTAATCTGAACAATGCATTGAGCAAAAGCTCTTCGCCGCTCATTGCAACCTTTGATGCGGATATGATTCCACAGCACACCTTTTTGATGAAAACGGTACCCTATTTCATGCTCTCCACGTTTATTAAGGAGAATGAGGTATGGCGTCCTCGCCGAGAGGACGAGATGGACCCTAAGTTCAAGCTTGGTCTGGTGCAGACCCCGCAAAGCTTCTACAATCCGGATCTATTCCAGTTCAACCTGTATGCAGAGCAAGGCATTCCGAATGAACAGGATTTCTTCTCCAGAGAAGTAAACATCCTGCGTAATGCTTCCAATGCAGTAGCCTATACAGGAAGTAATACGATCATTTCCCGGCAGGGTATGGAAGACATCGGAGGTTTTCCGCTCAATACAATCACCGAGGACTTTGAGACAAGCATCCGCTTGCAGCAGGAAGGTTATATTACCTATGCGACTCAAGAGGTTCAAGCTGCCGGGCAGACAACAACAACAGTGAAGAGCATGATTAAACAACGAATTCGTTGGGCACGGGGTATCATTCAGAGCCTGCAGAATACGCGTGCACCCATATCTGGAAAGCTGCCTTTCTGGACGAGAGTGACCTACTTAAGCAGTTTCTTATACTGGTGGTCCTTCTTTAACCGGTTGATTTTCATTTTGGCACCTATTTTATTTGCGTTATTCGACTTCCAGATTGTGAACACAACCTTCTGGCAAATCCTAATATTCTGGCTTCCATCTTATTTCTTCTATAGTGTATCCATGCGATATTTATCCAGCAATATTCGGAATCAGCGATGGAGTCAGGTTATCGATACCATATTCATGCCTTACTTGATCTGGCCGGTTCTCCTGGAGACGCTGGGAATTCGCGAGAAAAAATTCAAGGTCACCAACAAAAGCAGAGCAAGCGGTCGACAATGGATGTCTGCTCTGTTATATGCACTTCCGCATATCTTCTTGCTGTTGCTTTCCATTGCAGCCGTGATTCGGTATGTCAATGGCAAGTACGGCATTGCGCTGTTCTTCAGCAGTATCATTATTTTCTGGCTGATTCATAACATGATTGCGCTGTGTTACGCCCTGTTCTTCATGATCGGCCGCCGTGCGTACCGGGAGACAGAACGGATTCGGGCGCAGGAGGATGTGACGATTCATGACCAAGCCAACAATCTGCGTTATCAGGCCAAGACGGTGGATGTATCTGAGCAAGGTATTGCCTTCTATGTTCCTTATCCCATTTATTTGGCTGAGCAGAAGATCATCTCACTGGTTGTCAAAACCGACCGGTATGAGGCCAATCTCGATGCAGTCATCGTTTATGTGAAACAGGATGGAGAGGGCTGGCGTTACTCCGCAACGGTTCAGCCGATTGATGAGAATGATAACCGCCAATACATGCAAATCATCTACGACCGTAAACACTCATTGCCAGAGCAGATGAATCTGTGGGATACGGCTTATGACGATATGTTACGTAATGTGAAAAGACGGGTTGTTCAACCCAGATCGGATCAGCGAAAAATGCCGCGGCTATCCCTTCAGCTTCCAGTTCATTTCACCAATGATGCTAGCTGTACGCTGCGCAGCTTCAATTATCGTTTCTTCTCCGCGACGGGTTTCCATGGTGATATTGCGGCAGGAGCGGTCGTTACTTTTTATACGAAGAGTAATATTGAAGTCATTTTGCAACATACGGGAAAAACGACAGCCCGTGAGCGCGAAGTGCTTCTCTCGGTGGAGAATATCGATGATATTGTGGAGAAGGGCCTGATCGACCAATTGTTGACTGATTTGATTGAGCCACATTCCGATCGTTCCACCAGAGAGGGTTAGGAGAGATAGAGATGCTCATTGTGCTTCATTTTGTGATGGGAGTTTTATTGATATTCTCCTTTCTTGGTTATATGCAGTTTGTACGGAAGGCACTTTCACTACGTTGGGAGTTCATCCCTGTATTTGTATTTTCCTCGATTGCTTGCCTTGTTTTTCTAAGTGGTTTGGCAGGGCAGCTCTTTACGGGCAGCCTTGTCATCCTGATTGCAGGTTTACTTTTATATGGGGGAATGTTGTTTCTCAGGCTGCGCCGAGGGGCATCATTACGTATGTCTTTTTCTATATTCCAATTTTCATTTCTGGCAGGGACCTTTGTTTTCTTGCTGGTACTCTTTCAGAACCAATTAACACATTACGATAATTTCTCACACTGGGCTATCGTATTGAAGCAGATGCTGATTACAGATGCCTTTCCGACGCCAGACTCCAACCTGATTGATTTTAAAAACTATCCGCTGGGGACTTCATCTTTCATTTATTATGTCTGTCGCTTCATGGGGCACTCCCAGTCCGTGATGCTTTTGGCACAAGGTTTGCTTATCTTTTCCTGTTTTTATGCCATGTTTGGCATTGTTTCGGAGAAGAAACGCTTTCTTCTGTATGCTTTTCTTGGACTCGGGTTATCTACACTTTCTTTTTTCAATCTTACGATTCGGATCACTAATTTGCTCGTGGATTTCCTACTTCCCATTTACGCGCTCGCGATCTTGGCGGTGATCTACCAATATCGTAATGAGATCAAAAAGGCATGTATTGTTGTTCTTCCGCTTGCGGGATTACTGACCATTATCAAAAGCACGGGTATTATTTTCGCCGTGATCAGTCTGATTTTCTTAGTGTATACATGGCTAAAACATAAGCAAAAGTTCAGTCGGAAAACAGCGCTCGCTGTAGTGGGTACGATCTGTGGCGCGCTGATTCCCTACTTCGGCTGGAGCTGGCGAATGGCGATGGTGTTCCAAGGGATTGATAACAAGTTCGATGTGGCTACCTCGGGGATTCAAGCCGGCAAAACACCAGAGCAGATGCGTGAGATTCTGTGGACTTTCCTGAAGGCCAGTACGGATCTGACGACACGGCCAGTGATCGGCATTGTTATTTTCCAGCTTATCGCGATTGCAGCATCTGTATTTGCCATCGTGGTGCTCAAGAAGAAGTGGAACTTGTGGAAAGCATTAATTGCTTTGGACGTTGTGCTATTACTATACTATGCGGGTATTCTGGCGTTGTATCTCTTCTCCATGCCATTGGATGAAGCAATTGTCCTGGCTGGATTTGAACGTTATGCGTCCAGTATCGTGGTGCTGTTCGCCGGTGGGCTGGTGTTGTGCGCTGCGATTGACCTGGAGCGTTCATTCCACTATCGGATCGGTGAAGTACCAGATTATCAGTCCTTTAAGACGGTTGAAACGAAAGGCCATTATCAAAAAGGCATTATCGGCTGTATGGCGGTTGCGGCCACCATCCTTTTGTCCGAATACAATGGTATCGTGTCTATCGCCCAAAGCTATGATACAACGCTCCCTTACAAGATTCATGCGGTTACTGGTGATCGGTGGTACCCAGGTGGGCAAGAGGATAATAACAGATATCTCTTCTACGCCTCAGACAGAGACCAGCAGGTCACGAACTATTACATGCAATATGTAGGGAAGTATTTCTTGTATGCTCCTCATGTGGACGGGATTGTGTTGTTCTATGAGGATAATATGGACAACCTTCTGAGCGGCTACGATTATCTCGTGGTTGTCGAGACCGATCTCAACGCCAAGTGGTTGCTGAAAAAGCATTATGGCATCGACATGCAAGAGGGGATCTACAAAATCACCCGTTCCGGGGACCAGATCGTTCTTACGTTGACTTGAGATCATAGATGTTGAAACCCTGTTCCGGGTATCCGGTCAGGTAAGATGGAATACATGATTGTATATAGAGTCTCCTTAAATATAGCCCGCTATAGCTAATACCTATAGCGGGCTATAACTCTTTCGTAGAACAGTTATTCCGATCGGATATGTTATATTTAACTCTATAATGATAAACGGGGAGATTAAACTATGAGCCTACAAACAGAACCTAAACAACGAACAGTCACTCCATTTCGATATGATATTGTTGGCAGTTTCCTGCGCCCGAGTGCGTTGAAGGATGCCCGATTAAAATACCAAAACGGCGAAATTACCACGGAACAGTTGAATGAAGTGGAGAATGCCGAGATTGTGAAACTTGTACAGAAGCAAAAAGAAGTTGGCCTTCAGGCTGTAACGGACGGCGAATTCCGCCGCTCTTGGTGGCATCTGGACTTCTTCTGGGGACTGGATGGTGTAGAGCGGACGATCATTGAGGAAGGCTACCGATTCAACGGTGCGACATCCAGACCGGAAACAGCTCGTCTGAGCGGCAAAATCAGCTATAGCAGTCATCCATTTGTAGCGCATTATGCCTTCTTGAAAGAAGCGGCTGGGGAAGACGTTGTTGCCCGTCAGTCCATCCCAGCAGCTGCACAGTTCCTATTCGAATTGGACCGGGCAGATAACAAGGAAAGCACACAGGCCATCTACCCGAACCGCCAAGAGCTTCTCTCGGACATTGCCGGGGCGTACAAAGCATCCATCTTGGCCTTTTATGAAGCCGGCTGCCGCAGCATCCAGATTGATGATTGCACATGGGGTGCATTGTGTGATCAACAGTTCATCACAGTGATGGAGCAGATTGGCGTTAATGTGGAAGAGTACGCCAACGAACTCGCAAAACTGAACGAAGATGTGGTATCTGGCCTGCCGGAAGACCTCGTGGTAACCACTCATGTCTGCCGCGGTAATTATGTTTCGACATTTGCAGGAGTTGGTGGCGGTTATGAGCCGATTGCGCAGACACTTCTGAGCATCGATAACTACTCTGGATTCTATCTGGAGTTTGATACGGAACGGGCTGGTGACTTCAAACCACTTCGTTTCCTGAAGGACAATCAGCAGGTTGTACTTGGCCTCTTCTCTTCCAAATTCGGAGAGTTGGAGAACAAGGAAGATATCCTGAAACGGATTGAGGAAGCTACACAATATGTTGATCTGGATCGAATCTGCCTGAGCCCACAATGCGGCTTCGCTTCCACGGAAGAAGGCAACCATCTGACCGAGGAACAACAATGGCGCAAGCTTGCCTTCATTAAGGAAATTGCTGAAGAGCTCTGGAAGTAACTTTTTCAACGTCATTCATCTTAGCCGTACGGACCATCATCCGTATGGCTTTTTGGTGTATCCTCACTTTTGAGTGCATGTTTGATCAGAGCCCATAACCGCCAAGAGAGTGAAACAATGGGATAGAGATGAGATTAACGGATCAGGAAGCGGCATGCTGAGGAAGAGGTGGTGGACCACAAAAAAAAGCGACATTTAGGACAAAGGAATCTTTGTCGCAATTGCCGCTATTTGTCTATCTCGCATGATATCGTCCTTTAGGCACCACCATCGGTGATCCCGAAACGGGGTCTTCTATGACCGTACATTCCAATCCGAAAATGTCTTTAACCTGTGGGGCAGTTATCACCTCTGCGGGCTTACCCTCAGCCACAAGTTTTCCGGTGTGAAGTGCAAAGATATGATCTGCATATCGCGCCGATAAGTTGATATCGTGCAGGACCATTACAATGGTCGTTCCGTGTTTACGATTCAGCTCGGTAAGCAGGTCGAGAATCTCGACTTGATACGTGATATCCAAGAAGGTCGTAGGCTCATCGAGAAAAAGGATATCTGTCTGTTGCGCCAGCGCCATGGCAATCCACACACGCTGACGCTGTCCACCTGAAAGCTCATCAATATTGTGATTGGCAAACTCGGTAATGTTCATAATGGTCATGGCTTCGGCTACAGCCTCATAATCCTTCTTGGTCCAGCCACTGAACAAGGATTGGTGTGGAAATCTTCCACGCCCCACCAGATCCGCTACCGAAATGCCTTCCGGAACAATGGGAGACTGGGGAAGTAACCCGATCACACGAGCCAATTGTTTGGGCGGGATCTTGCTAATGGCTTTGCCATCCAGTGTAATGCTGCCGGATGTGGGCTTAATGAGCCTGGCCATCGTTTTCAAAAGGGTAGACTTACCGCAACCATTAGAGCCAATAATGACGCTTATTTGGTTACTCGGTATTAAGATGTCCACACCGTGGATAATGGTTTTATTTTCATATCCCGCAACCAGTTGTTTCGCTTCAAATACATGTGTCGGATTCATTATAACTCCCCCTTACGATTCATTCGGATTAACAGGAAGATCAGATACGGTGCTCCGAGCAATCCGGTAATGACGCCTACGGGGAATCTGTACTCAAAAGCAAACTGTCCGATGAGATCTGAGGCTAGAACCAGATTAACGCCAACCAAACCAGCCGGGATGATGTTCGAGGAGCCAACACCTACGAGCCTCTTCGCGATAGGTCCCGCAAGGAAGGAGACAAAGGCGATCGGACCTGTAGTCGCGGTAGCAATGGCAACCATGCAGACGGAACTCACAATAAGTGCAATTCTGGTTTTGTCCGTATCCACACCTAGTGAGAATGCCGATTGTTCTCCGAGTTCCAATATACTGAGGTGTTTGCCCAACATCATTATGATGGGTGAGCAGATCAGTACGGTAATCACGAGAGGTGGCAGTTCACTCATCTGAGAACCGTTCAGACTGCCTGTAAGCCACCGTATTGCAGCAGGAATATCCTTTTCAGAACTAACCAGTAAGAGATAGGAGATGACTGCATCAAGCATGGCTTGAATGCCAATCCCAATAAGTATTAACCGTCCGATGGAGAACACTTTTCCTCTGGAAAGTACATATATGAACAATACCGTAGCCAGACCTGCAATCACTGAAGCCAAGGAAACCATGGCTCCGCTTGCATGAAGTACGACGATACAGAACACAGCCGCAGCGCTTGAACCTGACGTGATCCCGATAACATTAGGATTGGCCAGCGGGTTCCGCAACATGGTCTGGAAGGTATAACCTGCAATGCCGAAGGCAAATCCGGCAAAGAGACCTGTAAGCATTCTTGGTAGACGTATCGTATTCAAGGCAAAAGACACACCTTTGATCTTCTCTCCCGCAAGGGAGCTGATGACATCTTTGACCGGATAGATTGTGTTGCCGAGCAAAAGCATGGCGCAGCAAAGAGCACATGCAAGTATGGCAAGGAGACTGGTGACAAGTATCCAGCGGCGACGTCGATGACGTCTGCCCGCCATAATAAATTCAATGGATTGATCTCTCATAATGAACGCACTTTCGATCGCATCGCGAGAATGATTAATATTGGAGCACCTATAAAGGCAGTAACGACACCGACTTCAAGCTCCCCAGGGTTGCTGATGAGTCTGCCACCGACATCGGATATCGTTAGAATGATCGCTCCAGCTATGGCTGACATGGGTATGACAAAACGTAAGTCGGGCCCCAGTATAAGGCGTATGACGTGGGTGGATAACAATCCGATGAAACCAATCGGTCCAGCAAGAGCAGTAGCTGCTCCGCATAATAAAACCCCTGCAAGGGCTGCAATGAATCGAAGTGTTCCTGTGCGAACACCGAGTCCTGTTGCAACATCATCACCCAGTGCCAGCGCATTTAGTGCCGGAGCAGTAAGAAATGCAATGAGTACGCCGATGAGCAGAAACGGGATGAACGTACTGATTCCACTCCAGGTTGCCGATCCTACGCTGCCCACTTGCCAGAACCTGAACTGGTCCATGACATACGAACGAGGGATCATAATGGCGGTGACGAGTGAGGAGAGCGCGGCGCTAATGGCTGCTCCGGCCAAAACAAGCTTAATGGGCGTAGCTCCGCCACGCCCCATTGAGCCGATTCCGAATACAAACACAGCCGTTATTGCAGCCCCGGCCAGTGCCAGCCAGATATATTGATTGGCGCTGCTGATGTTCAGAAATGCAATACCGATAACCACAAACAGGGATGCCCCTGTATTGACGCCCAATATGCTTGGGTCGGCAAGTGGGTTCCGGGTAACGGCTTGCATAAGTGCTCCTGATACGCCGAGTGCTACCCCACATAACAAGCTGAAGACTGTTCGGGAGATCCGTTTGCGCACGATGTTTGCCCCATATGAATCTACTTCCGGGTGAAATAATCCGTCGATTAACTCATGAAACCTCACGGGTCTAGAGCCAAAGACCAGTGAGGCAATCAGAGTTGCAGCGAGCAGAATGAAACAAATGACTAACACCAAGATGAAGTTCTTGGGGGCATGTGCTCGTATGTGATTATCGTTCGAAAGCGATGTACTATTCATTGATCTTGTCGATAGCTCCGCTAATTAGTTTCAGGTAATCATCGATCGTGTAGGAAATGGACAGTGGGTTTGGCGTTCCAGCAGCAACCAAAGGTGTATCTGCTTCAATGAACGCTACAGAACCACGTTTAACCGCAGGGATTTTACCCAGCAAAGGATCAGCCTGAATAGCTTTTAGCAACTCAGCATCTCCGTATCCAACAAGGATATCTGCATCATTAAGGGCTTCAGCATTCTCTGCGCTTAAGCTCAGGGAGTAGCTGTTAGGGTCTGTAATTTGGCTAGTGACACTCTCTGGAACAACCAACCCTAGCTCACCAAGGAAGGCCACGCGTGAATCTACAGGTGTATAGATATGAAGTTTGGACATGTCTTCAGCGGAGAAGTTAACCCAAACCACTTTTTTGTCTTTGATCTGAGGATATGCTGCTAATTTTTCGTTGACCATAGCCTCAGTATCTTTGATCAGTTGCTCACCTTCTGCTTCCATACCCATACCCTTCGCATTGAACGTAACCTGCTCACGCCATGTTGTTGCCCATGGAGCCGTTGGGTAAGCTACAACCGGAGCAATTTCACTAAGAAGATCGTAGTCTTCCTGAGTGATACCGGAGTATGCTGCAAGAATAACATCTGGGTTGGAATCGGAAATGGCTTCAAAATCAAGTCCGTCTGTATCTTGGAAAACGTTCGGGACGGTTACACCGAGTTCATCGAGTTTCTTCGCTGTCCAAGGCAACAGTCCGCTGTCATCCTGAACACCAAAGTTAGCTGCCGAGAAGCCTACAGGAACTTGTCCAAGCGCGAGAACGACATCTTGGTTGGCCCATTGAACAGTAGCTACACGCTCAGGCTTTTTCTCAATAACCGTTTCACCCAAAGCATGCTTGATTGTAATTGGATATCTGGCATTCTCATCTGTAGCGGCTGGTGTTTCTGTAGCTGGAGCTACCGAATCACTTGCAGCGGGCTCAGCTGTTTGGTTGCCACAACCTACCAATGCCAGGATAAAGACCAGTGAAATCAGTAACGCCGTTAATGGAAACTTTCTCTTTGTATTCATGTGTTTCCCCTTCCTGAATCATAAAATGTATTTGGTGGTGCTTAACATCCTGATTGATCAATTACATCCATTGAGATGTGAAAGAATAGATATATAAAACGTTTTATATACCTGATAATGATTATCAACATCAATAAATATATCTTTTTATCAAAGGGAGTGTCAATGAAAAAATTGTAAAGGCACATATCATATTAGGGATAGATTTTTGGGGGAAGTATTCCATTATCCGTTCTTAACTGAAAAGTTGTAGGGTGAGAGTAGTAGGGACTCTATTAAATAGGGATAAACATATTATCAATGTATTACATTCCAGATCATGGTATATTTCTAGTATTAAATAATGTAAGGAGATTCTACATGCATAATCAATTCATAAAAAAGTTGATCGTACTTTGTTTGGTTTTTGTATTATTACCGGCAACGAGCGTTTTGGCTGCGTCGTCGCTTATTAAGGACCCGGTCTTGGGCAAAGTTATTCGAGCAGATTTGAAGATGTCGGCTAAGAAGGAAATAAAGGCTGGCGATTTGAAAAAATTAAAATCCATATATGCTATGGAAACAAAAAGTAAGATTTCTAACCTGCAAGGTCTTGAACATGCCGTTAATATGACGGATTTAGTTCTACCCGGCCATAACGTGAAAAATATTACACCGCTCACCAAATTAAAAAAACTAGAGTTTTTAGCTTTGGATGGAAACCAGATTACAGATCTGTCTCCACTTTCAGGATTAAAAAATCTGCAAACTTTATTTATGGAAGATAACAACATCAAAAGTCTGGCTCCATTGAAAAATATGCATAAGCTGAAAAGTCTATTCGCCAGCGGTAATCAGGTAACTGATCTAAGTCCTCTTCAGAAATTAAAGTTGGAATGGATCCTTATGAATGATAATAAAATTCAGGATCTAACTCCTTTAAAAAATCATCCGACCTTGGAGTACCTTTATGTAGAAGATAACCTCATTGAGGATATTGAAGTGCTTGAAACCATCCCACATCTAACAGAGGTATATTTGGCTAACAATCCGTTGAATGATCGAGCAGAGCAGGTTGTGAAAAACTTGGAGAAGAAAGGCGTCCTTGTAAGTCTGGTAAGCGATGAAGCAGATCAGGCGAAGTAGTTTCGATTAGAGAAAATGTATATGTATATGTAAGAAGAAGTTAATCCCTCATTATATTGAACAAAAACAAAGAAGGCCGCAGATATTCTGACGGCCTTCTTTAAGTATGCTGAACAGAAACGCTCGGTAACAACTCATTGCCTGTCCCACAACAATATTATTCCACTTCGATCTCCTTCACCGTCTCTCCCTCAACCAGCACCGGCTGATAGTAGGTGTTCGTTGGCAGATCCTTTTTGCCTTGCAGATTCTTGATCACCCAGTCGGCAGCATCGCGGCCCATTTGCTCTTGGGGATGGGTTAGCGTTGTTAGCCGGATGTTGGCATTCTTGGCGATGTATGAATTGTCTTGTCCAATGATGGATAACTCATCCGGGATCGAGATGCCCAGTTGCCTGCAGGCGTTCACGACCTCCAGTCCTACCTCGTCGTTATAACAGACAATCGCGGTGAGCGAATCCCTGTTTTCGTCCAGATACGTTGCTACATTAGAGGGTAATTCCGGTTTCGATGCGGTATCAAAGGAAAGCACTTGCTCAGGATGGAACCGTAACTTCGCTTCACCCAGCGCCTTGATGTACCCCTTCATCCGGTACTTGCCTTGTAGATCATCCATTTTGGCAATAATGCCGATCTGGGTATGGCCTTTAGCGATCAATTCCCGAGTGGCAAGATAACTGGATTGCACGTCATCCAGGCAGAAGAACGGAACCTCCAACTCTTCATAAAAGGCATTAATCATCGTAAACGGCACATCCTGCTCCTTGAACGATAGATAGTATGCAATATTGGGATTATAGAGGTTACTTTTGGTCGGTTCGACAATCAGGCCATCCACGCCGTAGGAGAGCATCATTTCGAGGGCTTTTTTCTCCTGAGCTACATCATTATTGGTGCTGGCCAGCAGTAACGAGTAGTTGTCCTCATTCAGACGACTCTCAATACCGCGAATGATGGACGGAAAGATGTAATCCGAGATGTATGTCGTGATCACACCAATCGTTTTCTTCGACGTATTGCCACCTGATCGTGATCGATACTGATTGCTAACGTAAGTTCCTGAACCCTTTTCGCTTCGTAAAAACCCTTCGTTCGATAACTCCAAAATAGCCTTCCGCACCGTCTGGCGACTTACGTTGTAGCTGTCCTGCAATGCGGACTCTGTTGGAATCTGTTCGCCTATGCTATATGTCCCCGAGAGGATATGACTCTTTATATCATCAATGATGACCTGGTATTTTGGCTTCACGTAGTCCACTTCTTTCATCGTTACTCATCTATATCAACGTAGTTGTTCAAATAGTTGTACGTACATATTTTAGCATGATTCAGATAAGATGCATATAAAACAGCACAATTTTTGAAATAAACCGTACATATCAGGTCTTATTAGAAAGAGGTGTACCTTACAACATAGCCAATTTATAGCTGTTTAAGACCTTTGAATAGTCAAATAGTATACAATATGTGTCCTTTGTAAGTATAACTATTATATATTATTGACAAATGTACGTACAAAAAATATACTAAGGCTGTCAGAAAAGGAAAGCGCATTCTTTGAAAACACAACAAGAAGCATTTATACAAAATTCATTATTAGCTACTGCCATAAGTAAGAGCTTCACCTTATATATGCATCCTTTGGGATGTGAAATCGCGACCGGAGAGGGGATACACGTGATTATGAGTCAATTGGACTTGAAAGAAGCCATTACCACGGGCGCTACTTCACTTGGAATTGAATTTGGATCAACGCGGATTAAGGCGGTGTTGATTGACGAACGTTTTGAGACCATCGCGTCAGGCAGTTATGAATGGGAGAACCTCCTGAAAGATGGATATTGGACGTACAACCAGGAGGATATCATCACAGGTCTGCAAACGGCTTATCGTGAGATGAAGCAAGATGTGGAACAGAAATACGGAATTACGCTGCGAACGGTCGGTTCGATCGGATTCTCGGCCATGATGCACGGATATGTGGCATTGGATAGCGCGGGCGAACTGCTGGTACCTTTCCGCACCTGGCGTAATGCTACGACGGGAGCAGCTGCAAGAGAGCTAACGGATCTTCTGCAATTTAATATTCCTGAACGCTGGAGCATTGCCCACTTGTATCAAGCGATTTTGAACGAAGAGGCGCATGTGCCACAGATCGATCACCTGACAACCTTGGCTGGATACATCCACTGGTTGCTGACAGGCAATAAGGCGATTGGGATCGGCGATGCATCAGGCATTTTCCCAATTGACGAGTCTACACATAACTATCACCCATCCATGGTCCAACAGTTCGACGAACAGATCGCAGGCAAAGGTTATCCGTGGAAAGTCGAGGACCTTCTGCCCAAGGTATATCTCGCTGGTGAGAATGCAGGTGTATTGACGGAAGCGGGAGCCAAGTTGCTCGACCCTTCGCAAGATCTGCAAGCAGGCATTCCGCTCTGCCCGCCAGAAGGCGATGCGGGAACGGGTATGGTGGCAACAAATAGCGTGAGAAAACGTACGGGCAACATCTCCGTTGGCACATCCGTATTTGCGATGATCGTACTGGAGAAGGAATTGTCCAAAGTGTATCCCGAGATCGATATGGTCACCACGCCGGATGGCAGTCCAGTAGGGATGGTGCATGCCAACAACTGTTCCAGTGATATCAACGCATGGGTTGGACTGTTCCGTGAATTCTCTCAAGCAATGGGATATGAAGTGGATAACGCCAAGTTGTTTAGCGTGTTGTTTAACAAGGCTTTGGAGGCAGACCCTGATGGTGGTGGCTTGCTCAGCTACGGTTACTACTCAGGCGAGAACATTACGGGACTTGAGAAAGGCCGTCCATTGTTCGTCCGCTCCCCGGAAAGCAACTTCAATCTGGCAAACTTCATGCGGACACATCTGTTCAGTGCCTTCGGTGCACTCAAGTTGGGTATGGACATTTTGACGGAAGAAGAGAATGTAGCCATTGACAGCATTTTGGCTCACGGTGGCCTGTTCAAGACCCCTGTTGTCGGACAACGGATTGTAGCTGCTGCGATGAACGTACCCGTGTCGGTAATGTCTACCGCTGGTGAAGGCGGCGCATGGGGCATGGCGCTTCTGGCTTCGTACATGATCAACAAGGATCAAGAGGAGAGCCTGGATGTGTTCCTGGAGCAGAAAGTCTTTAACGATGTTGAGGGAGTCGAAGTGGCGCCGGATGCATCGGATGTGAAAGGGTTTGAAGCATTTATCGAACGCTATCGGAGTGGACTCACAATTGAGCAATCAGCCGTGGATCATCTGGTAGAGAACGGGAGGGAATAACATGTTAGAACAACTGAAAGAAGAGGTATTCCAGGCGAATCTGGAACTGCCAAAGCACGGACTTGTGAAGTTCACATGGGGTAACGTTAGTGCAATTGATCGGGAAAGCGGTCTGTTCGTGATCAAACCAAGTGGCGTCAGCTACGATGTGATGAAAGCAAGCGATATGGTTGTGGTTGATCTGGACGGTAATGTGGTGGAGGGTGAGATGAGACCTTCCTCGGACACCGCAACACATGCCGTACTATATAAGCATTACTCGGAGATTGGCGGCATCGTGCACACACACTCTACGTGGGCGACTATCTGGGCGCAAGCCGGATTGGACGTACCTGTAATGGGAACGACACATGCGGACACGTTCTATGGAGCGGTGCCTTGTGCACGTTTCCTGAACAAGGACGAGGTTGATCGTGGATACGAAGCGGAGACAGGACGCGTCATTATTGAAACGTTTGAACAGCGTGGAATTGATGTTATGGCTGTTCCGGCAGTACTGCTCCATGGTCACGCACCGTTTACGTGGGGGAAAGATGCCAAGTCTGCGGTGGTGAACAGTGTCGTGCTGGAGGAAGTGTGCAAAATGAACCTGTACGCGCGGCAATTGAATAACTTCGCGAAGGAACTGCCGCAAGGCATTTTGGATAAACACTATCTGCGAAAACACGGAAAAGACGCGTATTACGGACAGAAGTAATTTGGTTATGTAGCGATCGGTTGATTATAATTCAAGCGAATAAGTTGTTTGTTACTACTACCAATGAAGTTGTATCAAACTTTTTACACGATAACGGAGAGTGCAGTACCAATCTGTAGAAGCGAAGCGCTCGCCTTTATAACCGGATATCATCCTTATTAAAATTGATCAAAGAAATCCGGGGATAACCAGCGATCGGAAGATGGTACTGCAATCGCAGTGTTCTAGTGTAAACCCAAATGTTCAACTATAAAATAATGAAATGAGGATGATTATATGTCAGCAGCAAAAGAATTCTGGTTTGTGGTCGGTTCACAGCACTTGTACGGAGAAGAAGCACTGGGTGAAGTAAAAGCCAACGCACAGAAAATTACGGATGCTCTTAATGCAAGTGGCGTACTACCGTACCCGCTCGTATTGCAGGATCTGGCGGTAAGCGCAGATAAAATCACGAGTACGATGAAGGAAGTCAACTATCGCGACGAAGTAGCAGGTGTGATCACATGGATGCATACGTTTTCCCCGGCGAAAATGTGGATTCGTGGTACGAAATTGCTGCAAAAACCTTTGCTGCACTTGGCAACCCAATTCAACGAAAGCATTCCTTGGGCAACCATCGATATGGACTTCATGAACCTGAACCAAGCGGCACATGGTGACCGCGAATATGGCTTCATTAATGCCCGTCTGAGAAAACAAAATAAAATCGTTGTTGGCTACTGGGAGCGCCCAGAGGTGCAACAACAGGTTGCTGACTGGATGGACGTAGCGGTAGCTTATAATGAAAGCTTTAACATCAAAGTAGCTCGCTTCGGTGATAACATGCGCAACGTGGGCGTAACCGAAGGTGATAAAGTGGAAGCACAGATCCAATTCGGATGGACCGTTGATTACTTCGGTATTGGCGACCTCGTGCAATACGTGAACGCCGTAACGGAGCAGGAAATTGATGATTTGATCACTCAGTATAAGGACCTGTACGAATTTGATTATGGCACGAACAGCAAGGAAGCTTGGGAAGCCAGCGTACGTGTGCAAGCGAGTTATGAAATTGCGATCAAACGTTTCCTGGACGAAGGTGGTTACAGTGCCTTTACTACAAACTTCGAAGATCTGCATGGCATGAAACAACTTCCGGGTCTGGCTGTGCAGCGCCTGATGGCTCAAGGGTACGGATTTGCCGGTGAGGGTGACTGGAAAACAGCTGCGCTGGATCGTTTGCTGAAAATCATGGCCCATAACGAGAACACGGGCTTCATGGAAGACTACACATACGAGATGGCTGCTGGACAGGAAGCGATCCTGCAATCTCACATGCTTGAAGTAGATCCTACACTTGCCAGCACAAAACCGAGAATCATCGTGTCCCCACTGGGCATTGGCGATCGTGAAGATCCGGCACGTCTCGTATTCGACGGTAAAGCAGGCGAAGGTGTTGTGGTATCCATGGCAGACTTTGGTACACATTACAAACTGCTGATCAACGAAGTATCTGCTTTTGAACCAACCGTTCCAGCACCTAACCTGCCGGTAGCACGTGTTCTGTGGAGCGTTAAGCCGAACTTCCAAGATGGAGTTAAAGCATGGATCGAAAATGGTGGTGGTCACCATACGGTTGTATCCTTGAACCTGACTACAGATCAGATCGTGACTTATGCGAAGCTGGTGAATCTGGAATACGTTATTATTAAGTAAAAGTGGATTGGCAGCTACTGCATGAACTTATACGAATCTTTCTCTGTGGCCGGGGGTTAACCCTCGGCCCTTTGTTTGTTATGCTGAGAAGCATGATGTGAAGCTGAGCAAGGATTTGCTTTTCCATCGAAAAGAGATAAGAAATGAAGGAGGTATGGAAAGGATATGTACACAAAAGAAAGCTTGATGCAGCAACTGGAGCAGCTTGGTTTGGATCGCCAAGGTACGTTGCTTATGCACTCTTCAATGAAGAGTTTGGGCGAGGTTGAAGGTGGAGCAGATACGGTGTTGGATGTTGTTAGCGATTATATGAAAGACGGATTGTTGGTGCTTCCCACCCATACGTGGTCTACCATCAATGCGGATAACCCAATGTTCCACGTGGAAAAATCTGTATGCTGTGTGGGTATTCTGCCTGAACTTTTCCGTAAACGTCCGGGCGTGGTTCGTTCTTGGCATCCTACGCACTCGGTAGCGGCACTGGGAGGGGATGCAGAGGCATTTACGAAGGACGATCATCTCTTCGATACACCATGTGCGAGAGGTTCAGCATGGGGGAAACTGCTGGATCGGAAAGCGACGATCTTGTTAGTGGGCGTTGACTTGAAGCGCAATACATTTATCCATGGGGTCGAAGAGTGGGTGGATATCCCTGGCAGAATGACGGACGAGCATGAGATGCTTTATACGGTTTTACCGGATGGAAGCCAGATTTCAGTACCGTCCCGCAGACATTGTGGGTTGCCATGGTCGGAGCATTTCTGGAAAGTAGATGAGGTACTGGTTCGCGAAGGTGCGATGCGTAAAGGAAAGCTTGGTGATGCGGTCGTAAGAGTGTGTGATGCGGCTAAGACAGCAGAGGTAATTACGGAGATGCTGAAGGACAATCCGGACTTATTTTCGGACAACGAACCATTCCATTCACCTAATTATGAAGTAGATCTAGTTGGGATGAGTCATGAAGCATATCTCAGAAACGAGGCGCGTTATAAGCTGCAATCGGAGCTGTTGGTCGCAGAGAAACAGGTCGCTGAAGGCGAACGGTTACTTAATCATGAGCAACTCATAGCCAAAATACGAGAAGAGTAGATGCAGCCTGATCAGCAGGTGAAGTACTACTGCCGGAGAGATTAACTCCGCGAATGGTTTGGATCATTTGAATAAAACAGGTCGCTGGCTGGCCGCTCAGTTGGATATGGGCGGTTTTTTTGTGGAACAGTCAGATTCCTTCACAAAAGCGCAAAATAGATCAGCATTTCGATCAGAGGTTGGTCGGACTTCCAGTGTATGGGCTACTCACCCTTATGGTGGTGTGATAAGATATGGTTAAATTAACCAATAGGATTGGCGTAGCAGTATTGTATAGGTGTTTATTGAAGTTATATATAAGTATCACATAGAATCATGAACAACCACGTTGTCATTGTAGCATCTAAGAAGGAGAAGATTCGTGAACCCTTTAGTATGGTATGATCTCTTTTTATTTGTCCTATTGTTTGGTGTAGGTGTATATGTATTTGCTACGGTTAGAATTACGAACTTACATAAGGTGTACTTTTTATTTCACGGGTTGATGATGCTCTGGCCTTTCTGCCAATTTGCGAGTACGCTCACGGATGATTCCGGTCTGCAATTGTTCTACGTTACCTTATCTTTCGTCGCGGTCTCCTTGCTTGGGAGCGGGTGGCTTCTACTGACGATCTTTATTACCGGTTACGCGGAGCGGTTGAGTGCAAAAGGAACCTTCTTGCTATTTGTTCCTGCGGTGATCGGGGCTATAGGTGTGGTCGCTAATCCATGGAACGAATTCGTCATTCCACTGGAGGGCGGGTACATCGAGCGGGATTACGGCCTTTGGTTCTGGGTTGTGATGACTATTCTAGTGAGCTACTTCTTGACTTCTCTCGTGGTTCTATTCCGGGCGGTGTATTCTTCGCAGACGTCTGCCATGATCAAAAAACAGGTGAGAATCACCCTGTGGGGCATCTTGGTATTGGCTGTGTTTGCAACGATTGATGCGATTCTGAATGTCGTTCTAGCCCGCTGGTTGCCGATCATTCCTGGCATGACTTCGCTGGGGATCTTTTTGTCGGACCTGTTCTTTGTCTATGTGATCAAAAGATACAATGTGTTCGATCTGGTCTCCATCGCCCATGAGGACGTAATCAATACCATTCCATATGGCATCCTGGTACTGGATGAGAATGAAGTCATTGTTGAAGCGAACAAAGCCTCACGATCCTTTATGGATCTGCATGTGGGGGATTCTTTTGATATGGAAGCTTTTCTGGAGTCTGTTCATGTCGTGGGCAGCTGCCGGGAGTTCGTCAATCATTATAAGAAAAAAGAAAATACCCTCTCTCACATTGAAGTGATCGTGGAGCGGGACAACAATATCCGGCACTATATCCTGCAATCGTCTCCGATTGTGGATTCGGCTCTTGTGCCGATCGGTCATATCCTTACGTTCCAGGACGTCTCGCAGGAGCGCTTCTATGTGAAAGAGATGAATCGCCAGAACGAGACGCTTCAGGAGCGCAATCAGGCGCTAGACCTGATCCGTCAGGAGTTATCCGAGGCCAATCTCAAACTGGAGGAACTCGCGCTGACGGACAGTTTAACCAACTGTTACAACCGTCGTTATCTGACCCAACATCTGAATCACGAGGTCATTACCAATATTCAATACAAAACACCATTTTCACTCCTGCTACTCGATATCGACTACTTCAAAGCGATCAATGATCGCTATGGACATGTCATCGGGGATGAAGTGCTCGTCCGCACGGCGGAAGCTGTCAAACAATCGATTCGCAGCACCGACATCCTGACGCGTTATGGCGGGGAAGAGTTCATGATCTACCTTCCGCATACGGAGCATGATCTGGCGAACCAGATCGCAGAGCGTGTGAGAACAGCTGTGGAGTCCAACCATATCATGGTGGATCACGAGATTATGCAGGTGTCGATTACGATAAGTATTGGGATTCTTTCCTTTGAGGACTTTGAAGTTGTGCATGTGCCGGACAATCCGGAGGGGTATTTGACTCAACTGTTCGCTGCGGTGGATAAGGCATTGTATCAGGCGAAGCAGAATGGGCGGAACAGAGTGGAGTTTGCGGAGTTGGAGCGGGAAGTTATTTGAAAAGAGAAATAAGAGAAGAGTGGAGACGTACTCCACTCTTTTTTGGTATTAAAGTAATGATGTAGATACAGATATATTTATTCGGAATTTTTATATGATTTTTCGATAGCATTTAAAAATTCTTTGCTAATTTTGGTCAATGATACGATTGTATCTGTACTTTTGCCGCTTATTAAAGTTATATGTTCATCCAAGGCTTTTTTGTACTCAGAGTCTTCTTTGAATTTAAAGATTTCTTCAGCAGTGACCTGCAATCCATTGATTATTTTCTCAAGAGTCTCCAAAGAAATGTTACGATCTCCCCGTTCAACTCCACCAATATAGCTGTAATGAAGACCTGCTGCTTCCGCCAGTTGTTCCTGAGTCCAGCCTTTTGCCTTCCTTAACTCACGTATTCGATTTCCTACGTCCTCTGGTAAACTCATTTGATCACCTCCACTTAAGGTTAGAAGAGGTTATAGAATCCTTACAGACTAATATGTGCAAAGCAAATGATAATTAAACAGTACTTATAAGTACAATTTATATTGATCTTCTTTTGGTTTTTCTATACAATTATAAGAAAATCGATAATTAAGGAGGATTATCTTTGCGGAAATCTATCCTAAAATCACTCAAACCGGACATCATTGTTGAAATGTTGGAGATGGCTGTGGCTTTTGAAAATTGGAACAAGGTAATGGAGAGGGCGGACATGTTATATCAATGTGTTCAGTCTATCCATGAAGAGCGGCAGGAGTATCGGTCAGAGGGAGTGCTTGCACGACATATACACATCGAGCGGCCCTTGGTCTACTATTACGGGTTCAGTCACTTAATGCGGGGTATGGCTCACCAGAAGTTGGGACAGGTAGATCAGGCGAGGGCATGTATCGATCAATATGCAGAACTGGGATGGTTGGAGGATCTGGATGAGGTAGGTATGCTGGTGGTACAGGAGTTCAGACATAAGGCACTGGTGAATCGATATGCTCTTGAGATCGAAGCTGGGCAGGTGGAACTGCTGGAGGAGTTTGTGAACTTTTTGCTTGAGCATCCGGAGGAACGGTTGGCAGGTCTGAAGGTGATTACGGAGGCAGCAGTGCGGCATAGGTGGCAGATTGATCGAGTTTTAGATATGTTTGAGGATCAGATGCTGGGCGATGGCACAGAAATGAATTCTTTAAACAACGATGATATGTACCATTACTGTTATCAGCGGTCTTTGTATGAACAGTGGATGGGAAGACCACAGGAGGCATTGGAGTTCATTTTGCAGGCAATCAGGTTAGGGGATAAACTAGGGATGGATCGGTATTTTATAAGGTGCACGGCATTGTTGGAATCATTGCGGGAAGAGGCGACAGCGGAGCAGATTGGACGGTATCGAGTGATTTTAGAGAGTGTTGGTTGTTGATAATTCTATAAGACTTGAGTATAAAATAATATCAGGTTACCATTCTCCCGTAATATGCGTATGATTATTCAGGAATATATTACGGGAGGGGTTTAAATGAGTCATTTTATTGATCTAATTAAAGAATTATTTGCTAGAGATATCAGCACTACCTTGGCGACCGTTTTTATTATTTTTATGGTTTGGATGTACAAAGAGTTAAGAACAAATTATTTGGAAAACAGGAAGATAGATCAACAACGTTTTGAGAAGGCATTAGAAATCTATACTGAAGCTGAAATGGAAGTTTACAAATACATAAATAATAGAAGCGATTTTTTTCTTTCAGTGGAGAAAATTTCAAAAGCCTCAGTATTATTTCCTCCTAGATTAGTTGAGAATTTTAATAAAATGAAAGAAGAAAATAATTCATTTGATCAGAGAGCTGCTATGATCAATTTTCGAAAGGAGCTTAATAAAGAAATTGCGTTGTTAAAAAGTGAACAAATCAATCCTATAATCACTAGTGATAGTAGCGGTGATCTTATGGTAAGTATTGAGAACTTCGCAAAGTCTAAAGTAGCTCCTTTTTTAACACCTGTTTTTCATACTTATCTTATATTCATTCTACTTTTTGTAGTATTGTTTTTTATCAGTTCCCTTTTTACAGCAAGATCAGCATTAGAAGGTATTGAGATAGTGTTACTATTTTTTGATCTCACTATTTATTTTATTCTTTTATGCGCAATTATCAGTGAAGGATTTATGAAGGGCAGATTCAATCACAAAGGATACAATTGGCCATTGTTTATTATTTTTTGTATTACGCCAGTAGTATTTATATTTACAACAGTTTGGTATGTAGTTTCTTGCATATTCTTATTATTCCTTTTTTATATGAGTTATGTTAGAAAGAAATCGTTTAACAGACCTCAGAATTCTCAGAGTTAAAAACCTCTATTAACGATCACCATCATCACTCTCCTCCAGCATTTTCTGATGTAATTGTAGGAGAGTTACGATGGTCTTCATAAGAGGTTCACAGAAAGTGGGTATATGCATATAGGACCATAGCACCGATGAGGAGCACAGCTTGTGTATTTATCATGGTGAAATCAGGATGTTAGCCGGATAGTTTACATATTACACTTCTGCTAACATAGGGTAATCCTATTTCGAATGAGCGGAGAAACGTATGAGTACAATAAAAGTTACCCCTGAACAACTACATCACGTATCGAATCAGGTGGATCAAGCCAGACAACAGTTAGAGAGTATACGAAATGATCTGACGAGACAGATCATGTTTGTTCAGATGATGTGGATGGGCGCAACGCAGGAGCGATTTTACTATGAGTTCGAGCAGTCACGACCTATACTGGATAAAGCGCTTGAGAGTATGGTGAACACATCGAAGGAATTGAAGGATATCGCCACGCGTTTCCAAGATGCAGATGCTCAGAAGGTAACTCTGGGTGGTGCGTTTGGAGCAGTCGGCGCCGCAGCCATGATGACCAAATCATCAGGTGATTCAGGTTCGGGTGACAAGGGCTATCGGATGGCGCAAATCAATATGTTCGGTAAGTGGGTATGGATGCCTGTCAACGAGAATGGTGTTGCAGATCAGGCTGCTCTTCAGGCTTATCAGAGGGATCAGGGAAATCTGGACTTTAATCGCATGCAAGCTGTGAACGTTGAACCGCCTGGGGAAGATATTTTTGCGTTACAGATCAAGGCGTTTGAGATGGGGATTCATCCTACAACAGGAGAGCCTGTATCAGATAAGTATGCTCAGATGATGGTGACCTCTCTGAAGTTTAGTCAGATATTCATGGCGATTCAGATGGTTCGTGGAAGTATGCCGGGACGTTCAGGACCATTTAAAACGTCGTCATCTGGTTTGGCATCTAAGATTCAGAATAATATAAAGAAAGCTGAATCCAGAGTTGAGAATACTCAGACCGATAACAGCTTGGGAGCGACTCCAAAAACTGTTATCAGTTCAGAAATGGAATCTAAAATATTGGAAGGGCAGCGAAAAGTCCCGAAAAATATTTTGATAGGTGGGCACTCACCCAATATAAACAATAGCAACAATAGTTATGCTGTAGAAGTAGTAAGAAGTAATCCGGATGGAACTAAGTATGTTCTCTTTACTAAACAATTCGAAGATGGAAATATTTCTAAACTTAAGCATAGTACTTTGTTTCCAAATTCGTGGAGTGAAGATAAGATTATTGGAAGTATAAAAGATGTTGGAGATACGCCCGCCATATCATCAAGAATAAGAGATAGGGCTACGTGGCATCGTGAGAAGGTTGATGGTGTAGAAGTTGATGTAATTAAAAATGGGGATGAAGTTAGTAGCGCCTATCCTACAGGTGATGTAAACGCACCCCAACCAGCAGGTTTCTAAACTTATAAAATGGAAGGTAACTATAAAATATGTACAAACAATTAGATAATCTTTTATCAGCTGTGACGACAGTTGATTCCTGGTATGATGACGGTTGTATTATAGCAGCAGAAATATTGGAGGATTTCGGACAAAGTGATTGGGATCAGTTAACCATTGAGGTGTTGAATAAGCCAGTGTACTGGAAGAAAAAGCTGGCTTACTGTCTAGATAGTACGCAGCACACACAAGAATTTGAAATCCTACTTTCGCTACTTTCTGTTGAAGACAGCGAGTTATTTGAAATATGTATAGATACATTAAGAAGCTACACATCTACTGAACATAAGCAACGAATTATAAATCATCCTATGATATTAGATCGTGTGCATAATGCAATTTCAGGAGCAGGAACTGCTAGCCAAAAAATATTAGAGGAATTTCTTAAGGGGTTAAAATAGGTGAAATGAGTATAATAAGCGAGTACCTAAGTTCATTAGAGCGAGGGTAATGCTCTTTATGAACGTTGGAGAGTTGATGAACTATGAAAGAAGATAAAGTTAATGACTTTTATTATGTTGGTTACGAGGGGCAACCGGGAATATTAATTGTATTTGAAAACTCTGCGGAGAAAAATATCCTAAAGATGTGGAATGGATATTTTGAGACATTATTGGATCTTATGTGTCAGTATGAGCCTACTGACAATGGTATTCTACAAGAATACTATGCCCATGAAGGTTGGTATGAGGAAAGTCCATGGGAAATACAGGACCTTGATTCAGCTATTCATTTATTTAAATCCTTTAATGTGAGTAAAGTAATTGGTGAGCAAATAGAGAATGTTAAGAATATTGGTCCTACTCTCCCAGAAGTAGCACATCAGATAACGACATTTTTAGAATTAGCCAAAACGAACGGTTGTAGCGTGTATATTGAATACGACTGATTGAGATCAAGGAACATAATTTCAAACGATAACGCAGTTGCTAGGGCTGCGTTATTTAGTTGTTACCTTTTAAGTAACTCTGAATAGGTTAATAATCGATCAAGAGGAGAGCAACGCATGGGGCATCTACTAACCAAAGCTATTGAACGTTTGTCGTTTATTTCATTTGAGGATACCGAAGATAGCTCACTAGAATCGTCTCATGTTCTGATTGAAGAATATCTTAGACGCGTTAATCAATTATTAAACGAGATGGATGCTTCAATAGATCAGTATCCCCTATTTAGTTTTGCTAAAATCCTTGGAAAAGCCATAGATGAAAAAGTATATCGAGCCTGTTCCAAACTGGACACAATACAAAACCTTTATGTGAAGGTAATTGCTACGGTTATTTAGAAGTCTCGGAATTAGCAGATCAAGGATTGGATGAAGCAATTCAATACATCGACCTCTACGAACCGATGATAAAGTTCTTTGAACAAGGCGGGAGTTTTACCATAAGACAAGGCGAAATGGTTGTAGGCGATTCAGCCTATCCTCTTAAGTATTTGAGACATTTGAATATTTCAGTGCAAGATAATAGCGACATCAAATAGGATTATGTTGATCAAACTGGGGGGGCGACTTTGGAACAGATAAAACAGATGAATAAAGAAATATTCAAAGAAAATTTATTAAAGACAATTCAAGAAATCTCGAATGAAATTGGTTTAACATCTAATGAATATAGATTCATTATCGAGCCTGTGAGGGAAAAGGATAAGCCTTTGAATAGTGCAGATGATATGATGCGATTGAATATTTTGAGTGAGGATAATATAGGAGGAAAGCAGTTACCGTTAATCAATACGGTGAATGTTCTTTGCGGTTTAGAGCCAATGGTGCTTATATGGATTAATGTAATCTTTATAGGTTTAGATGAAGCAACAGCGATCTTTAAATTACAGTGTAGTCTAAGGTTTAGAAAGCCTACTTTGCTGAGAAATGTTGAAACAGGACATGCTCCCTTTAAAGCGATTATTGAAAGAACAGATTAATGATAATGACCTTTATAGTTAACTATGGATTGTCAACATTAAATCAGACAACTTTTTTAAGGGCTTCTTGGCGATACTGAACAGGCGTCAAATACCCCAGTGATCCATGAACTCTGTGCCTGTTAAACCAGTTAACGTAGTCGTATAATTCCAATTCCAAATGACGGAGGTTTCGGAATTCCATTTGGTAAATAAACTCCGTTTTCATGACCTTGTAGGTGGCTTCGGCCACAGCGTTATCGTAGGGACATCCTTTCTTGCTGAGTGATCGACCAATACCAAACGTGCCTAGAAGCTGGTCCATCACGTGGTTCTTAAACTCACTCCCACGATCCGTATGAAACCACTGGATTTGGCTCAAGTCGCCTTCTACCGTTGCAAAGGCACGCGAAACCAGAGCAGCGTCCTTATGTGGACCTGCACTGTGGCCAATAATTTCTCGATTGAACAGGTCCATGAGCACACAAATGTAATGCCACCGATGACCGACCTTCACATACGTGAGATCGCTGACCACGAAGCGCTTTGCTTCCGTCTGATTAAACTCCCGACCCAGTTCATTCACTGTTTCCTCCTCATTATAGGCCGTTTTATGAGGCTTAAATTGCGCAACGGTGTACGTGGAGACGAGACTCTGCTCTTGCATGATTCGACCAATGCGACGTCTAGATACGATGAGTCCTCGTTCCTGAAGCTTGGCTTTTATCTTTCGTGTACCATAGACTTTTCGATTTTTGTGGAATATCTCCACAATAGCTTCCGTGAGCTCATCTTCATTTGGCTTTTCCTTCGCTTCATGATAGAAGGTGCTTTTGGCGATTTCGAGGACGTTACACATTGCTGATACTGAGTATTTATCACGGTTATTCTGGATGATAGTTACTTTCGTCCCATGATCAGCGCGGCTTGCTTTAAAATGTCGTTCTCCATCCGTAAACGTTGGAGTTCTTTACGCATAGCCATTAATTCGTTTTCTTCAGGTGAACGGTTGTCTTTCTCTTTGAAAGAGCCCGTTGCCTGCGATTGCTTGATCCAGCGGTCTAGAGCCGAAGCAGTGAGGTCGTATTCCTCCACAATTGCAGCTCTGGATTTGCCGTTTTCAAAGAGTTGCACCATTTGTTTTTTGAACTCGGTTGTGAATGTGCGTCGTTGTTGTTTAGGCATTGTAGAGATCCGCTCCTTAACATGATAATTTTATTCTACAAGCCCTTATTTTTTCTGTCCAACTAAGTGTAGCCGATCCACTAACCCACATAGATACGGATGAGGGGTTGTGAAGAGATTATGTATGAATATCATGGATGGGCAACCATTAGAGAGAGTGTGTCGTTTGAAGAAGATGAGTATCAATATGGTTTAGTTATTCAACACCTGCTGGAATATGTAGAGGAGCTAAATTGGCCTACAGGTGTTTTGGACGTGAGAGCAGTTAATGGCGACTTTCAACTATGGATAGCGGGCCTAGATAATCACAAACCTGTATCAAAGTATGATCCCACCGAAGTGCTGAAAAAGGTAGGTAAAATAGCTCCGGACTCCTATGGAATTCTTTATGTAAGAGATAGTGATGATACGGAATCCTTCAAACAGTTTAAGGTCTACACTTTAATCCGAGGTAACTTTCTCTCCCCATTCATACCTAAACTAGAAGGTGATTACGAAGGATAATTTCATATCGAACTTTTCAGCATGTAGTCACTTTGAATACAGGCTATATGACACTCTTATTCTATGGCATCATAAAGTTCCGACATTCGGTCAGCCAATTCCAACTGTGGCTGCATTCGCTGATGATTCATATCGGTAGGTGTCATGTACAGCAATTCTTTTCCCTGCTCAAACATCGTGACATGGTACAAAACCCCTGTTGAATCTTCTTGATCCGGATCAAGTACAATTTCTAAATCGCGAACCTTTTCAATCCATTCCTGAATTAGTACCTGATCTGTGGTTGTTTTTTTAGTACCATCACTGCCACTCATCATTTCAATAGAATCAACCTGTGTAATTTCGCCAGGATAGAAGGTGTCTAATTTCCTTGATACTTTACTTACTCCGACTTGATCGGGCTGATTAGAACTTTGGCAGCCGCTAAGAATCAGGATCATAACTGTAGCAATCATCAAGACGATAAAAAAATATCTTCTCATGGTACTCCCCCTCTTTAGTCCCTAAACGAATTTTGTATTTGAAATGTTCCGCATAAACTCTATTTTGTTTAATCCTTAAAGTACATCGAGGTTACTGGTCACATATGCTGGAAGACTACGAAACTGGATTGTAACTCTTCTAGAAATTTTGGATTGTTCTACCTGTAAACAATCCCGGATCGTAAAGAAAATACCTACTAATAAAGCCCTCATATGTAACAAAACATGAAGAATCCGCTCTCATCCGAGAGTCGGATTCTTTCTCGTTCTAACACCAATATAACTCTTGTCAAAACGTAATCATTACGATATGATAATACTCATTATTTAGATCATAATGATTACGATTAAGAGAGAGGGGCATTACCTTGAATAAAAAGACGCCACTGCTAGCGCTGGTCTCCTTGGCCTTGAGCGCTGGACTGTTGAGCGCCTGCGGATCATCTGAGTCCAGTCCCGCTGCGCAACCATCCACCGATAATAAAAATGTTCACTTCCTATATAACTTCTCCACCAGTTCGCTAGATCCACATGTGGATTCTAGCTATGTGCCGCTGCGCGCGGGCATTACGGAAACGCTGGTTCGTCTCGATGAAGAGAACCTGACGGTTGCTCCATGGCTCGCCGAGAGCTGGGAGAGCGAAGACGGTCAGCATTGGACGATCGACCTGCGAGATGATGTGACCTTCCAGAATGGCAAGCCGATGACAGGCGAGTCCGTTAAGGCATCCCTTGAGCGGGCACTGGAAGAGAATGTAGCCATCCAGAACGTGCTGAAGATCGATACGATTGAAGCCGAGGGTGACAAGCTGGAGATTACTACAACTCAGCCGTTCCCGGAATTTGCTTCAGAGCTGGTGAACCCTAACACGGCGATTATCGACGTGAGTGAGCCGGACATTGTGAACAAGCCTATTGGTACGGGCCCGTTTAAACTGACTTCTTTTACCCCAGGTAGCAAACTGGAACTGGATCGCTATGATGAATACTGGGATGGAGCATCGCCTCTGGATTCCATCACGTTCTCATTCAATGAAGATGCCAATGCCCGCACACTAGCGCTCAAATCTGGGCAGGTTGATATCGTATACCGTCCGGAAGTCGAAAGCCTCGAATCGCTCAAAGCGATGGACGGCATGACCGTTGAGTCCACATCGACATTCCGCGTGCATCAGCTAACGATGAACATGCAGCGGGAGAGTATGAAGGACCTCAATGTTCGTCGTGCGCTGGACGCGCTGATTGACCGTCAGGGTATCGTGGACACGATCCTGCTCGGCTACGGTGAAGCTGCTATCGGACCGTTCCTGCCATCGCTGCCCTTCGCGCCAACCTATACGGATACAGCAACGGAATCCGGAGCTGATGTCGCTGTAAAATATCTTGGCGAAGCAGGGTACACGCAGCAAAACGGCGTGATGACTAAGGATGGCAAACCATTGCAGCTGACGCTACTGACATATTCAGCCCGTGCTGATCTGCCACTGATTGCTCAAGTGTTCCAATCTGATGCGAAGAAGATCGGTATCGACGTGCAGATTCGCCAGATTGACACGCCGGAAGACTATATGGCATCCAACCGCGACTGGGATATTGCGACCTACAGTAATTTGACAGCTCCGCGTGGGGATGCAGGCTATTACCTGAATGCGACGTACCATCCGAAGGGTGCTCTTAACTTCAGTGGATCGGAAGATCCGGAGTTGACCAAGATCATCGACGAATTGAATCTCACAGTTGCACCGGAGAAGCGCGCAGAGCTTGCCGAGAAGGCGGCCAACTACGTGCATGACAACGTGCTGAACTCATTCGTGCTGCACCCAGGTACGATCGTTGCCTATAACGGCAAGAAGATCAAGAACTGGGTTACCACTCGCAGTGAATATTACATGATTACCAATAAGCTGGATGTGATGTAATGTTTCGCATTTTGCTTCGAAAGTTCCTTGAGGTATTTATCTTTCTGTTGTTCATTATGTTTGTGAGCTTCCTGTTCATTCGTCTGGCTCCCGGTGATCCGGTGCTGACGATCCTGAATGTGGACGAACTGTCCGTTAGTCAGGAGCAGGTCGAAGCTGTACGCGAGGAAATGGGCTTTAATGATTCGCTTCCTGTCCAGTTCGGCAAATGGTTGCTCGATTTCGTTCGGCTCGACTTCGGCGTATCGTACTCAACAGGCCAGCCTGTCATGCAGACCCTGATGCGTGCGCTGCCAGCTACAGCTGAACTGACGATTGGCGCTCTACTAGTCATGCTCGTCATAGCGATCCCGCTCGGCTCACTGTCAGCACTCCATCGCGGCAGTTGGATTGACCGGGGCAGCCGCATGCTCTCCATTGTGGGTGCGGCGGTGCCAAGTTTCTGGCTGGGTCTGATCCTGATCGACATGTTCGGCGTACGCTTCGGTAATCTGCCAACCATGGGCCGGGATGGATTCACATCACTTATTCTGCCATCTCTGACGCTGGGACTTGCCATCTCCAGCGTTTATGTGCGTCTTTTGCGTTCCAGCTTGCTGGATTCACTAAGTCAGGAGTTCGTTCGATCCGCCAGGGCAAGAGGGTTATCCGAAGGCCGGATCTTCATGCTTCACGCGTTTCGGCACAGTCTGCCGCCTGTCATTACGGTATTTGGCGTAAGTCTCGGCAGCCTGATTGGCGGAGTTGTCGTGATTGAAGTGTTGTTCGCTTATCCGGGTATCGGCAAGCTTGTCGTTGACGCCATCCGCCAGCGTGATTATCCACTGATTCAGGGTTACATTCTGATCATGGCTATCGTGGTATTCCTCGTGAATACAGCGGTTGATCTATCTTATCGTTATTTGAATCCCGAAATGAAACTGAAGGAAAAGGAGGCCCACCGATGAAAACCATACCCCTGCCCATTCTGCCTACAAAATCTAAAAAACATAGCTGGCAGGCGATTATTGGTCTGCTGTTTGCACTGCTGGTCATCGCGGCCTCCTTATATGCCTTTTTATACTTGAAGCATGATCACACATTAACGGATCTGCGTGGACGATTGCAGGGGGCAAGTGCTCTCCATCCGTTCGGTACCGACCATCTGGGCCGCGATGTACTGACACGTCTGCTGCTTGGCGGCGGTCAAACACTGGGTTATAGCCTGCTGGCACTCGGTGCTGCACTGCTGATCGGTATTCCTTTTGGACTGATAGCAGGATACAAACGTGGCTGGGTCGATAAGCTGTTCATGCGCATCGCTGATGCTTTTCTCGCTTTCCCTGATACCATCGTGGCGATTGTGCTCAGTGGCCTGCTTGGCGCGGGAATCGGCAATCTGGTATTGGCGATCGTGATTGTAAAGTGGGTCAGCTATGCGCGTCTCGTTCGAAGTACGGTTTTATCGGAGTCACAAAAGGATTACATTCGGATCGCCCGCACCAACGGACTATCGGACGGTCGAATCATGAGAAAACATCTGCTTCCGCATATCGCAGGGCATGTGCTCGTGTTAGCCAGTCTCGATCTGGGCAAAATCATCCTGCTCATCTCATCATTGTCCTACATTGGCCTTGGCGCACAGCCGCCAACACCTGAATGGGGTGCGATGCTGAACGACTCGCGGCCGTACTTCCAGTCTCGGCCGGAGCTGATGATCTATCCGGGTCTTGCCATTGTCTCGGTAGTCCTGCTCGCCAACATGCTGGGCGACTATCTGCGAGACCGGTTTGACGTGAAGAAGGAGGTGCAGCCATGATTCTCTCCATTGAGGAACTGAGTATCTCTAGTCGGGATCGTACTATTGTAGATCAAGTCTCTCTGGCTGTTCGCGAAGGTGAATTTATGGCATTGGTTGGACAGAGTGGTAGTGGCAAAAGCTTGCTCTCGCAAGCAATTGGTCGTCTGCTGCCGCCCAACCTGCATGCGTCGGGGCGAGTCATGTTCGAAGGCAGCAACCTGCTCGAACGGAAGCCGAAGGAGATGCAAGCCCTGCGGGGAAGCTGCATCTCATATATTTTTCAAGACTATCAGGGAGCATTTACGCCCTTTCGCAGCATTGGTGGGCACTTTGATGAATACCAGAAGGTACATGGAGAAAAGTCTTCTGCCATCCGCAAGAAACGAGCGGAGGAAGCGCTGGAATCGGTTGGCCTTGGCGCTGAATTGCTGCGCCGCTATCCGTTCCAGTTGAGCGGTGGACAGCTTCAGCGGGCATCAATCGCCACATCGCTAATGCTGTCTCCTCGTCTGCTGATTGCAGATGAGGCAACGACGGCGCTTGATAGTGTATCCGGGCATCGCGTGTTGGAACTGCTGGCACGCAAACAAGCGGAGACGGGATGTGCCATTCTGTTTATCACACATGATTGGCGCCATGTACGTCGCTATGCCAACCGCTTGGCTGTTATGAAGGAAGGGCAGATTGTGGAATCTGGCGGAAAGCACCGCATTCTCGATCATCCTCAGCATGAATATACGCGCCAGCTAATTGAAGCGGCTCCTGTCCTGAGTCGCTCGCTGAAGTCGGGATTGAAGGAGGCAGGAACCGAATGAAGACAACCGCAAATGATGAACACCGTGGGCTCGTGCAGTCTGAAGAATCTGGTTTGCGAAGCCACGGTTTTGCTAACGACGTAAACCATGCAGACACAGACAATGCAGTCATAGATACTGCGGGTACAGATCATACGGATATAGATGCGGATATAGATGCGGATATAGATATTGCCGGTTCAGACAATGCTTCATCGCTCAGCACCCCTGGCGACCCCGTGCTTCACGTAGAACATCTAAGCCGAACGTATGCAGGTGCAGACCGACCGGCTGTGAATGATATTTCCTTCACCCTGAACCACGGCGAATGCCTTGGCCTGGTTGGGGAGAGCGGCTGCGGCAAGAGTACACTCGCCCGCTGTTTGCTGAGGATCGAAGATGCAGATTCAGGCTCGATTACTTTGGGCGGACAGGATATCGCGCGGCTGAGCGGCCGACGGTTGCGACCTCATCGCCGGAAGATCCAGATTGTATTCCAGAACCCGATGGCTGCACTGAATCCGAAGCTCAAGATTGCTGATTCGCTGATTGATCCGTACGAACAACTTGGACGGAACGCCGAGCTTTCCCACTTTACCTACACATCCAAGGAGGCTTACGTCCAAAAGCTGCTTGAAGCGGTCGAGCTTCCAAGCGATATGGCTGGACGTTACCCCCATGAGCTAAGTGGTGGACAGCGTCAGCGCGTCACGATCGCACGTGCCATTGGTATTGAGCCAGACGTTGTCGTTCTGGATGAACCGACAGCCAGCCTGGACGTGATCTCGCAGGGAGCCGTTTTGCAGTTGCTTACGGATCTCCGGACATCACTTGGTCTGTCATACTTATTCATCTCGCATGATCTGGCTGCGGTACATCGTATGAGCCAGCGCATTATCGTCATGCGGGAAGGTCAGATCGTTGACCGCTTTGGTGCAGATGCGTTGTTCGCTGAAGAACGCCATCCGTATACAAAGGAACTGATTTCAATTTTCTGAGTACTCCCGGAAACGCCGGGGGCTGTAATCGTTAATTTATATATGAAGCCGCCTTACGAAGAGATTCGAGAGCGGCTTTTAGTGCATCCATTTGATCACCCAAGTCCTACTAAAACCGGGTTCCTTTCTTTGTTTTGAACAAATATATCTTTCAGGCCTATAACCGGGCTAACGTTCCGATGTAAACTAGCGTATACTGATGGAATAGCAAATATCTTGAAATTGCATATTTAAATTGCTCTATATTATTGATACACTAGATCAAGGTTTAATCATTCAGAGAAGGTGCGATCCCGTTCAAGAATGGGCTTGCTGCAAATGCCAAATCGATAACGCTTACATCCTTTTGGCAAATATAGGATATAAGGACGGTAGACATGAGCCAGGGACAAACGAGTACAGATGTTATCTTGATTGGTGCCGGAATTATGAGTGCAACTTTGGGAACTTTGCTAAAAGAATTGGCACCAGACTGGAATATTAAGGTTTTCGAAAAGCTAGCCACTGCAGGAGAGGAAAGCTCCAACGAATGGAATAATGCCGGAACCGGGCATGCTGCATTGTGCGAACTTAACTATACCGTTGAACGACCAGACGGAACCGTAGATATTAGCAAAGCGATTAAAGTGAATGAACAATTTCAGATCTCAAAGCAATTTTGGTCCTATCTCGTCAATAGCCGTCTGATTCGTAATCCACGGGACTTCATTATGCCGATTCCTCATTTGAGTTATGTACATGGAGAGAGCAATGTCCAGTTTTTGAAAAGACGTTATGACTCCTTGTCGAATCACCCGCTGTTCGCAGGCATGGAATTCTCGGATGACAAGAAAGAGCTGGCGAAATGGATGCCGCTGATGATGAAAGATCGTACAAGTAATGAACCTGTTGCAGCGACCAAAATTGACTCCGGTACGGACGTTAACTTTGGTGCTTTAACGCGTATGCTGATCAAACATTTGAAGGAACAACACGTGGGCATCCACTACCAACATAGCGTGAAGAATATGAAACGCACCAGCGATGGACAATGGGAACTATCCGTGAAAAACCTGAAGAGCGGTGCAGTCGAACGCCATAAGGCAAAATTCGTCTTTATCGGCGCGGGCGGTGGAAGTCTACATTTGCTCCAGAAGACGGGCATTCCGGAAGGTAAACATATCGGCGGATTCCCGGTCAGTGGGATCTTTATGGTGTGCAAAAATCAAAAAGTCGTGGAACAGCATCATGCCAAAGTATATGGCAAGGCTTCGGTAGGAGCTCCGCCGATGTCGGTTCCGCATCTGGATACCCGTTTTATCGACAATAAGAAGTCGCTGTTATTCGGGCCGTTTGCCGGGTTCTCGCCGAAGTTCCTGAAGACGGGTTCCAACGCCGACTTAATCACGTCGGTTAAGATGCATAATCTGCTTACGATGCTTGCAGCAGGTGTCAAAGAAATTTCTTTGACCAAATATCTGATCCAACAACTGATGTTATCCAAAGAACAACGTATGGCTGAATTGCGTGACTTTGTTCCGGGTGCGAAGAGCGAGGATTGGGATATGGTTCTGGCGGGGCAGCGTGTGCAGGTGATCAAGGATACCGTCCAGGGCGGCAAGGGTACGCTCCAATTTGGTACGGAAGTGGTCACGTCTGCAGATGGAACGATTGCGGCTCTGCTAGGTGCATCACCGGGTGCATCCACCGCGGTTCAGGTCATGCTTGAGATTCTTCAGCGTTGCTTCCCGCAGCATATGGAGGCATGGGAGCCAAAGATTAAGGAAATGATTCCATCCTATGGCATATCACTTGTGGAGAACTTGGATCTTCTCAAAGAGGTTCATTCTTCAACAGCCAAGGCGCTGGGGTTATCGGATGAAAAACATGTCATGCACGTATAACGTTTAGCTTATCGTGTTAGGTCATAATGAAGTCATAGAAAAGAGAGCTAAGCCGGGATGAAACCCGTGCTAAGCTCTCTTTTGGTTTATTTGGTATATCAGAACCTGAACTTGAACTCGAGCCTGGCTTGGAATTGAACTTGAACATGTCCGCTATCATCGCTTTCCCCGTAGACCTTACACAAAGCAAACGGATACGGATCGTACAATATGCCGCTATAGAGTCATAGAACGATCTTATCGCTCAGGCTCTTATGCTGCGGTCCAAAGGGATGACAAAGGAAACTTTCGTGCCTTGGCCCGGCGAGCTGATGATGGTCAAACCTTGTCCGTACATCTGGGTCAACCGGCGATGTGTATTGGTTAATCCAATGCCGCTGGTTCCCCCTGGTCCCTTCTTGGGCCATGCTAATGCCCGTTCGATCTGTTCCGGTTGCATCCCTACACCATCATCCTCAATCTCAATTAAGGTGGACGCTGTTTGGTTGATGATTCGGATATGCACGGTTCCACCCTCAACTTTACTGAGAATACCATGTCGAACAGCATTCTCAATGAGCGGTTGAATGGTGAGTGGCGGCAGGGAAAGATCAAGATCATCTGGAATATCCCAGATGACATTTAGCCGATCCAGGAATCGTTCTTTCTCAATGTAGAGATAGGCACGTGACAGATCCAACTCATGAGTGACCTCCACCATTTTCTCCGAATTGACGAAATGAAAGCTGGTCTGAAGATACTCGATAAAGGCATCGCCCAGTTTCTGCATTCGCTCTGTGTCCATCTCACTAAGAACCATGATTGAATTGAGCGTATTAAAAAGAAAATGGGGCTGGATCTGTGCTTGTAAGTAAGCAGCTTCCATGCGCAACCGCTCATCGATGGATTGTTTCAGCACAATCAGTGATCCAATGCGATGCCTTAATTCAACGGCATCCACGGGCTTGGTGACATAGTCCGTCGCACCGGCCATGAATCCGGCGTATACATCCGCTGGTTCGTTACGGGCCGTCAGCAACAGGATGGGAAGCTCCGAGACCGAATAACGTTTGCGTACGTTCTCGGTCAGTTCATAACCGGACATATGGGGCATCATGACATCGGCAATCAGTAAGTCCCACGGCTCTTTATCCAGCAACTCTAGTGCTTCGAGTGCGGAAGCTGCTGGTTGAATGTGGTATGGTTCATTCGCAAGCATGGAGATCAGGACTCGCAGGTTTACAGGATCATCATCGACGGCAAGAATTCTTGCGGCAGTCTTATCTTGAGAGACGGTCTGCTGCTGCGGCTCTGCAATCGCAATTTCATCGAAGCTGTGAGCGTCCCATTGCTGCTCAGTCTGGTCCGATAACGATGCGGTGTCTTCCCGTGGAAGCGAGATCTGGAAGGTCGATCCTTGCCCAGGTACGGATTGCACGGTGAGTTGGCCGCCATGGAGTTCGGTGAGCTGCCTGCTGATATTGAGACCGAGGCCGATTCCTCCGCTTAAACGAGCCTCTGGGGTCCCTTGTTCATACGCCTCGAATATTCGCTGTTGTATCTCCTCACTCATACCAACACCTGTATCTGAAACTTTAATCAAGACGTACTCTCCATGTTCCCGAACGGACACGGTAATGGTACCCTCATCGGTAAATTTCAGCGCATTATGCAACAGGTTGTAGAGCACCTGAACAAGTCTTCTCTCATCGGCTTGAATCAACGGCAGTGATTCTGGAATATCCACCTGCATATGGATGGGCTTGCCCTCTGCCATGAATCGGAACATACCGATCACGCCTGGAATGACAGATGCAAGAGATAAAGGTTTCTTCTGAAGCGTAATACGTTTTTCCTTCAAACGAATGACATCAAGGAGGTCATCCACCAGTTGGGACATGCGTCGGCCGATGGTAACTAACAGCTTCATGTCTTCTGCCTGCTGCCCACCTGATTTACGACGTTCACGAACCGCGATGCTCTCGGCGATATTGATGATCCCGTGCAGCGGTGTACGCAATTCATGAGCCGTATTCACAAGAAACTGATCCTTCTGGCGATCCTCTTCTTTGAGCTGTTCGTACAACTTCTCGATCTCACTTGAATTACGGAAGTATTTTCTGAACCAATAGGCGGAGAAGCCAAACATGGCCGCAATCACATCGATCGGATAATACACGTTGGTAATTTCGCTATGTGAGTTCACAATTCCCCATAACACGCTTGATAGGCTGCTAGTAGCCGCAAAGAGCAAAAAGCTTGCGTCCCTTCGTTTCTCGGCTGCCATTCGGAAGAATAGGTACACAGACCAGCCGATGGCAAACAGATAAAGGAAATCAGAGAGCCCAATCTCAAGTACATGATAGATCAGGGTCACTGGTGCGACGAGTAAAAATAAACAGTAAACGCCAAGCACGCTGGCATAGATACGGAACAGTTTACGCCATTGTAGATTATGGGAGAAGCTTTTAGCCATCTGTAAAAGAAAGAATGCGAACAACGGATAGGATAACGCCTTGGCCTTAACGATCCAAGTGAAGTTGAGTGGAATCCAACTCAATAACAGATTGTCATGGTCGGAAGCGACCGTTAGGGCAGCTACCAGTGTTAGCATCGAGAACGTCAGCAGAGCTCGTTCCTTTCGGATAAACAGAAACATGACAAAAGCGTATAGGCTGTGCAAAATCAGTATGGCGAACGTGATCTTTTGCAAATCAATAGACAATCCTCGTTCACTGCCAATGGCTTCTGGAGAACCAAAATAGAGAGAGCGTGTGATCCCTCCGCTATAAGGATCGTCAAAATTGGCGGTCTGCACCAAAAGATTGAGTTCGGTAGAACCGTTAAGCACATAGGAAGTTGTAAATGCAGTCCTTTCTGGTCGATAGGCTTCGGCATGAGTGGCAGGTTGGCCGAATTCGGCCACAATGGTCCCGTTCATCTCGATGATCGATGATGTCTGGATTTTCTGAGCCCAGAGAGCGATTTCCTTCACAGATGGATCTAAAAGTATGCGAAGACGGTACGTCCCATATCCGAATGACGATGAGGATTGTGGTAATGCATTCCGCCAGTCACCGGGAACTTGAATCCGTGTGGATGGGTTGGCTATTTTCGCGTCACGATTAGAGATTAACGTCTGGGGATAAAACTCCCATTCTCCATCCAGGGATATGGGTGAAGTGTTGGCGAGGTCCCAGCCTCGAAGGTCTAATAAGCCTTCAATGGGTTCAGGATGTGCGGGTATAGTGAAAGTCTCGGACCATATCCAGCGAAAGCCAAGCAAAATAGTCAGGAATAGAATCGACAGCACTACATATCGGGGTATCTTTTTATAGGTTATTGGTTTCATGGCAGACTTTAGTTTTCGACAGTTTACTTCAAATTCCTGCATGCCTTTTGAAAGTGAAGAACATTTTTTTGAATACCGGAACATAAATTCTATATTCAAATGATAGCGGTCCCACATCAGGATTTATGGTAAAATTATAGATTAAAGGGTGATCAGTGAGCCAGAGGAGTTGTGCATATGAGAGTGATTTTGGTAGATGATGAATATCTCGCTCTGAGCAGGTTGAACAAACTGTTGCTAGAGAGAGAGGATTGCGAAGTTATCGGCTCTTTTCTGACGGCACAGGAAGCCATAGATCAGATCGAAATTCATCTGCCGGAAATCGTCTTTATGGACGTTCAGATGCCGGGGATGAACGGGATCGAGGCGACCGAACGTATCCATGAGGTTTCTCCTGGAACAGAAGTTATTTTCACAACCGCATATAACGAACATGCACTGACGGCTTATGGGCTTGAAGTGCTGGATTATATTATGAAGCCTGTAACGCGTGACCGTTTGGAAAAAACGATGAAGATGTATCAACGCCGAACGATGTCAGCAAGTCTGAATGTAGCAGAAGGGCCATCCATGTTGATCCGTTGTCTGGGGATGCTCCAAGTCCAAGTGCACCCCAATGAGCCGCCAAAACATATGAAATTCAGAACAACCAAGATTAGAGAGTTATTCGCTTATTTGCTCCACCATCGGAACAAACCGATTAAGCGGGATACATTACTTGAACTGTTGTGGCCAGAGTTGGATGAGCGGAGAGGTATATCCAATCTGCACAGTGGGATCCATCGCTTACGTAGCATGATGAACGAATTCATGGGTGAGGACAAGATGGTCATTCGTTATCAGCAGTTTGGTTACCTATTGGAAACGGGAGAATTCAGGATTGACGCGGAAGAATGGGAGAGTCGTCTTAACCGATTGCCTCTATTATCTTCGTCTACAATAGCTGAACATCGGCAGACCTCAGATCAATATGAAGGCAAATATTATGGCGAGGACGATTATATATGGGCTGAGCTGGAGCGCCAGCGATTACATGCACTCTGGCGTAACCACGCCATGCAACTCGCACAATTTTACATCGAACTGGGACAGAATACGGAAGCACTCACGCTATATCATCGGGTACAGCAATTCGAGCCATCATTGGAGCAAGTCGGATTGGCCTTAATGAAGACCTATGATCGATTAGGCAATAAAGATCCTGTAATCGCACAATATAATCAGTTGGTCACTACGTTAGAACAAGAGGCGGGCATACGTCCTGGCTTGGAAGTTGAGTTATGGTACCAGCAATGGAAACAATCAAATATTTGATTGAAATACACAGCCTTGCAGCTTCATTTGCAGGGCTGTTTTTTGTTGTATTTGTTAGCGAGGAGTTTGGTAAGAGTTTGGTAAGAGGCTATGTGTAGAATAAGCAAGATGAGGGTCAGATAGCAACTGGGCTTAGAAGAACCAGAGTATTTGCGTTAGTGCTTGTCCCAGTAAATGACCAAAACATTCGAATCACATAGGAGGTTAAGTTAATTTGAAAGTATTTAAGGCAATGAAAATATCGTTTTTGGCTTTTGTGGTCCTATTGTCATCAATATCGTCGCTGTTTGCTCCGGTAGCAAGCGCAGCCGATGGAAATATCTACGTATCATCGACGGGAAGTGATATCGTTGGCACGGGTACTGCAGAAGCGCCAGTGGCAACAATAGAAAAGGCACTTGAAAAGGTCGATGCTACAGGAACTGTAATCCTGCAAAGTAACATCATCCAGGATTCCACCTTGGTTGTCTCTTCTGCTGGGAAGAATATTACGATAACCTCAGCAGAGGGGCATACATACTCCATTATACGTGGTGAGAGTTTTGTTAATGGAAACTTGATTCAGATCAGTGGTGGGAGTAGAGCGAATAGTGTAACTTTTGAGAAAATCATTATAGATGGCAATGACGTAAGCACCAACGGCCAGATATATGGAATTAGTAGTGCGGGCGGAACAGTGAATTTTAAAGAGGCTGAAATTAGAAATCACATCGTGAAAGCAAGTGTTACTCAGCCTGCAACCGTTATATCAACTAGCGGCGGTAATTCAATGGTTGTCATACAAGAGGGCACCATAATTCATGATAACAAGGTTTCAGGCAATGTAAAAGAGAATCCCCCTTCAGTACTGAGTGCTGGTTCAGGAGGCTCTCTGGTCATTGAGGATGGTCTGATTACGGATAATGAAATTTCAGATGGAAATGGAGTCATCATTGGGGTGGGACTATATCAGAGTCCTAACTTTAGGATGACAGGAGGCAAGATAACAGCCAACAAGCTGTTGGGAACCGAACTAAGCGAAGGTGAAACAATCGGGAATTTAGCTGTTTTTATGCGTGGGGATGCGAGCCAAGCTCGATTCGATTTTGGAGGTACAGCCTATGTGTACGATAATTTTAATTCCAATGGGGATCAGCGTAATGTGTATCTGAAGAATACGGCAGCTACTGGTAGTGCTTATCTGACGCTAGTTGGTCCTATGCAATCGGGATCGAAGGTTGGCGTGTATGCCAAGATTATGCCTGATGAAGATACGAATCCGGTTGTCGACATTGCCATCGGTAGAGCCCCATATCAAGCAGTGCAAGAAGACCAGACATTCTTTGTATCTGATATCAATACGACGGCAGCGGTTGCGTATGATAATCAAGCTAATAAGGTTGTTTTAACATACCGAATGCCAGTCAATCTGGAACTGGATACTCCCCTGGATCTTTCTACTGTGGGTACCAAACCTACTTTGAAAGGTTCAGTTACAGCCGGGGCTGTGGTAACCATTACAATGGTGAACAAATCCGACCCAGCTAAAAACATAGTCGGGGAAGCTACTGTCAACCCAGACGGGACATGGGAATTCACACCTTCCTCTGTGTTGCCACCTGGAGAATATACATTGAGGGTTACAGCAACGAATAACGGGATCTCTGCTGAACCCGTACGCAGGGATATTATTGTAGTAGATAAGTCAGTTGGAGGCACAGCTGGTCCGGGTGGAGTTGGTACCCCTGCACTATGGCTACGATCAGATCTGGGCATGGGAGTTGCCAGCGGCCAAAAGGTGAGTAACTGGGAAGATCAAGGCAGTAAAGTAAATAACGCAACGCAAGATGAGGTCAATAACCAACCAACTTATTGGGATGATAAAAATCATAATATCAACTTCAATCCGGTATTGGAATATAACGGTACGAGTAGTTTTATGAATCTGGATGTAAGTAAGCTCCCTCAAGGGAAGAGCCCCAGATCGATCATTACCATTAGTAAAACCGATAGAACTGAAGGCATCAAGTATATCATTTCCTGGGGAGTCCAAACGACCGGTTATACCGGTATAGGGATGCTTCAAAATGGCACAAGAGGTGGCTTGACCACATTTAACAGTACCAGGAGTCAGACATTATACACTCCTGACGGGTTCCTAGGAACCACGTTCCCGAACGAGCAATTTGTTACTTGGACAGGCGGGAATACTGAATCTAACATAGCTAGATTGTACAGTAAAATGAAGATAGTGCAGGAACTAGGTGCAAATGGATATGGACAAGATGTTCCCAAGTCTTGGGATACCGGCAACTCTGGTGGAGCAGTAGTCGGTAAGCTTATTCCAGCAACTGCAAGTGTTGAACATTGGCAGGGTACGATTGAAGAAATTATCGTATACGATCATGCTCTTACGGACGCAGAACGCCAAAAAGTCAGCACATATTTGGCGATAAAATACGGGTATACGCTTGATCAGACGAAAGCCAATTCATATGTGGATTCAAACATGGCTACGATCTGGGATGCCCAGGAGAACGCAGTCTATACCCATCGCATCACAAGCATTGGTCGAGATGATCAGAGCGGCTTGATGCAGAAACAAGCCAAGGCGCAGGAACTGGGATCCATATTAACGATTGCATTAGGCAACAGTGTTGAGGATACAAATTCTGCAAATGAAAATGAATTCTCAAACGATTCTTCTTTCTTTACGTTTGGTGACAATGGAGCAAGTACTGAATTCAAAACACAGATTACGAAAGATGAGAAAAAACTGCTTGGGATGGAGCGTATCTACAAGATACAGAAAGCAAACTGGGCTGAATCACAGATTACACTTCAGGTAGACGAAACGGGAGGTAACCCGGCGTTGCCTCAATATGTTGTGATCAGCGATGATGCTCAATTTGGCAATCCAAACTCGGTACATTTAATTGAGAACGGCCAAGTAACCCTTAATACCTCAAATTTTGGTCCAAATTCGTACTTTACGATTGCGAATGCTGCCACTCCTTTGTCGGCGCCAGACATCACACTGACCGACGATGAGTTGACATGGGATGCAGTTGAGCATGCAGATAAATATGAGGTAACAATCGAACTGGAAGACGGCACAACGCGGACAGTGGAGGTAACCGGAACAGTCCTTAACTTGTCGCAATTGGAACCATCGCTGAAAGCTGGAAACTACACGGTGACAGTCACAGCGAAGACGAACAATCCAGCATATGCAGATTCAGAAGCATCAAATACGAAAAGTTATGTTGTTGTTATTGATAAGGCGAAGTTGAAAGCCAAAATCGATGAGATTAACGGTAAGACTGAAACAGGCGAACTGGACAAAGAGGAGTACACACCAGAATCATGGCAAACGCTGCAAAATGCGTTAGAAGTTGCTCAATCTGTGTTCGACGACGAAAATGCAACACCGGAACAAGTAGAAAAGGCTTATCAGGATTTGGTGGATGCCCGGAAGGGGCTTACCAAAAAGCCTGGTACTGGTGTCGACACGTCAGTGCTGAAAAATGAACATGATAGAATAAAGGGTGAAAATCTAACCGAAACGGAATATACGGTAGAGAGCTGGGAAGCACTCAAAGATGCGATGAATGAAGCAGAGCGAGTGTTGAATGAACCGGCAGCGACTCAAGCGCAGGTAGATAAGGCACTTCAGGATCTGACAGATGCAAGAACGGGACTTACCAAAGTAATTGGTACAGATGAGTCTACGTTGCAAACACTGGTCCCTTCTGTGGGAAGCTTGTCTCCGGCCTTTGATCCGGCTAAAGATACCTACACCATCTCTGTTCCGAATAGCGTATATCAATTCCAGCTCACGCCAACAGCACTTGATCCACTTGCGAAGATTGAAATAGCTGTTGGAGATGGAGAGTGGAACGAGGTAACAAGTGGTACTGTAAGTGAGAATTTACCGCTCCAAGTCGGTGGAAATAAGATCGTTGTTAGAGTAACGGATTCACTTGGCCATGTTACGGAGTACAAAATTAACGTGACTAGAGCATCCAATGACAATGGTAACAATGGTGGAGGCAACAATGGCGGCGGAAATACAGGAGGTAACAGTGGAAGTACACCAGCACCTACACCTGCGCCAGTACCAACGCCAACTCCAGCACCCGTGAAGGATAATTTGGAAACAACTCGAGATGGTAGCCATCAACCATTTGCTACATCCAAACCATCTGACAACAAAGAAACATTGGTTCAAGTTGATCCAGCCAAGCTGAATGTTGCCATGTCACAAGGGACAGGCCAGCAGTTCGCCATTCATTCACCGAATGATGGGGATATGAAGGTGGACGGTTTAACCCTCGAAACACTGAAACAATTAGTAGATCAAGGTTCCAAACTAAACATTAGCAATCCGCTGGCGATCTATCCGGTACCTGGCGGAAAAATGGACTTGAACGGTGTATCCGGCCAGCTTGGTAATGCAGCGTTGAACGAAATCGATGTCCATATCAACATCGCACGTTCATCGGATACGTTGATTGACAGCGCCGAAACGAGAGCAGCATCCCAAGGATACGAGCTACTTGTCACACCGGTTGATCTGGATCTGACGTTTACGAAAGATGGACAGACCGTGCGATCCGGCCAGCTGAACGGCTATGCACCGAAGTATATTGCACTTCCGGAAGGTATTGACCCGAACCGAATTACAACAGGCGTGATTATCAACCCGGACGGCAGCATTTTCCATGTACCAACGGTTGTCACGAAGATCAATAGTCGTTACTACGCGCTCATTAATGACTTGCGTAGCAGCGGAAGTTATTCGGTTATCTGGAATCCGCAGGATTTTGAAGATGCCAGATCCCATTGGGGCAAAACGGATGTGAACAACATCGCTGCAAGACTGGATTTGCAAGGTAACGGAGATAACACGTTCTCACCGAACCGTCAGGTTACCCGTTCCGAGTTTGCCGAGATTGTTGTGCTTGGACTGGGCTTAATGCGTCAGGATGCACCACAGAATCTATTCCCTGACGTTAACGATTCCGCATGGTTCCGCTCCGCGGTAGCCCTTGCGAATGAATTCGGTATCGTTCGGGGTTACGATAATGGGAACTTCTACGGTAATCAGGAAATCACACGTGAGCAAGGATTTGCGATGGTTGCTCGTGCCTACCGTCTGATTGAACCGGAAGCAGCAATCAGCCCGGATCAGATGAACTCTGAACTGGAACGTTACAGTGATGCAGTGGATGTATCGAATTGGGCGAAAGAAGATGTAGCCCAGTTGATTGCAGTGGGAATCATCCAGGGTAATGGACCAGAGGTTCTGAGTCCGAAGACCACGATGACCCGTGCTGAGGTAACTGCATTGATTGCAAGAATGTTGAAAGTAACAAACTTGATTGATAAGTAAACACATCGATATGGAAAAGCCTTTGCTGACATTATGGGTCGGCAAAGGCTTTTTTAGGCATTTTTTTGTAGAACCAGGCATGTTGGATAGTTGCTACAAAATCATCTTTCGTGCCTCTTCATTAAAGAACATAGTGACGTCTGGATAAGCGTCAAGATTGACCTGCTGTAGTCTCATGATCTTTCCAAGGAAGATGGAGTCGTTGAACAGTTTACTAACAATTATTTCGCACCAGGCCGGGGTGTGCCTGAAAGCATCTACCAGCAATTGAACCTCATCAAATCGGAAAAACAGGATATACGAAGCATAGTTCTGAAGCAGTGTCGTGAAACAGTGGTTAGCGTATGTACTGGAGTGACCTTCAGCTTGAGTAAGGAAATCCCGCATGATCTGGAATAATGCCTCCGGTTCCTCTGTATACAACTGTAACATCTGATTCACGTTGTTGATTAACATGATGATTGGTTCCAAACCTTCCTCTGAAGGCATGTTTAACTTGGGAGATCGGCCTTCAATGGTATGTAGCAGTTCCAGCGTCAGGCGTTTGCAGGCTTGGATCTCTTCAGCAGTGATTACGATTTGTTCCCTGTATTCATTTCGAAGTAAGGTGTAGTGATCATGGTATGCCGAAAAATAATCCTCCAATGAAATGTCGGTCTTCGTATGTACAAGGTGTTGTTCGCTGAATGAGCAGGCATATAATGTATCTTCATTAACCGGGTGTGCATAGAGGTAAAAAAAGAAGAAAAAGTCACGTAACAGATGCTTCTGTTCCTCGCTGAATTGGGTGATTTCACTTAGCTGAGACAATTGGAAGAAGCTATAGCTTTTCATAAATTCATTCATGGCACTGTAGGTGTTATACGTGTTGATCGACAGCGTGGTGTTGATGGTAAATAACAGATAATACATAATCATTTCGTCATAAACATCGAGCTGTTCAAATGGTTCTGAGAGAGTCGGCTTCCAGTCTGGCCTTGATCCATAATAGGGATCTTTCGGACGCAGTCTCGACATCCAGCTTGTAAATGTCTCATCTGGGTGGGCTACCATAAACAGTTCGGCACTATTATCCTCATATAAACCATATTCCATATAACCTGTGCACGAAGGCTCAGGCTTAACTCCACAATTGAATTTGAGCCGTATACAATCAGAATATAATTTTTGAAGTTCCATCGTCCTAACCTCGTTTCTGCGTCATTCTCTAGGGTTCTTCTTCGTTATATTCGACACAATTTTGAGCACTCCCCCTGGATTTGGGAAAGACCATCTTTTCGTGGATATAAAAAAGAATTTCAATGGGGTGTCGTAATACTTTCGCCCTGTTGGCAGATCGTGGAATCTGAGATGATGGGTTCACCATAGGTTCGGGTGACAAACTTTGAGCCGCTGGCCTTCAGGCTATTGCGATCCTTCCTTCTACAATCATTGGAGATCATAGGGTCGCAGCTCTCCTGAAGATTTCATTTCAGAGAGGAGGCGTCCAGGCTATCACGTTCCTTCCTTCTACCCTAATCCAATATTATAGGGATGTGGCTTTCCTGGACTCTTTTATCATGAACAATACGATTTATTTGCGCAGAGCGAACAAACTTACTATCGAATCAAACGAAGGGAAGCAACAGTTGCCGAAGGCACATCTGGCGACTGCCCTTAAAAATATCGAAGCACTCGGATACACTTTCTCGGATGAGTTGATGCAAGCGATGCGGCAGCTGTCCAAAGAACAATTTGAAGCAGTATATATTCAACTTGTGGCTGATTTGAGAGTCATGGTTGGCGCACATGTGAAGTACACTCCGATGTATGCAGGATTCCCAATGCAGGTGATGCAAGCGGATGAGGCCGAGTTATATCTCAATGCAATTATTCATTATCTGACTCACCTGAACGTTGTCTATCCGGATCAAAAATCTGTGGAGAGAATGCCTTTGCTGGAGAAGACGGACTTGAAAGTCATTGGTTTGGGAAACCAGCAAGCATTCCAGACGCTCATCCGTCAGATCATTGAAGCAAAGGGTTCCATCTCGGAAACAGACAAGGCGGATATCGACACGGTATTGGAGCATGCAGACCCGGAAGACGTGGATGCGCTATTACCCGCTGAGATTCCGTTCAAAGAAAATGTGGGCTTTGTGGTCGCCTCGCTGTTGAAGCATGAGAAGGCGAACATTGATCGAATCGGTCCGTATTTCAAAACGGCAAGTGATGTCCTCCGTCTGGCTGTTGCCTGGTCCAATGGGGATGTCAGTCTCGCTACGGCTTCTCCCTTCCGGAAATTCAAACGGCGTGAAAGACGCCTGCTACTGGGATTGCTGGAGCAGTGTGGCTCCATCACGGAGGATATGCTGCGATATAAGGATCGCTGGATTCGCCTTGGCGAAATCCTTCATCCTTCGGAATATAAGCTTCGGTATCCACGATGCGATAAAGCCTTTGATATTTTGCGTAATAATAAGCCGTATTCGACCTTCAACGGAAGTGTGGAGCTTGCCTTCCAATATCGGAATGTCTGGAGTCTGATCGATCTGTTGTCACAGCGTCCAGGTGAATTCGCGAGAAGACTGGATCACTTGCTTCGTATGACTGAAGACGAAGTGTATGTACTGCTGGCATTTGGAGAGGTATTGGAGCAAGTATCTACCCCGGTGTTATTGCAAGTGAGGCAGCATTTTGCACAGCGTAATGAACCGCAGGATCTGCGTGTCTTCTTCCCAAAAGGCAATGTAGCCAAAGCTTTTGCTGTTCCGAATGAGCTGCCGGAGATCGATGAAGTCACGTGTCAGAATGTCGTGCAATTGTGCGAGAAGGCATTGGTAGAGCGATTCGCAAACCTTGCCCCGCTTGGGAAGACCTATGTTGATCCACAGCTCCATGATTATCTGGTACCCTTTTCCCAGAGATCGGCGAGCAAGGCTCTCCATACCATTGTTCGTGGGAGTCGTGTGCCGATGGCGGAGGGAGATACGATTCGTTTCTTCAACTGGTGGAAAGAGGGGGACGTGAATGGCCAGTCTACAGGGCGTGTGGACATTGACTTGTCTGCGGTGATGTACGATAAGGACTGGAACTATGTGGAGCATATTTCTTATACGAATCTGCGATCCTTGAACTATAAGGCTGTTCATAGCGGAGATATCGTGACAGCACCTAACGGAGCAAGTGAGTTCATTGATCTGCATATTCCATCCATCGTGGCCTATGGTGGACGATATGTGGTGGCGACACTGCTTTCGTTTACCAGTCATCCGTATTGTGATCTGCCCGAATGTTTTGTGGGCTGGATGATGCGGAAGAAACCGGGGTCTGGCGAGATTTTCGAACCGTCTACCGTAGCGAACAAAATCGATATTACCGCGGATACGCAGATTGCGATCCCTGTCATTATGGACCTGGTTGAACGTACCGTCATCTGGACAGACTTGGCGCTGACAAGCCATCCGGATTACTACAATAATGTGGAAGGCAATCAAAAAGGTATGGTCCTGATGGGCAAAGCACTAACGAATTTACGCAAACCTGATCTGCATGACTTGTTCATGCTCCATGCCAAAGCTAGAGGAGAACTAGTGGATACAATGGATCAAGCGGATACAATCTATTCGGTGGATCAAGGTATTACACCCTATGATATCGAGCAGATTATGGCGGAGTATCTGGTTTGACCTGTTTGACCTGACTACTGGCGATATGTGAATATCTATGTGAATATAAAGGTTAGAAAAGAGTAGCTGATGCTGCTCTTTTTTCTGGTTTGGGTGCAAAGAGCCTACAGAATGGTGCAGGTAATGTCGGATGCAAAGAGAATGACTTTGCTAAGCTTAAATTAACGTGGGAGGGATGATATGGATACGCTGAGGCGGTTAAATGAAGCCTTGAATTATATTGAGGAGCATCTGATGGATGTCGTGGACATGAAGGAGATTGCCCGAATTGCCTGCTGCTCGGAGTATCATTTTACACGCATGTTCTCTTTTCTTAGTGGTGTAACACTTTCGGAATATATTCGACGTCGCCGCTTGACACTTGCAGCTATGGAGTTAAGCCACAGTGACAGCAAAATCATTGATATTGCGTTGAAATACGGGTATACATCACCGGATTCTTTCGCTAGGGCATTTCAAAGCATGCATGGCACTACGCCCTCCGAAGCGCGAAACCATGGCCCATTTCTTAAAGCCTTCCCGCGGATGACATTTCAACTGACCATTCAAGGAGGAAGCGAAATGAACTACCGTATTGAAGATAAAGAGGCGTTTCGAATCGTGGGTATTCGTAAAAGGGTGCCAATTGTATTTCACGGAGTAAATCCGGAGATCGCGGCGATGTATCAGAGCCTTACACCGGAATTGATCGATACGATCAAGGGGGCATCGGACGTCCAGCCTCTGGGCTTAATTAGTGCTTCGTCCCATTTCAGTGAGGGGCGGATGGCAGAACAAGGAGAACTGGATCATTACATTGGCGCAGCTACGACAAAAGATACGCCTGAAGGACTGGAACAGCTCGAGGTTCCTGCTTCAACGTGGGCTGTATTTACTGTCGTGGGCCCGTTTCCAGGCACGCTTCAGGAGGTGTGGGGCCGGATCTACGCGGAATGGTTTCCTTCATCGGACTATGAGCTGAGTGAGGGTCCGGAAATGCTATGGAATGAGCACAAGGATGTTACTGTAGCGCAATATAGAAGTGAGATATGGATACCTATTCGGAAGAGATGATACTGTCTCGAGCTTGGTATCTGCTAGCGCAGCTTTTTGAAGCTGCGTTTTTTATTTTCAGAATTCACTATCGGATATACGAGCCGTTTTCATTGCAAATATATGTAATATAATGGTATTATTTTATTGGAATTGTAAGAATACTTGTATTTAGAAGAGTGATTTAAAAAGGGGGTGGCGAGATCAGGTTTACATGAAGTGAAGACTCCATTCTATACGCACGCAGACATAACATTCCATTGATTATGGACATGCCTGCATAGCAGACATATCGATATGAGTCGGAAGTGTCAGTTTTTATATATCATTATGTAAGCGCTTTATTAAATGAATCCCAAGGAGGGATTTACTCATGACCAAAAGTATAGTGAGAAAGGCGCTTGGTTTGTTTTTAATTGTCGTTATGATCGCAACAGCTGTTGTATACCCTGCATCTACTGGACACGCGGCAACCATAAATGTAACCGATAACGGCTCTAGAATTGAAGTGAACACCGGTTCAGGATTAGTCTATGTGGTGAACAAAACCAATGGGGATATTATTTCAGCCAAAATGAACGGTACGGAGCTGAACAGCAACAGAGGATCACATATCGGCTCAGGTTTGGGCTCCTCCGCCAATGTGACTTGGAATACTTCTCCTTCAGGATCAACCGTGTTAATCACGGTATCCACAAGCACACTGACTCACTATTATGCTTCGCGTGGTGGCGAGAACATCATATACATGGCAACGCATATCACGGCTCAACCTTCGATTGGGGAGCTACGGTACATTTTCCGCGGTAATGGTAGTGTGTTGACAGGTGTTCCGGCGAATTCAAACAACCGAGGTAACACTGGAGCGATTGAAAGTCAGGATGTATTTGGTTTTGCGAACGGTCAGAGTGCCTCCAAATATTATGGTAATGATCAGGCCAAAGACCTATCGGTTCGTGGAGTTACGGGTAATGGAGTCGGTGTATTTATGGCCTACGGCAATCGGGAAAAAAGCTCTGGTGGTCCATTCTTCCGCGACATCCAGTTCCAAAGTGGAACAGAGACGGAAGTGTATAACTATATGAACTCGGGACATGCACAGACGGAGAATTGGCGCCTGGGTCTGCATGGGCCGTACGCTTTGATCTTTACAACGGGAGGTACGCCAAGTGTACCCGATTTCAGCTGGATGTCTGGTCTGAATCTGCAGGGTTGGGTATCCAGTCGGGGGAACGTAGTGCTTAATGGCCTCTCCGGGATGGATACAGGATATGCTTACACAATTGGGTTCGCTAATAGCAATGCCCAGTATTGGGTGGGTACCTCTTCAAGTGGGGCGGCTGCCAAATACAGCATGATTCCGGGCACATACACCATGACAGCTTATAAGGGAGAACTGGCCGTATATACGGAAACGGTTAATGTCACGGCAGGCCAAACGACGACTCTGAATACACGTACGATCAACAATGACCCAAGTAAAGCCTTTAACATCTGGCGAATCGGTAACTGGGATGGTACACCACGGGAGCTCCTGAATGGACAGACGATTCCGATTCGTCACCCTTCCGATAGTCGCAACCCAAGCTGGGGACCTGTCACCTATGCCACCGGTAGCGCGACCAATCGATTCCCGGCAATCCAGTTCCGTGGTCAGAATTCTCCAACCACAATAACGTTTAATTTGAATGCATCTCAAGCGGCATCTTCTCATACGCTCAACATCGGTATTACGGCAGCTTACAATAATGGCAGACCTAGTGTAACGGTTAATGGACATGCTTTAACCAATCCTGCTGCATCTTCACAGCCCAATTCTCGTAGCTTCACCATTGGTACGTATCGTGGGAACAACACAACCTTTAGCTGGAATGTTCCAGCATCCTACTTTGTGAATGGTTCCAATACCATCACGATTACGCCGATCAGCGGTTCCACTGACTTGGGTAACTGGTTAAGTGCAGGCTGGGTCTACGATTGTGTTGAGTTGCTGAATTGAATGAAGAATGCAATGTAAGAGCAGGTGAAGATATGATCCGTAATAAAACATATTGGATGGTAACGGTCTTCATAGGGTTGATTATTTTCTTAATGGGATGTACTTCGTATTCCAATGTTTCATCTGCTCCAATCAAGGCGTATAAGCAAAGCATCAAGCAGGAGTTTCCGAATATTAAAGAGACGAAGATTCGTTATTCCACTCCACGGGTGGAAATTGCCTATATTGTGAAAAGACAGTTGGGAGAAAATGAGGTAGGACGTCTGTTTGTTCAGACCCGAGATTTCATGACCAGCCCATCATTTCAAAATGAAGTAGTCAATGGAGAGTATAAGGACGAAAATCCGAGTTGGGGCGATCCGGAACTGGCGATTACAATTACCGTTCGTGGTAATGATGTGACAGCCTATCAGTTTACGTGTAAACCGACGGAATCAGATTCTGACACAGGTGCAGCGGAGTATACGGAATGGTACGTTCAGACAGCAGATGATCCAGAAAGTAGCCCTTATTCAGTCCCAGACAACGAGGGCGACACATAAATATATCATCGTTATTACTAATTCTGCGAGTGGCTCTTAGGTAAAGTAATGCGAGTTGTATGATTAAAACATAGTGGGTGTCATTCGAGTCGCCTGAATAGACTTGGATGACACCTATTTGATTTATATTTGTAGGGAGTACGTTACTGGAGATGGTGATCCGGATAGTGGTATAATTTTCAATACGTAATCATGAGTGAATGAACGGGGAGGCCAAAGGAATGAGAGACGATCTGTTGGTTCAATTGCAAGAGTGGCATGAAGAAGATGAATTTCAAGAAATTGTAGATGCAATTCAAGCGATTCCTGTGGAAGAAAGGGATTATGAGCTGGTTAACCATTTGGGACGAGCGCTAAATAACTTGGAACGGTATGAAGAAGCGGTTGAACAATTCCTGACGGTTGCTAAAGAGGGCACAGGTGACCCACTCTGGCATTATCGGATTGGACTGGCTTACTACTATCTGGAACAATACGCTCATGCGCTGCAAGCATTCGAAAGAGCGGATCAATTGGAGCCTGACGATGAAGATACACTGGAGTTTCTGGAATGGATTCGAAGCAAAATGGAGGAGGAGGAATCCGTAGAGAAGCTCGTAGATAACGTCCCATCTGTCTCTGAAGTCTCAACCCTACCTTTTAGCGTTAGCCAGCTGGAACCAACGGGTTTTTGGAATGACAGTGCTGAAGCCGTGGATCAATATGTGTTGGCCCCGCCTACCGATGAACAGGTCGAGTCAGTGGAGGAGCAGTTGGTATTCAAGCTGCCAACATCCTATATTAACATGATGAAATTACATAATGGGGGCGTTCCCCACTATAGGCATTTTCCTGTTAGCCAAGCAGAGGCTGCCAAGAAGGTCCGCATTGAGGTTGCGGGTATATTGGGTATTGGGCGGGAGAAAGCACATTCGTTAGGTGGTGAAGCTGGCAGCCGATTTATCATCGAGCAGGGGGGGTACCCCGAAATCGGTGTTGTTATCTGTGAGTGCCCTTCCGATTCGGAGGTGGTGATGCTGGATTATCGTGAATCCGGCAATGCGGGTGAGCCCGAGGTTGTTCATGTGGATAAAAAAGAAAGCTACAAGATTACTTGGCTTGCGCCCAATTTTGAAACCTTTATTCAAGGTCTGTTGAATGAGGAAAATCAACCTGCAAACCTTGAAGGTTCACTGTAATTAAAGGTATGAGCTTCTTTTTATACGAAACGTTGAAAAGGCTGCATCCGTAATGACGGATGCAGTTTTTTTGTTGCATGCGCGATAAGTCGGAAATGTCGCCCAAACCGAGCTTTTTTTCAATTGCGTTAGCTTCGCTAAGATATCCAAAATAAGTATATAGAGCTGTACTCGTTGCAATAAGGCAGTTACTTTGCTAGTATTTAGACATATAATATTTAGTCATCTAAATATTATATGTCTAAATACTCTGGTTTCTTCAAGAAAGGGCTTAAGCAACGTGTTAAGAATGAAAGACAAAGTAGCCCTTGTTACTTACAAATAAATAAAATACGTTAGGAGCAAATCACATGGGAAAATTAGATAATAAAGTAGCTATTATTACTGGCGGAGCCTCGGGAATCGGGGAGGGCATGGTTGATCTTTTTGCGCAGGAAGGCGCCATCGTCATTGCAGCAGACATTAATGAGGAAGCACTGGAGAAAGCAAGCCAAAAAGAGAATGTGTACGGACTGAAGTTGAATGTATCTTCGGATGAGGATTGGCAGGCACTGGCGAAAGTAGTGAATGAACGTTTTGGGAAAATTGATATTCTGGTCAACAATGCAGGTATTTCTTCGGAGAAGCCATTTGAGGAAATCAATGCACAGGATTGGCAGAAAATGCTTTCCATTAATGGTTTTGGCCCATTCGCTGGCATGAAACATGTCACTCCTTATATGGCAGCCCAGAAGAAAGGTTCCATCGTCAATATCTCATCATACACCGCTTTGATTGGACAAGGCTTTAACCATTACTCGGCATCTAAAGGCGCGGTACGTGCATTATCCAAAGCCGCTGCGACCACCTTCGGACGTCAAGGTATTCGGGTGAATGCTCTTTTTCCTGGGATCATCGAAACTCCAATGACTCAATCCTTGAACACCTCAAAGGAACTGCTTGAACGATTAATTCAGGCAACGCCTTTGCAGCGTCTGGGCCAGGCTATCGATATAGCCAAAGCCGCGTTGTTCTTGGCGTCGGATGATTCTTCGTACATTACAGGATCTGAACTGGTGATCGATGGTGGCTACTCAGCCCAATAGCGTGTAAAATGATGACAGCCCTTAAGTTAATTAGGGCTGTTGTTTATTTTTTCGAGGAGGATCTAATGGAAGAACAGAACATTTTTGAGCTTATACACAACATGGATAATTTCACTAATAAATTGATTATACAATGGAACAAATCATTCAATGAGGACCTCGGTGTTTCTCATGTGCTTGTACTCAGCCATCTCCATCAAAATGGAAAAAGCCGACCTTCGGATATTGCAAAAATATTAGGGTTCACTCCGCCTACACTCAGTTATTTATCTGACAAGATGGTAGCCAAGGAACTAGTTGTTAGAATGGTAGATGAGGCGGACCGTCGCATTATTTATTTGAACATTACGGATAAAGGGGCCGAAGTCCTCGGAAGAGCAATATTGGAGGGCCAGAAGCTGCGTAAGAATTTGTTCGAGAAATTAAACGAAGCGGATCGAGCGCAATTAGTCCATATTTTTGAGAAGATGAATCGGGAAGATTGATCAATAGCCTGGAAGGGAGACAGAAGGTGATATGGAGGAACCGCTCAAAGTATATAACACCGCAGTGGAAGCTTTTCTTGAAGTAATCGGGGGAAAGTGGAAGCCTGTTATTCTATTCCATCTTACCTTTGGCAAGAAACGTAATGGTGAGCTGATGAAACTGATCCCTGCGATCACCCAGAAAGTGCTGACGCAGCAACTTGGTGAATTGACGGAGGCGGGGGTTATTGCCCGTATTTCCCATCACCAGGTCCCACCTAAAGTGGAATATGAGTTAACAGCGTATGGATGGAGTCTTAAAGAGATTCTTCATCTGATGTGTAGGTGGGGCGATATACACGTGGAGAATGTATATGGTGATCGAGGAAAAATTCTGTTTAAGCCTCCGACTACTACGGACCGTTGAGTTACATTTATAAGCCGACTCTGAAATTCAGGGATCGGCTTATTATGCATTTTGTTTAATTTACGGAAGGATCTTGCGATCACGTAGATTTCTGAAAATATCCATAAACATAGCCTCAGTGTCGATGAAATCATGAAATCCGAAGCGGCGAGCTTTGGAACCATCTGCGAAGAAATCGTAATCCCACGAGAAGACAAAGTCACCAAATGCCCAGGAAGAGACATCATCATAAGGGGTGTTTACCAAACCATACTTTTCAATCATGGAATTCCAGAGATTTTCTTTATCTGCCATCACTGTTGCAAGTGAGAGGGGGAGTGGAGGTGCTGTTTCCAATTCGAAAAACGCAGCGATTTTGGGCCATAGTTCATTCCAGCGAAACAGATCTCCATTGGTGATATTAAATGCCTGATTGGCACATCGCGGATCGGTTGCTGCCCATACGGTTGCATGAGCCAGCAATGTCGCATCCGTCATTTCAAGCAGCGAATGATACGCTCCTGGTTTCCCAGGAAATCGTAATGGCAAGTTAAGCTCCTTGGAGATAGACGCATACACGCCAATAACCATGGCAAGGTTCATTGGATTACCCAGGGCGAATCCACATACCACAGAAGGGCGCAGAGCTGACCAGGTCCAGCTGCTTCCGGGTTGCCGATCCTCGAGAAACTGTTGCTGATCGACATTGAATTCAGGGGGCATATGATATGCGTCCGTTTCTTTGGCAGGTGTTTTGAAAGGACCCAGATGTGCGCCGTACACTTTATAACCTTGCATTAGGCTAATATGTTGGAGATTTGGAGCGATCGGTTCGATGGTATTCACCACATTGACGAGCATCGCCAGGTTGGGCTTTACCAATTCGGCCCAAGTTGGACGATCCTGATACGCGGCGTAGAAAATATGCGTAACCGTCGTTAAATGACTCAGTTTGTCTTGTGTGTCTGCTTCGTTCAGTAAATCAGCTGATATATAACGTAACCCAGGGGCATCTTCCCCTCCGCGGCGAGATACACCAATGACATTCCATTGCGGAAGTGTCATCAGATAATCAATAAGGTTCCTTCCAATGACGCCTCCAGCGCCAATGACAAGTGCGGTGTAACTGGTAACGGATTGTTCGGGTTTCAATGGACATGCTCCTCTCTTCTTCTGTTCCTATTGTGGTTCAGAAAAAGAGGGATGAGAAGTACGCACCTCAAAGTCATATACGTACTTTGAAGTAATATATGAGCCTGGAGCAGGTTATGAGCGTTACAATTGGCACTTCAATGGATGTTACTTGCCTATAACCACAAGAAGCTGTAAAAGGAACGATCGTCCTTTCACAGCTTAGATGTGTCTGTATATTCGTGTAATAATCTGTTGTAAATATTGTTTACGCCGGGAACCCGCCACCTGGAGGCGGCCATGCGCCGTAGAAGCGGCGCAGCAGAACAATCTCACCCAAATGGTACGAGTTATGGGATGCGATATTGCGCAGAAGTCCTGCCTTGGTTTCACCCGGGAAATAGAGCAGTGGATCATCTAATTGTGCAGACTCTGCAATGGCTACGGCTTGATCAACCCCATCCAAGAATGCCTGAATATCTGCCTTCCACGTGGTTTCGTCTTGTGGACCCTTCTCTTCAGGCCAGCTCTCACTCACGTTAGCAGGGAGCTGTGGCTTACGTCCTTCCAAGTGTTCGAGCATGAATTGCTGCCAATAATGCATGTGCTTCACCAACTGGTAGATCGTATATGGCATGGCATCGTGCGTACGAGCAGCAAGTGTGACATCGATATCGGGTAGAGCACGGGCGATGCGGATATGACCGCGTTCCCCCACTAATGATTTGACAAGGGCTTGCCCAAAGCTTTGATTAGCATCTGACATATGGAACCTTCCTCTCTTCCAAGACCGGATTATTTAACCTGCCTTCTATTTAGTATTATACAATTAAATTGCTAAAAATTAAAAATGGATAACCAAGAACGCTAAATACTTAAAATGCCTATGATATAATAGTGAAAATAAATCTCAAGGCCTCAGGGTCGAGGAGGAAGCTCCTGTGAAAGTGATATTGGTTGACGACGAACGTCTAGCGTTGATAGGCCTTCAAAAATCACTAGAAAAAGAAGTAAGCGGCATTGAAATTATTGCTACATATATGAATCCAACAGAGGCTGTGGCGGGTATTGTGGAGCACCGTCCTGATGTTGTATTTCTGGATATTCATATGCCGGAGATGGATGGTATGGATCTGGGAAGACAGATTCAGGCGGCAACACCAGGCACCGAAATTATATTTGTGACCAGTTACGATCAATATGCGGTGCATGCTTTCGAACTACAGGCTTTGGACTATGTGATGAAGCCCATCCAAAAGGATCGATTGAAGCAGACGGTAAGCCGCGTAAGAGAGAAATTGAGCGTAAAACGCGAGCAGCGGTCAAAGGATACAAACGTACCTTTAATTTGCTGTTTTAATCAGATTCAGTTTAAGCTTCCAGGAAAGGATATCCAGGTTGCCAAATGGCGTACAAGCAAGGCGCAAGAGCTGTTTGCATACTTGCTTCACCACCGGAACCAGGTCATCCATCGCAGTGTTCTGCTGGAGCTTCTTTGGCCGGGAATGGAAGAGGAGAAGACGGCACACCAACTCTACACTGCAATTTATCATGTCCGCCAAACCCTGAAAACTTGCAATATGAATATGATCACGATTCAGAGTGGACACCTGGAGGCAGGCTATCGACTCGAATTGGGTGAGGCTCAGTTGGATAGTGAGCAGTGGGAACGGGAAATCAGGCAATGGAAAGTCGTAGACGCAAGTACCGTTCATGCCTATGAGCAAGCGCTTCATCTATATAAGGGTACCTATCTTGGTAATTATGAATACATGTGGGCTGAACCTGAGCGGGAAAGATTACGCTATCTTTGGTTGTATCATATGAGACAACTAAGTCTGTACTACCAGCAGCATGGGCTGGTGGAGAAAGTGATCGAGAGTACACAACGTATCCAGCATATGCTTCCGGATGAAGAAGAAAGTTATTTTATGCTGATGAAGTTATATGATGAAATGCACAACGATCTCGGTGTGGAGGAGCAGTATCGTCTCTTAACCACCAGAATGGAGCAAGATTTGGAGATACCGATCAGTGAGGACATTACCGAATGGTATCAGGACTGGAAGCTCGGTTTAACCAAAGTCATGAGAAAATAATTAATGAAATTACTTCAAACGAAACGTAGGGACCGTTACAAATATTTGATCATCATGCTAATCATTTTTGGAGTGTTAATTGGCATGCGCTCGGTATGGTCAGAGTTATTCCACACAGTAGATGAGCATCGCGCCGTTAACGGGGTGCTTGATTTGAGAGATGTGGATCTGGATCAGTCCCCTGTCATGTACTTGAATGGGGAATGGGAACTTTACCCGGATGAGTTGCTGACCCAACAAGATATTGCGAAGAGGAATGGCGGTGCGAAGAGTGTTCAGGTCCCAGGAGACTGGGGGAGTGTACAGAATCAGGAACAAGAGAGTTCGTACGGTTACGGAACATATCGATTGCGCATTTTGACAGATCCACTTCAGAAGCCGGTAACCTTCTGGTTCAAGGGAATCCGAAGTTCATCCGAGGTTGAGATGAATGGAGACGCGGACGGGGGCATGGGTGAGGTCTCCACGGATAGCAGTACATATATACCCCGAAGCACTTCATATACAGCGACCTATGATCAGGAAGGAACAACCTCCATTGAACTATTGGTCCGTGTAGCCAATTACGACAGCCCGTATATGGGCGGAATTAGCAAACCTGTTCGCTTTGGTTCACAGGCAGCTGTTGATTTTTCACGTTGGTATTCCATTGGTTTTCAGATGCTCACCTTTCTGGTTATGCTCCTCCACGGCATGTATGCCTGTATTCTTTACGCATTTAATCGACAGGAACGTTCCTTGCTGGTTGGAGCCGTATTAACTATATCCGTTGGCATCACGGTTACGATGGGTCATGACAATATATTGATGTTATGGCTTCCATTTAATTATACCTGGGGCATTAAAATTCGATTGATCTCATTGTTGCTGCAGAATGCTTGTATCCTTCTGTTATTCCAGAGATTAACGATGGTTCATGTACGAAAGGCATGGCTACAGTGGCATGTTGTCATGACCTTGATCTATACGGCCGTGATTGTGGTGGTGCCCATTCATATTACATATGCCATGATCCATTACAACGTCATTAACGTATTCTTTCTTGTATCCATGATCTGGTTTCTATATATCGTCGGAACGATGATCTTCAGGAAACAGGCGGACCGGGATATTGTTTTTCTGCTACTTACTGCAGGAGGTATTACATCCAACCTGATATGGAGTGTGGCCGAGACAGCCGGAGATGTGACGACGGTGTACTATCCAATCGATATTATTTTTGCAATCACCGGCTTCTCCGCCTATTGGTTCAAGAAGTATTTCAGGAATGCACGAGAAAATATGGAGCTAAATACAGCATTGCAGAAGAGTGACAAAATTAAAGATCAGTTCTTGGCGAATACATCACATGAACTGCGGACCCCGCTGCACGGGATCATTAACATCGCCCACAACGTGGTCACCCGAGAGAAAAGCCGGCTGGATGAACAGAGCCTGGAGGATATGGAGTTGCTGATTACGATTGGTCGACGGATGTCACATCTCCTTGGTGATCTACTGGATGTAGTCCGGTTGAAGGAACACCGCATTGTGTTACGTCAGAGTCCTATTTCCATACAGTCGGTTGTGCCTGGCATTATCGCTATGCTGCAATTCATGGCAGAACGGAAACCGGTCCGCCTTCATATGGAGATTTCGGAATCGTTCCCACTGGTCATGGCTGATGAAGAAAGGCTCGTTCAGATTTTGTATAATCTGCTGCATAATGCGCTTAAACATACAGAGGAAGGAACGATATCCGTAAGTGCCGAAATTCGTGAAGGACATGCTCTGATTCATGTGACGGATACAGGCATTGGCATGGATGAGGATACACGGATGCGTATTTTCCTTCCGTATGAACAAGGGTCGTATGGAATCAGTGATGGACAAGGCATCGGGCTTGGACTGAACATCTGCAAAGAGCTCGTAGAACTGCACGGCGGGGCACTTACGGTTCGCTCGGAACTCGGAAAGGGCTCGGTATTCAGCTTCGATCTGCCACTCGCGGATGAAGCCGCCGATCAGGCTCAGTCACAACTTCCCCTGATATGGGAACAGGCCGCCGAGATGATGGAAGATGCACCTAGCGGATTCCTGTTACCCCGTCAAGGTATGGGGGACGCGGAAGCCTTGGCGACAGCAGAGATGGCTCCGTTGTTAAAAGAGGGAAGAGCTTCCATTCTGGCTGTGGATGATGATCCGGTGAATCTGGATGTGTTGGTCAGCATTCTTTCGACGGAACCATATGATATAACTACAGCAGGTTCGGGTCAGGAAGCGATGGAAATGCTCGGAACACGTCAGTGGGATCTGCTCATTACAGATGTGATGATGCCCAATATGTCCGGCTATGAGTTAACCCAGAAGGTGAGGGAACAGTTCTCGATGTCTGAGCTTCCTGTGCTGCTGTTGACGGCACGTAGTCAGCCGCCAGATATCTACACGGGGTTTGCATCGGGGGCCAATGATTATGTCACGAAGCCTGTAGATGCGGTGGAACTGAAATATCGGATACGTGCATTGACCATGCTAAATCAGTCTATCCAAGAGCGCCTGCGCATGGAGGCCGCTTATTTACAGGCTCAGATTCAGCCTCACTTCCTGTTTAATACCCTGAATTCACTTATGGTTTTAAGTGATATTGATACAGAGCATATGCGGAAGCTTGGCGATGCTTTTTCATCCTATTTACGGATCAGCTTCAACTATCTCAATACAGGGGAACTGGTGAAATTATCATACGAGCTGGAACTCGTTGAAGCTTATCTTTTTATTGAAAAAACAAGATTTGAAGACCGATTGTCAGTGGTATTAAACGTAGAGCCGGACCTTCCGTTGCTTCTTCCGCCGCTATCAATTCAGCCTTTGATTGAAAATGCCGTCAGACACGGTCTATTAAGCCGCAATGTAGGCGGTACGTTATGCCTATCCATCACTCGTCATGAGGGTTATACCCGTATTGAGGTGAAGGATAATGGCAAAGGTATGGAACCGGAGAAGGTTGCAGAACTGCTACATGCTACGCCAGGTGGAAAAGGCGGAATAGGCATTGTGAATACAAACCGCAGATTGCTGCAACGGTATGGTCGGGGATTGTCGATCGTAAGTGAGCCAGGTGAGGGCACGATGGTATCATTTGATATTCCGGATAAGATATAAGGAAAAGGCCGCAGAAGCGAAGACTTCCGGCCTTTTTGTTTTGCTTGCGCATCCAGTCCCTATTTTTAATTATTTCTAATGCATCTTTCATATGTTAGTATGTTTAACATTAGAAGCGCGGGTTCCGGCAGTAGGCGCTAAACGTTGTTATAGTGGGTGAAGAGATCGATGCGCAATTGGGTCAAAAATGAAAATGTACAGATGACGGCCATTGCCTTTGCCACAGCGGTAGGGGCGCAATTCAAGATAAATCCGTTCCGGGAAGATTACTTCCGAATCGGGCTGGGGGTTAGCATCCTTTTATTTCTGCTGATGATCATGCCACACTTGTCTTATGTGAAGACAGGAATCCTGACAGGCATAGCGAATTTGCTGTTTCAGTCGGCAGATCTCATCAATCATGTACAGACCGTGTCCATACTGGAAAGCATGCGGGACAATCTGGGGGCAGGTGTATATTATCTGGTCTTTGCCTATGGGCTTAGCAAATTCAAGCATCGATTCCATGAGATACAGCCTCTTCTGCTCGGCGGGTTAATCACATGTATCGATTTCTCCTCTAATCTTGTTGAGCTGCTTTTTCGCGGGATGTTAAGCGGGACCAATATCTTTTATATGAAGGAATGGTTGTATCTGCTTGTGGTAGGTGGTCTGCGAAGTTACTTTGTGATTGGGCTATATAACAGCATTGCGGTGAGGCAGATGCGGCTCTTACATGCAGAGCAGGAGAAGCGGATGGAGCAGATGCTGAGTGTGAACTCGGGTCTGTATAGCGAGGTCTTTTATCTAAAGAAAGCGATGAATACGATCGAAGGCATTACGGCAGACAGCTATGATCTATATCGCGATCTCCGGGAGCAGGACATGAATCAATACAGTCAGCGCACCCTGGGCATTGCTCAGCAGATTCATGAAGTGAAGAAGGATTCACAACGTATTCTCGCGGGTCTGCTGAAGCTGTATGATAACGAAAAAGCAGTCAACATGAGCTTATCCGAAGTGCTGAACTTTGCCAGTAAAGCAAACCGAAAATATAGCGAAATGCTGCATAAGCAGGTCGAGATCAACATTGAGCAACAGTATGATTGTGAGTCTCCATATTACATTCCTCTTCTAACGGTAATGAATAACCTGATTGCCAATGCGGTAGAGGCGATTGAGCATGATGGGACGATTCGAATTCGTATATATGAGCAGGAAGAAAACGTGCATTTCGTTGTGATGGATTCTGGAAAAGGCGTACCCGAAGCCAAACGGGATGTTATCTTTGAACCGGGCTACACAACGAAGTTCAATGAAGTCGGCATTGCTGCAACAGGCATTGGCCTGTCTCATGTACGTGATATCGTTCAGTCGTTGGCGGGACAGATTAAGGTAGAGTCGGCGCCTCCAGGAGAGACAGGGACAACATTTGCTATAACTATTCCCAAAATGAATCTAATCAAGGGGGCCGATGTCGATGACACTTTCTATCATGATCGTGGATGATGATGTGGTGAGCCGGAGCATGCTGCATGATATTATCGAATCCTGTGGTATCGGCGAGCTTGCGGCCATGGCAGAGGGCGGCATAGAAGGAGCACGGATGATCATGGATCTGCGTCCCGATGTGGTACTGATTGATCTGCTGATGCCGGATCAGGACGGAATTGAGACGGTTGCGAAACTGAAGCACAGCGGATATACCGGCAAATTCATCATGATCTCTCAGGTGGAGAATAAAGAGATGGTAGGGGCTGCCTACCAAAACGGAATTGAATTCTTCATTCATAAACCGATTAATCGGGTGGAAGTGGAGCATGTGCTCAGCAAAGTGAATGAACAGTGGAAGTACGAACGTTACGTGCTGGAGATCAAGCAGTCGATGGCCCGATTGAATCTGATGGAAGCGCCGGCGCTTGCCCAAGGTCGTACCGTGCGAGATGCGGCAAAAAGCATTCTGATGGATCTGGGGATCATCGGAGAAAGTGGCAGCAAGGATATTATGGCTCTCATGGAGTATGCGATTGATCAGAAGCGTGCCGGGGAGTGGCCGCCGCTGAAGGAGTCCTATGAAGCGGTGGCCCAGACTTACAAGGCTACGCCCAAGGACGTGGAGAAAGAGAGCAAGGCGATGGAACAACGCATCCGCAGAACGGTAATTGCCGCACTGACGAACATGGCCTCGATTGGACTCACCGATTATAGCAACCACAAGTTTGAGCATTATGCGCCCCTCTACTTTGACTTTCAGGATGTACGGATGAAGATGAGAGCCATGGAGGAAGATCAGGCAGGCGACAAAAGCAAGGTTAATATCAAAAAGTTCCTGCATGTGTTCTATATGGAGACGCTTGAAAAGATAAATAATTGAACAATTGAATAACTAAATAGTAACTGAGATATTTATCTCTTATCCAAAAGCCGAATTCCAGAGGAGGAGAAAGTGAAATGAACATAACTATTGATCAACAAGGCAATTCTAAGGTCGCCATAATTGAAAGTAATGGCATCGTCATCAACAATGCTCAAGATGCACTGGATTTGATGGCTTCGGTAAGGTATACCGATGATGCTGATAAACTCATTATCGACAAATCGAACATCACGGAAGAGTTCTTCGAACTGAAAACCAAGCTTGCAGGCGAGATTTTGCAGAAATACGTGAACTATCATGTTAAGCTTGCTATTGTGGGAGATTTCGAAGGACATAACAGCAAAAGCCTGAGAGATTTCATCTATGAGTGCAACAATGGCAAGCATGTTTTCTTTTTGAAAAACAAAGAGGAAGCGCTTCAAAAGTTGCATAATATCAGTTAAGCGTACATCCGAGGCATGTAGAGAGCCTGCTTATAATATGAGCCAAACTTAGGAGGTTTGCACTGTGATATCTAATGAGAATTTAAAGATATATGCTCTGCCTGAGATCGGAAATCTTAAAGTGCATGGCAGAACGACTGAAGAGCGATCGCCGTTGACGTTATTTTGGACGGGGAGTGCAGTTGAACTCAATGTACGGGGCTCCGAACTATGGGTTGAGGTAGAGTCACAGTATGACATGTATGAGTCATGGATCAGCATTCTGATCAATGGTGTTTCGGTGAGCAGACAGATGTTAACGGCGGGAAGGCACTGGGTCTGTATATTCCGAGGAATGAACGCGAATGTGGTGAAGAATGTACGGATCGTAAAAGATGTTCAAGCGATGAGTGGTGACCCGGGTTGTGCTTTGCAGATTCATGCGGTGAAATCCGATGGAGCGTTCCTGCCTGTGCAGGAAAAACCGTACAAGATCGAGTTCATTGGTGACAGTATTACATCTGGCGAAGGTGCGATTGGAGCGAAAGCGGAGGAAGATTGGATTCCGATGTGGTTCAGCGCCATACATAATTATACGTTCATGTCAGCAGAAGCGCTGAATGCGGAGTATCGGGTCATCTCGCAAAGTGGCTGGGGTGTGCTGACAAGTTGGGATAACAATCCAAAAGGGAACATCCCCGAGTATTACGAACAGGTCTGTGGCTTGCTTACTGGTGAGCGTAACGAAGCGCTCGGTGCAGGAGATCAGCATAATTTTGGTTCGTGGCAGCCGGATGTGGTGGTCGTGAACTTGGGCAGCAATGATGGGGGCGCATTTCAGTCACCGGAGTGGAAAGACCCCGACACTGGTAAGGTGTACAAGCAGCGGCTGAACGAAGACGGTACGTATCATGAAGAAGATCTGACCGCTTTTGAGAAAGCAGTGGAGCAGTTCCTGTTCAAACTTCGGAAAAACAATCCGGATGCACAACTCGTATGGGCTTATGGCATGCTTGGTTTTCCCATGATGCCTGCCATCTATCGCGCGGTTGATGCGTATACGAAGGGGACAGGAGACCGCAAGGTCTCAATCATCCAGCTTCCTGATACAACCGAAGAGACGGTAGGAGCGCGCACCCATCCAGGCGAGTTATCTCACCGTAGGACGGCAGAGGTGTTAGCAGAATATGTGCGAGGAATGATAGGATAGCTTGAAATATGGTAATGGAAAGACCACTCTTTCATGAAATGGACCCCAATGGTTAGATGGTGTCTAACTTTATGAGGTCCCTTCATCATAAGAATGGTCTTTTTCCTTTTCTACTTATCTAGACATTCGAGGGTGTATCCACTGTGCCGCTGTTCTGTACCTCATAACGAATCGAAATGATCTGTCCCAGCGTCTGGGTCCGGACCATTTTGAATTGACTGGGCACAGTGCCTGTCGGGAATAAGGGGATGCCTTCACCAAGAATTTTGGGAATGATAGCGACTTCAATCTCATCCAGTAATTTTTTTGCTAACACAGCTTGAACCAGTATTCCGCCACCTACAATCCACACGTCTCCATCAGAAGTTTGTTTTAATCGGGGAATGAGCGTATCTACCGTCTCGGTTGTAAACTGTACATGCGGAGCGGGCGGCTGTTCCGAGCGGGAAAGCACATATGTTGGCCGATCCGCATAGGGGAATTCTTCAGACAGTGTGAGCACCTCTTCATACGTATAACGTCCCATAACAACGCTACCGATTGTTTTATAAAATGCAGCATACCCGTTGTCTCCACCATCACCCTCCACATCAAATAACCAATCGACCGAACCGTCCAGTCTTGCGATATATCCATCCAAACTCATAGCAATGTACAAAATGGTTTTGTTATCAGACATGTTCATCGCTCCCTTCTACAATGTATGATACACTTTAACTACGACAAAAATTGACGTAGTTAGGATGTTGAATATATGAATCATCGGAAGCTGGCTATTATGCGTCTCATGGATTCCAGACAGAAGTTCACTGCCCGGGAACTGGCAGAACGGTTCGACGTTTCGGTTCGTACGATCCAGCGAGATCTGGATGCATTGCAGGCGCTGGGTTTTCCTTTGTACACAGAAGTTGGCGTGAACGGAGGATATCGGGTGTTGCCCAATCGGATTTTGCCACCTCTTCAACTGACACAGCAGGAGGCATTAGGGCTGTTTATGATGCTGGAATATCTACAGCAAGTCCCGGATTTTCCGTATGGATCAATGCGTGAGCATCTAGCTGAGCAGTATTTCTCTACTTTGCCCGAAGATGTACAGGATCTGATTATGCGAATGAGAGAGCATATAACCTTTGTCCAGCATCCTGGTGAGCATGCGGAGCCATTAACAACTGAGATATTGGGTGCGGCAGTAGAAAAGAGAGAAATCGAGTTTATGTATCATGCCCGCAGTGGTCCTAAAAAAGTCCAGGTCTTCCCCTATGGCATCTACTATGAGCAGGGACATTGGTACATGCCAGCCCGGAATAAGGATCGCGTATTGTTGTATCGGGTGGATCGCATGCAGCAGTTGGCTGTTACGGATTCGGTGGATGAATCTGTTCCAAGTCTGAAAGCGTGGTTAGATGCCAAAGAAGGCAGAGCGAGCGTAGAAGTGGTGCTGCAATTCACGGAATTTGGAGCAAGGATTGCTGCGTCAGATGTGTTGTTCAAGTCGGTTGAAGGCCATGAGTGGCGCGGACTTGTTCCGCCCGAGGAGTTTTCTTTTACAGCGCGAAAGTTACTCTCCTATGGGCCGGAAGTGAAGGTGATCTCACCACCTGAGTTGAAGCAGCAGGTTAGAGAATTGCTTGGACGGAGTGTAAGCCAATATATCAACGAGTAGAAGGATATAAAGGTTCTGACATGGAAGATATAGGAGTACCATCTTAAGTAACCTGATCTTGACTGAACTGAATGGGGGGCTACCATGATTCGATTCATAAGAAGTTTCACGATCCGCTCTATGCAGAGTCCATGCGATGAACAACGGCGGTTGTTTGTATAGAGCGTGAAATCCATTTCCGCCATATCACTATAGTGCATATCCAATGCGTTCATTGTACGACTCTGCTGCCTTAAAGATTCTAACTTTTAAGGAGTGGAGCAACGTGAAATATATTAATGCGGATACAATCTTCCCGGAAGAATTGCTCAGAGAAATACAGCGTCATATCCCCGGAGGTCTGATCTACATCCCGAGGCCCAAGGATGCCCACAAGAAGTGGGGCGAGAACTCGGGTGGCAGAAGGATTGTCCAGGATCGGAACGACGAGATCCGCCAGCTTTTTGCTGCGGGAACAACCATCGATCAGCTTGCGGACCAATACTGCTTATCCATCGATAGCATCAAGAAAATTGTGTATTGCAAAAAGGGATGAAACTATAGAAGCCATGTTCGAGCAATCGAATGTGGCTTTTTCCTGTAAGAATAAAGAATGGTTATTAAAGCTTTTTTACATATTCGAGGTTGTTAATTACGCGTACAATTCATTTGACGGTAGAAGGTTATGCGGTGAGAGTTCATGAAGTAACTCCTTAAAATCATCTGGTAAGGTTGGTGAATATGAATAATATGAATATAGAAGTGAAATTAACGAATAAAGACGAGGCGTATGTGATTAAAAATATGTACCCGCTATACCTTCATGATCTATCCGGACATTATGGTCTGGGTGGAGAGCACACCCCGAACGAACATGGCATTTTTGAGCCAAGTCCTGATTACAAAACGTTACAGGATCAGTATGATGTACAGAACATTTGGTGGGAAAAACGGGAGTGTCTTTATCCGTTCCTCATGATTGTGGATGGCATACCGGCAGGTTTTGCGTTCATAGCTACTCCGCCATATTGTTCACAAGGCACGAATTTCTTTGTACATGACTTCTTTCTGATGCAGCCGTTTCGAGGTGTAGGTGTTGCGGAACACGTGGCATCGATGATCTTCGGCATGTTTAGAGGAAACTGGGAGTTGTTCACCAATCCATCGGAAAAAAATAAGATTGGCCAATCTTTCTGGCGAAAAACAGTGGCTAATTATACCAAAGGTAACTATCGGGAAATGTACGGGCATACGTTTGATGGCTATAAATTGGTTTTCCAATTCTCCAACATATAAAGAGAGAGACCGTCTCCCTTTGCGGAAAACGATCTCTCTCTCCACTGCCTTTTATAAACTACCGTTGAAATAGTGATACTCAGAATTCACTTCAAAACCAACACTGCGGTACAGATTCAAAGCGCGTTTGTTCTCGGTAACAACGGATAGGCGAATATCTGTGTAACTTTGTTTCCTTAGGAGATCAACCAGGATGCTAAGCGCAGTGCGCCCCAGTTTCTGTCCCTGATAAGCAGGCAAGATACAGAAGTTATGAATAAATGCGGTTGTTGCATTAATGGAGTTGACCCGTACCAGCCCAACAGGCATTTGATTCTGCCATGCAATATAGGTGACTCGGCTGGGTTCATTTGTTTGCATAAAGTACTCGCGTGTCCAGTCCTCCGAATCTCCAAAGGCTTGGGAGGAGCAAGTGACCATAAACTCCATATCCTTGGTTTCTGCCACGGACAACGTTAGTTCAGGCGGCTCCACAACCGAAAGGACCTCATTCACAAGTTGCATCGAGTACTCTGCACGATCATAAATGGCTCCAAGGGATTGGGCAGTGAGAAGGCCCGGAGATAAGCCCTGAGGAACGCGATAACTGAGTTGGTTGATCCCCCGTGGTTTCATATCCAGGATGGCCCTTTTCAGTAGGCTGCCGAACACACCTTGGCGACGAAAATCTGGGTGTACTATGGCATTAATATTCCCGGTTACGCCGTCGGATGGATACCAACTGAGCAGTCCTACCAAATCACCGTAGCGATAACAGAGGAGTGCATGGTCTCCGTCTTTTTTGCTGATATGGTCAAGGTCTGCCTTTAGATGGACGGAATCCAGTTGTTTACATTGTTGTTCGAGCAAAATAATAGCATCAATCTGTTCCTTGGAATCATAGATCATAGGAATGACTTGATAAGTTGACATAGCTTTCACACCTTCATTGTTGAAGGAAACACGCAGTTATTGGACCCGCAGGCGCTATCCTTCGAGAGTTGGTCCAGTTGTAATTTTGATCATCATCATTATCTCCTCCAAATCACTTCCCGATGACTATAACACAATCTATGATGAAGATGACACCCAATGGATTTAATTCACTGGATGTCTGTTCAGATGTGCCCAATAACTGGACATTATATCCTATTGAAGGGATAATTGAGAGTAATACTGACGAGAAAGGGAGGGATTAACCATGCGCAAGTTGGCATATGTGATGGGTATATTATTTCTTTCCGCCGCCATGTTCATGGGGTGTACGCCTTCTGAAACAGCGGAAAACACTGAACCTGTCACTCCACCAGTAACGGAACAGCCGAATGATGTGAGTGATCAGAAGGCGACAGCGGAGGAGCAGCAACAGGCGCTCGAAATGTCACTGGATTATAAGACAACAGAACTCACCGTGGATGGTAAGGACTATGATGATACATTAGAGATGGATGGGTTATTGGCCAAAGGAGAGACCATGAAGCCATTCCTAACCTCCAAGAATTATGAGGCTTACATGGCTAATCGATATATTGTCTTACCTCTTCAGGTTGCACACATCGAACAAGCGAAGCTGCATCCTGAAAATATACAAACCAAGATCAAAGACAGCAAGAGCGACTGGATTCTGGTGGAATACACGCTCGATCTGAAATTTACAGACGAGAACGGCAAGGAGTTCAAGTCCATTCCGTTATCGGGTGATATCACCTTTTTGCAGGATCAGGGAGAATGGCGCATTCAGGATGATACGTACAATAGGGATGCATTCGCAGATATCATCAATAATTCACTATAGTGTATGTTTTATCTGGCAAAAACCTGCTCTTTGGTTCGTCCGCAGCCCAAGAAAGGCCGCTTCTCAGAAGTTTCTGTTCTTCTGAAGAAGTGGCCTTTTTTGGTTACAACGTAAATTTTGGTGTTCAACATTCAGTTCATCCTATTATCATCCAGTTTATTTATTTGTTTAGAAATTGGTTCGCCCAAACGTAGCGTCACTCTTCACCGTTGAGCTGCTGGAAGGGTTGATGGCATCGAGCTGTAACACGTAATCATAATGCCGGATGTAATATCCGGGCTGACTGTACGATTGAAGGGATACTTTGGTGCTATCAGCCCAACCAGGACTGCTTAGGAACGTAGCATCTCCCTTATAGGCGGCGGTGTTGGCGTAAGCTTCAAGTACAATTTTGTTGCTGGCATTACGCTTCAGAAAGTAGCCTGGGAAGTTAATGGACTCAAGCGAGATTCCTGTGGAGCTGGCAAGACCCGGTACGACGCGGAACTGGGAATCCAGAACAGGGGAGACGTTGGAATCCACGCGAGCGGTGTAATTGGCATGACGGATGTATCGATCCGGAACGTTGTGCGAACTGAACCGGCTGTAACCTGTGGCTTCCGGTGTTGCAGGACCCAACATTTTGACCTCGTGCAGGGTTGGGGTGTACCAGTTCCCCGGATTATTCCACAAGACCGCGTTCACCATATTGATCCGTACATAACGGGCGGTGAAATACACAGCATCCGTGGTGAAACCATAGGTCAGATTGTTGGTGCGATCCAAGGTGGAGTAATTGACACCATCGTTGCTAATTTCAATTTTGTATTTGTAGTACCCTTCGGAACCTTTATACATAAACCAGGACGTATCGATCTCGGTGATCGTCTTCGGTGCGCCGAAGTCCACCTGCCACCAGGCAGGCCAGCTATTGGAGGAAGCTACCCATGAAGTCTGGTAGTTGCCATCATTGACGTTGGATGCAGACGATCCGGAGGCTGTGGAGATGGCGGTAGCTGTTTTACCTTGTGCATGGTTGACGAGAGCAGGAGGTGTTACCGCACCCGTTACTGCGTCGATATTCCAAGTTTTATACCACTCCAGTGATGCTGTTCCATTTCGAATCATTCAAGGTTAGCGGCAGCCAGATATGTTTGTGCTCTCCAAGATTCATCGGATTCCAGCGATCCCCCATGTAGATGTAGGATGTGGTGTTGCTGCCTGTAATCGTGGCAATATCATGAATCTGCGAACCAAAGGCAGATGGATTGCCATATGGCGTAAGCGCAGTCCATGGACCTGTCATGGAAGTGGCTGTAGCGTAAGCACCCTGATTCGGATACCAGCCAGCGGCTTGGGAGGTGAAGAGGTAGTAGCGGTTTCCCTTTTTCACAACGGCAGGTGCTTCACGGTAGGCGTTCTCGAACAGCCAGCCCTCGAAGGATTGTACTCCGGTGTAACTTGAATTCATTTTGAAAATAGCCATCGTATCATTGGCGCCGCCATTCTTGCGTGAAGCGGTAACCAGATAACCTGTGCCATCGGTATCAACAAAGACGGTCATGTCACGGGATTCATAATTGAGTGGGCGGAAGCTGCCCTCATAGGTGAATTTGCCATTTGGAGTATTGCTTGTTGCGACCGCTACACGCCCAAGGATGTAATCCGTACCGTTCTCGTAGTGTGCCCAGAGTACATACTGGTTGGTGGAGGCGTTATAGATGACTTTGGGACGTTCGATCTTACTGGAGGCCAGCTCGGTTGCGGAATCTTTTGTCAGAATGGCATTGCTGAAAGTCCAGTTCTTCAGATCGGTGGAGGTGTAGACGTTCACGCTGTCGAACCTGCCGCCCACCGCATGTTCACCGTACAGATAATACGTCGAGCCTACCTGCAGAATGTTGCCACTGTTCGCATGAATGGGATTACCTGCGGTGTCGAGCCAATCGGTGCCATTGGTTATCGTGACACTTGCTGCGCTTGTTCGTTCAGGATGAAGTCCAAACAGGGTGAACGTGAGTGCAAAGACCAGAAACCAGATGGCTTTCCTGTTACCCATTACATACACCTCCCGAAAGATATCAGATATAATGTAGCGCTTTCATTTATATTGTAGTTGGGCTAGACTCTTTTTCAAGTGAACAATCCATCCATTACTGAACAAACCTTCATCTCCTCGGGATTGAGCGGTGAGAGCGGAGGAAATGTTGCTAAATATCAAGTACGATGATGTAGAGAGGATCAGGTACACGCGCTAAAATGAGGAGAGACTGATTTCACAACAGGGTTGGAGGGTGAACCGTCATGGACAAGTTTATTGTAGATGAAGACCTTCAGGTGATATTGCATAATGAAGTGGATGGAACGAACGCTCCGATTAAGGGAGGCATTACTGCTCAGGATTTTGAAGTCATCACTACGTATCAAAAGGGATGGTTGACTTTCGCCTATCTCCGTGATCATCAGGGAATATGGTGGTTCAATGCTCGCAAGAACAAGGCGAGTTTGTTCAGCCGGGATACGGAAGCTTTTCGCGTGATCGATGAAGATTACTGCTGCGACTCACATTACGTCTATCTGGAAGATCAGGCCGTGCCTGACTCCGATCCGAGTAGCTTTCAATTGCTGCCGGATACGCCCTACTTTGCTCAGGACCAACGTTATTTATATGTAAAGAGCAGCACGCATTTTCATCTATTTGAGGATATCGATACGAATGCTGTGATTGCTCATCACGACTATTGCACCGACAAGGACCATCTGTTCCATCTGTCCAGCTCTCTTCGTTATGCGAATGGGGGAAAGGATGAGGTGAGGGCATGGTTGCAAGAACATCATCCCGACGTACCTGGCTGGTGGCATGCACATTATGCCCACAGTGAAGAGGCCGCTACGCAGCTAACAGGCAATTGGTACGAGACTGCGTCGTCCATTTTTTATAGAACAAAATGGGGCGGTACGTATCGTCAAGAAGCAAAAGCCGTATTAAACCTTGTTCGTGGAGCGGAAAGGTCTACCTTTGAACCGTTGGACGAGCAGTTTGCACGGGACCGGGAACGTGTTTATTTTCAATGGCGTACTGTAAAAGGAGCAGACCCGGATACGTTCCAGTCACTAGGTGGACCCTTCGGTCGTGATGGCAATCATGTGTATTACAACGGATACCGTGTCGACGAGGCAGATGCTCAGCAGTTTGAAGTGTTTGCCGGAACGGAGCATCTTGGACTTTCCAAAGATCAACAACATGTGTACCGTGCCGAGGTTGTTCGGACAAGTCAGCCTTTCGGTCAACCGGACGATGTGCTTCAGATGATCAAGGGGGCAGATGCAGCAACGTTTGAGTTAATAACACCTTCTGGAAGCTGGGCAGTGGATACCGATCATGTGTATCTATGGGGTAAACCAAACAAACATATGGATCGAGCCAGCTTTACACATCTATTTGATGCCGATCCCCAGAGTTGGGCCACGGATCAGAATGGTCTATATAATGCCAATGGCAACCGTACGGTAAAGGGTGTCAATGGAAGTACATTTGTCATGCTGAATCAATATTGGGGCAAAGACGACCGTGTAGTGTTCAGCTTTGTGACGGGTGGGGTTTATAAGTCGGGAGATGCAGCGACATTTCAAGTTACAGATGATATCGGGGGCGCCGAGGATGCGTTATTTCGGTATACGGTGGAAGGCGGTACAGTGCGGAAAAAGAAGAGGTAATGAAAACAGGGATGGTAGACTTAGAAAAGAGTCCACTATCCCTGTTTGAATTTCTATTTATTTGACCGTGTTTGCCAAACTATTTATGACCTTTGCGAACCTTGAGCTGCATCTTTTTGATCGTTGTGTTTTGCATAAGCTCCAGTACGAGAGGGCCTTTGCCGTTCAGGATCTCTACATCCGTCACATTATCCAGAATTGTAATGATCCCGATGTCGTCTGCGGTTACCCCTTCAAGCTTGGCGATGGTACCTACAAAGTCTACGGCGCGAAGTTTCTTCTTCTTGCCTCCGTTGAAGTTCAGCTTCATGATCTGTTGGTTCAGCTGTTCACGCTTGTCCTTTTTACGTTCAGGTACAATCTTCAATCGCTTCTCAAAATCTTCTCTGCGGCGATCCACAGCTTCTTCAGAAGGTGCTTTCACGACAGGAATTTCGAAACCGATATAGGATTCAATCTCGGCCAGACGTCGGCCATCTTTCGGTGTAATCAACGTAATGGCTTTACCTGTTTTGCCTGCGCGACCCGTACGGCCTGTGCGGTGAACATATCCCTCTTTTTCCAAAGGAATATCGTAGTTGATGACATGAGTAATATTCGTGATATCGATACCCCGTGCGGCTACATCCGTTGCGATCAGATAACGGAATTGTCCCCGTCTGAATGCGTTCATCACTTCAATCCGCTCATCCTGCTCCATACCACCATGGATACGATCTGCTGGGTAGTCAAGGTCAGCCATGACCCGGAACAGTTTATCCACATTCTCCTGCGTACGGCAGAACACGATGCAGCTATCCGGATTTTCTACAATGAACAAGTCCTGAAGCAACGCGGTTTTGTTCACCTCGGGTACGTTAATCACAGCATGTTCAATCGTGGCTGTTGTCAGTCCACTTGCTTTGATCTCGATCTCCACCGGTTTGTTCATGTATTTGCGTGACAGCTTGGCTACATCTTCAGGGAACGTAGCGGAGAACAACATCGTTACTCGCTCCTGCGGCAGTTTCTGAATGATGGACTGTACCGTCTCGATAAAGCCCATATTCAGCATCTCATCGGCTTCGTCAATAACGAGATAGGCAATCCGTTCGAGTGGCAGCGTGCCGCGTTCGATATGATCCAGTACCCGACCTGGTGTACCAACAGCCACGTGGGTTCTTTGTTTTAACTCCGCTTTTTGGATATGAAAAGGGGACTGTCCGTATAGTGCGGTTGCTTTAATACGCTTAAAGCGGCCGATATTCGTAATATCTTCGTTAACCTGCAAAGCCAGTTCCCGGGTCGGTGTAAGAATCAAAGCCTGTGGCTTATTCTCATTCCAATCCACCAGCTCGCAGAGCGGAATGCCGTAGGCGGCTGTTTTACCACTACCTGTCTGTGATTTGACCACAAGATCCTGATTCTCAAGTGCTACCGGAATAACTTTAGTTTGAACCTCGGTTGGTGTCTCATAGCCAAGACTGTCCAGCGCTTTTATGATCTCTTCACCAAGTCCATAATCTTTAAATTGTTGCTCGCTCATCGTTTACCTCTTTTGCGTTAGTTTTGAATACAGGAGCATATTGCATAAATCCTTAAAGCGACTTCAAATTAGCAAAATAAAGAGCGAAATGGTTTTATTCGTCTATATTTTGTACACGGGAGCGTTTGAAATCTTGAATTATGCAATATGCTTACATACAAGCATTGAACCGTACATTTATCGTATACCTTTTTATTATACTCTATAAGCGGGCAACCTAACGGAGTAAATGCATCGAGTGATTGATTTGTTTTCACCAACTCTGATTTTTTTAGGCGCTGACACCCGTTGCTGATCTTGTGTGAATGCCCTAATCTCGAAGAGAGAATGTGTATCATAACGTTCCACGTGAAACGAAATGTATCGGCGTAGTTTGCTTGGTGTTAATGAATGACCATTTTTACAGCCTTGGTTTGGGGAGGATAAGATTGAGCAATAATTCCATTGATCCACACTTCTGCACTTCGACCAACGAGTGTCTCATCCAAAGAGACGGTGACAATCTCTTCTTCGATGATGAGTTCGGCGTCCTTGCTGAGCGAGACCCAAATCGGTCCAGAATCAACACCGCCATCTTCTTTATTCTCTATGAGTACCTGACCTCTTTCTTCCTCAAAATCCGTAATAATTCCTCGCACATGTGGCTTCTCTTCCCCCTGTTCCTCGGATTTCTCTGCGCATCCGAGCGTTAGCAGAAGCAAGATAAACGGGAATACGAATAATCTTCGTAAAATGGACATCGAGTTGCTCACCTCCTTTTTAAAACATCTATAACTATGGACGTTACCTGAGGAGACGAAGTTCCTGCATATCAATAAAAAAGAACCAAAATCATTCGATTCAGTCTGGAACTGGAATTTGGAATATGTTAGCATATGGGTAACTTACTGAACGGAGGGATACGTGTGCAAAATTTTTCCCGATTGAGATAGTATGGCGAAAAACGTCTGTTTACGCTTGCTGTTTACTGCCTGTGTGCAGTCATCGGGATCGGTTTGCCATTTTACACGTATGCCGCTAGTCGTCATGAAAGGATCACTCTTTGAAGTGGTTCTTTGATGTACTACTATTTTTTTGTGAGCATTCAGGTATGCCAACATCCGAAAAGAACTGCACAGGCGAACATGTCTGTGTTTTTTAGTTTATCCAGGAAAAGGGGAGTATCTGATATGACAAAACCAAACTTGAGTGAAAATTTGGCAATTCATAAGGAGCTATTATCTTTAGCAAAACAGAACGGACTTCTTATCGTTGAGGAATCCTTGGAGATCAACGAGTCGGGTATGGATTTTCGTGTAGCATTTGCCACGGATGAAGAAGGCCGCAGATGGGTTCTGCGTCAGCCGCGACGCGAAGACGTGTGGGAGCGAGCCGAGAATGAGCGCAAGGTGCTGGATGTGGTCCGAGGAAATATACCCGCACAAGTACCGGATTGGAGGATCTTCACGCCAGAGTTGATAGCTTATCCTTTACTTGATGGTGATCCGATCGCAGTTGTGGATCCCGCAGGGGGAGGGTATGTGTGGCGATTCCCTCAGGAGAGCTTATCGGATACATTCCTGGATTCACTGGCTACGACTCTCGCCACGCTGCATAACATCGATCCCGACAAGGCGAAGAAAGGTGGAGTGCGGATCAAGACACCTATGGAAGCTCGCAAAGAGTTTGCGGCAAATATAGAGGAGATTAAAAAGAATTTTACGGTACCGGACCAACTGGCGGAACGCTGGACGGTGTGGCTGTCTGTAGGTAGCTATTGGCCGAAGCACTCGACGTTTAATCACGGTGATCTGCACCCACCGCATATCATTGTCGATGATACACAGCGGGTAACCGGACTCATCGACTGGACGGAAGCGGAGATCGCTGATCCGGGTAAGGATTTTGTAATCCTTTATGGACTTTTCCAAGATGATGGACTGCGCGATCTGCTGAAGCGATACGAGAAGGCAGGGGGAAGGACATGGCCTCAGATGTTTGAGCATATTCGGGAACAATGGGCTGCTTACCCGGCACTGGTTGCCAAATTTGCTCTAACCACAGGGGAAGAGTCGACGATGGAAATGGCGAGAGGCATGCTGGCAAACTGGGATGTGAGGCGGGATTAGGTGCTCCAGTGAAGGTGTAAATCTAAGTATGTCGAATGAGGGGAGGTGGATATGTGGCACGAGAGGGTAAGACGCGATGGTTAATAAGCATTGTACTGACGGTTAGTTTAGCCGGTTGCTCGGCCCCTTTTCCCAACTCACATGAAGGCGCAGGAAACAGGCTGTCGCCAGAGCGGATGGAGGAATTGAGGAAGGAATACCCGCTATCTACTGACACCCCGGTGATGATCAATATCAGAGAAGTAAGTTTCAGAGAGATCATGACATATGGGGATGGGGTCGTTGTGGCAGAGGTTATGAACGTTTTGCCGAGTTTCCGTGTGGAGTTGACTACTGAGCCGGGCACGTCTGAGCGAAAGATGGCTGATAAGGATAGGGCTAATGGAATCACGCCCTACCAACCTGAATTCATCTCTTATCAGGTGAAGGTACATGAAGTGGTAACAGGTGATGATGTAGCCGATGACACTTTTTTATTTTACAACGCTGACTTTGCAGGTGTGGAGCCTGAACTTAAAACAGGTATGAAGATTATCGTTGTAGTCAAAAAGGGGACGACCGGAGAACAGCTGGGAGGATATTCGTTCACCCGCTACGGCACGTACTATATTGTCGATGGTGACTTCGTACTCGCCGCTTATGAGGGGGAATCGGAGGAATTACGTGATTTTACGGAACAAACGAATGGCATACAGCTGGACGCTTTTATGGATAAAATCAAGAACCTGCCAAAAGGCTAAATGACTTCATTCCCGTAGGGCACTTACAGCGATACTCCTAACCGTTTGTTAACCTAGCAAAGGGCGATCCCTTCCATGATATCCATGGGAGGGATCGCCCTTTTTCTTTTTCGTTAAGCGTGGCGCGTAACGATTGTGTCTATTTCAAAATACTCACATATTTCCCGTATACAAATGCTACACGTCCATCCAGCTTCACTTTTACCCAGCCAAACTTGTCTGTGCTGATTACTTCAAGCAGGGTGCCTTTCGGTACAGCAGCAATGACCTTCGCTTTGGATGAAGCGCCAGCGCGTACGTTCAGGTAAGACGCTGTAACCTTGGCTTGTTTGCCTTTGTTGACGGTACCCGGTTTACCAGTGCTTGGTGTTGATGGTTTACCAGGTTTCGACGTGCCTGGAGTTGGTGTTGGTTTTGGTACTGTTGGTGTTGTAGGTTTCTCAGGAGTAGTTGCTCCCTCGCCATTACCAGCCGCTTTGCGAGCTTTGTTCAGCTGTTGATAGAACGCTCCCTTGGTTTTAACGCCTGCAAATTGTGCCGCACTCACATCTGCTTTGGCAGATAGCGTATCAATCTCTTCCTGAGTCACCGTATCCAAAATGTTAATGGAGGCAATGTTGGTGTACTTGCCATCTTCTGTTGTTGGCACAGACATAATGCCATCGTTAATTAACTCCACTACATCTGCACGCTCCGGTGCAGTCAGGTCTACGCCAGTGATTCTCCAGTTGTGTTGAATCTTCGGTTCGTAGACACCTTTCATGACATCTTTCAGATAGGCGATGGACAGGTTGCGAATTGTACCTTGAATCTCACCAAATGCCGAAGCGTCCTTGGAGGACCATAGCTGCTTGAACTTACGTCCTTCCATCGCGCCGCCTTTGGCAATCAGGGCTTCCATCCGGTAGGCATTCATACCGAGCTTCAGCGTATCGTCTTCTTTGACCACTGACCCATCGCTGTACTTCAGATTTGTAATCCGACTGCCGTATGGCTTGGTCAGGTCAATCTCATACGTTACGCCGCCGAAGAAATCATCGGTGCTGTATTTAGAAGCACGTCGTTTCGGATCAAAGCTGACGGTCACATCACCCGGGCGTGTGGAGTTGAAGTAACCCGCAGACCACTCCATATAATCCATCAGATCGCGTCCGGTAACTTCATATACGGTCACTTCACCAAAGGTGTATTGGTAGTTGAATGCAATATCCTTTTTCTTGATCGGGCCTATATCCAGCTTGGCCTTGTCGTTATCAATCTGGTGCGCGACCACATCGGCATCACTGTAATGCAACATCACTTCGGTGAAAAAGTCAGACAAAGGTGTTTCCTGGATCTGCACCGCAGGAATACCCTTAATCTCATCGGCAGGCACCAGGTTTGTTCCTTTCAGTTCAGCCACTTCAATGTTGGCATCGGCACGAGCGAACTCGTGGAATGGGTGCAAAGTCTCTTCCAGCGCAGGATCGGAGACTTCATATGTTCCGTCTGCTGCTTTCACAGCGAGAGCTTGAGCTTCCTTGCTTTTCAGCACAACTTTGTCGCCGTCTTTTTCAAATGTAAGGTCAATTCGAGAGATGTGTGAGCCATATTTATTCGGTTCGGAGATCAATACACCGTTAACTGTTTGGGATTCAATCAGCGTATGCATGTGTCCGGCAAAAATGGCAGCCAGCTCCGGGTTGGCGTTGGCGATATCCGTCACTCCGGTTCCCGGATTTCCGTTCTCGTTATCCAATCCCATATGCATGAGTCCAACCATGACATCGACTTTGCCTTTCAGCTCAGCAATAGCCTTCTTGGTCTCTTCCACAGGATCTTTGACGATGATGCCGTCCAGGTGATCCGTCCCTTTCTCGAATTCGGTAATCATAGGTGTGTTCATTCCGATAACACCCACTTTGATTCCATCTTTCTCGATAATCGTATAGGCAGGCATGTAGCGGTCGCCGTTTTCTTTGAAAATGTTACCGACGAGAGGTTGTCCATTGAATTGGGAAGAGATCTTCTCCAGTACGTCCAGCCCAAAGTTAAACTCATGGTTACCCATAACCCATGCGTCATATTTCATCTCGTTCATTGCAACCATCATGGGAGATTGGGGTTGATCATTGAACAACTCAGCCGAGTTATCCTGAATCATGTCTCCTGCATCGAGCAGAATCGTATTGGGATTCTCCGCACGGACTTTTTTCACAATGGTGTATAGCTGTGTCATGCTACCGGTTGGGTTTGGACCGTCCAGAGCATAGTCCCACGGCATAAACCGACCATGTATATCCGATGTACCCAGCAACGTGATCTTAGTCTCCTTGTCTGCCTCAGCAGCCTGAACCGGAGTGGAAGCAAAAGGGGTGAACAAAATGGAGGCACATAAGAGGAATGATAAAGGCCATCCGGCGAAACGTTTTGTTGAAATTTTGCGCATGTTGTAATCTCCCTTGTTATCTAGTGTCTGTAAAGATATGTATCATTTCATACTAGATAAACATGCGGTGAATGTAAACTCCAATGTAAGGGTTATGTTGGATTTAAGAGAGTGAATCTATAGATAGCTTCAGAAAAAGCATTTAATTCTATTTTCTTTACAATAAAATACTATAATTTGACAGGTGTTAAAAACCAAAATTATCCAGTAAAATGATTTTTGTAAGCGCTTAACAAAAAATGAATACTAAGGAGGAAAATCATTGATTAAGTCTAAGTGGTTCAAAACAGTCGGCTCATTGGCATTGGTAGGGATTCTCGCTGCTTCTGTTGCAGTTGGTAGTGTGAGTGCTGGTTTGGCGAAAGGTAGCAAATTTCTGGGCAATATTATTGCCAACCAGGTTCCTTCGAATTTTAGCCCATATTGGAATCAGGTAACTCCGGAGAACTCTACCAAGTGGGATGCTATTGAAGGCACACGCAACGTAATGAATTGGGGCCAGGCGGACATGGCCTACAACTATGCTAACAATAACGGATTTCCGTTCAAATTCCATACGCTCGTATGGGGAAATCAACAGCCAAATTGGATTAACAGTCTCTCAGCCGCAGATCAGAAGGCTGAAGTGACACAATGGATTAAAGCCGCAGGACAGCGGTATTCGAAGTCTGCCTTCGTTGATGTGGTGAACGAACCTCTGCATGCGAAACCATCCTACCGCAATGCCATTGGTGGAGACGGGGCAACGGGTTGGGACTGGGTCATCTGGTCATTCCAACAGGCGAGACAAGCCTTCCCAAACTCCAAACTGTTAATTAATGAATATGGTATTATCGGTGATCCCGCTAAAGCGGACCAATATATCCAGATTATCAACCTTTTGAAAAACAGAGGTCTAGTTGATGGTATTGGAATCCAGGCGCATTACTTCAATATGGACAACGTTTCTGTGAGCACGATGAACACGGTATTGAACAAGCTTGCAGCGACAGGGTTGCCAATCTATGTATCCGAGCTGGATATGACAGGTGATGACAATACACAGTTGCAGCGTTATCAGCAGAAATTCCCTGTGCTGTGGAAACACTCTGCTGTTAAAGGTGTGACGCTGTGGGGTTACAACCAGAATCAAACCTGGCAGGCTGGCTCCCACTTGGTCAACAGCAATGGAACAGAACGTCCGGCTATGCAATGGCTGAGAAATTACTTGGCGAACAATCCTTAAGCTCGCGTTTGGACGAGTCTGATCTTCTATGTAAATTGGTTGATTATATAACACCATATAGCGCCTGTTCCACATGTTGAGCATGGGAATATGGCGCTATTTGTGTTAATGCTTTGTCTCAACAGTGTTCGGCAATTTATAGTGCAGGGAAACATTTGATTTTAATCCAAATCAATACAAAAGCGATCAGCGCAAAGATCATTCCGCTCCAGATCAATTGATGTATTCCCAGGTTTGCGATGAACCAGCCGCCGATGGCAGTACCCAAGGTAATACCAAGGTTGGAAAAGGATACATACAAGCTGTTGCCGAATTCAGGCGCGTCCTGCGCTTCAACGGTTAACCAGGTTTGGCTTACAATTAATCCTCCTGAATGCACGGATGCCCAGAGGATGACTACAATAACCATCCACATGAAGTGAGGACCGGCCCAATAGACGAGTGCGTAAGCTGCTACATACAGCAGGGGGAAGATGAGGACAGTTCGGAACACACTCTTACGCAGAAACTGTCCAAACCCCAAATTTCCGATGATCATGACGACACCAAAGACAGTCAGCATGACGCTGATCCATGATCCGCTCATGTGGGTGACCTGTCCAAGATACTCGGCGAAATAACTGTACACGGAGAACATGGCGGCGAATATAAAAATGACTGCGGCAACATTTAGCCATAATCCAGGTTTGCGCAGAATACCGAGTTGCTTGCCATAAGACATCTTTTCCTTCACGGGCATCGAGGGTAGCCAGATCCATATGCCGATCAAAGCGACTACACTGACCAACGCTCCAAACAGAAATGCGATTTCGAGGGATAGGCGTTCAGCAAGATACGATGTCAGTGGTACGCCAAAGGCAAAGCCCGCGGTAACTCCGGTAAATACTTTGGCGACGGCCTGACTGCTTTTCTCTGCCGGAACAAGTTGGGCACTGGTGACCAGGGCTACGGAAAAGAAGACGGGATGGAATAGTGCGGGAATGATACGGAAGATAAGCATGGTATCAAATGTTGTGGCGTAGGCATAGACGACGTTTGAAATGGCAAACATCAGCACAGCGGTTAGAAGGATAATTTTGCGATTTATCCCGGACGCTAGCAAGGTGAGAAAAGGGCCTGCAATGGCGACAACCAGCGCAAATATACTGACCAGCCAACCTGCCTGTGCAGCCGTAATGTTGAATTTATTCGCAACCTGAGGCAGTACCCCCACAATTCCCATTTCTGTTGTAATAATTCCGAATACACCGAGCGCCAGCATCAGGATTAGGAACGGGTTGGCCTGTTGTGATTTCATGTAAAGCGTACCTCCAATTGATTTAAATATACAGAAAAGTAGATATAATATACTGAAATGGGACTGCCTTTCCTCCTGTAATATGATGGACATGAGAGTAAGTTCTCTGGATTACATTATATCTAGATTTATAGATTTGTAAATATAAAAGGTAAAACGTCACATCTTTAAGTTGTCTTCGGCTTGTGATCTAAAGGAGTAATCATGGCGACAATAAGCATGGTCTGGCCCATGAAAAATAGCGCCGGCTCAAGGAATTCCTGAGCCTGACACTATTGATATCCGCACTTTTAACGATGTTTTGAATTAGTTATTGCGGTTGGATAACCATGCTGTTGAATGAATCGGCTTCCAGCTTCATGTGCAGGGTCTGTCCTTCTTCAAGGGTTAGATACAGGTCACGACGGTCCTGAAATGGATTGTTGATGACAATGACGAGACTGTTATCCGGGTTGCGGAAAGCGACGGATTTCCCGCTCCATGCGCCAGACAAGCCGACTCTTCGAGCACCAGGAACAATATGATGTGCGAAGTGTTTCATCACATAATAATCAGGGTTCCGAGTAACCTCCTTATTGTCCGGATCTACGGTGATCATGGAATTCTGTTCCCAGCCCCATGTGCTGCGGCCTTTGGGTTCCAGAACCATGTTCCAGTAGATGTACGCGTTCACTCCGTTACTGAAGTAATGCTGGTAGAGATTATATACATATTTGGCGTAGTTCCATGAGTTGTTGCCATCACCGCATTCGTTCTCGGTCTGCATATAACGCAGCTCCGGATAACTGGCCGAGGTACGTTGAATGGCATTTTTGCCTGCCCATTGATACCCAACACCTTTGATATAGGAATAGGCCTTCGGGTCACTCAAGACAAGTCCAGCGTACTCATCGAAGTCATTTGTTTTTTTCTTGATCAATTCCTCCCATGGATCAGGGGCATTGATCGTCCCCAGCCAGATTTCCGTTTCCAGACCGTGTTTGTCAAAAGCCGGGCCCAGATAATCGGCGATAAACTCACGAAGCTGCTCGCCTGTCCACATGCAAGAAGGGAATTTCTGATCTGCAATCACTTCGTTCTGCACATGCACCTGATGGATGGTAATGCCTGCGTCACGGTAAGCCTGTACAAATTTTACAAAATACAGGGCGTAGGCCTCCAGAATATCTTTCTCCCAGCGCAGTGTCCCATAGTTATAGGCTTTGGGCGACTTCATCCACGTTGGCGGACTCCATGGCGAGGCGAAGAATTGCAGATTCGGGTTATAACTCAGAGCTTCCTTGATGTAAGGAATCAGGTATTTGAAATCACGATTGATCGAAAAATGTTCCATGGCCACGTCGCCGTCCACCTCGTTGTGGCTATACCACTGCTCTGCATAATCACTTGCGCCGATGGGCAGGCGACAGATGTTAAACTTGTGCTCACCCTCCGGGTGGAAGAGAGAATGGAATACCTCGTGGCGCTGCTCCTCATTCAAGTGGGACAGAGCCATATAACCAAGCTCGTTGAAACATCCGCCAAACCCTTCCACAAGCTGGTGTTGTTCACCTGTCAGTTTTAAGTTAGCGCTTTCATTAGTCGGCAAAAAAGATAGCTCTCTCCACGGGTTGTCTTGGGTTGTGGAATAACCAGTGAGCGTGAATGTCATGTGAATTTCCTCCTCGCTTGAACTTCAGCTGTCATATATATTACGTTCAGTATAACAACTTCCACTGCAAAAGAAGATATGCTAAACCGTGTGAAATTTACCCTAATCCAAGATAGAACATCACGAGTTTGTTTCAGCACAGGCATTTCGTATGCTGTATTTGCTTGTGATTGGCGATGTCCATATACCATTATCCAATGTCATAACACAACTGTTATAACACAGCGAAAGTCCCCGCTGATTGTTCATACGGGGACTTTCGCTGTGTTTCTCATATTCTCTTATGGCTGGAAATGAACGTGAGACACGACTCAAGGCTGTACAGTCTCACCAAGCTGTTTATTTTCAAAAATCAGAATCGTTTTGCTGCTTCCGATATATGCAACCGTCGTATTGAATTGCTCCGAGATGAAGCGTACCGGTACAAAAGCTTTACCATTTTTCATCAGAAGAGGAGCATCATTGATCGCAAGCGTATCATTCACGGCAACTTGTTTGTTACCCACGCTCCAGCGGATGGTCTTATCATGCTGTGTGATCACGGCTTCGCGCGTACCGCTGTTCCAGTTCACACGGGCATTTAACTGCTCCGAGACAAAACGCAGAGGCACATAGGTGCGCCCTTCATCGATAAAAGGTGCAGCATCCAGTGCATAAGCACGATCCCCGACATAGGCAGTGGTGGACCCTTCAATCAGACGTTGGAAGCTGCCCTGCGGCGTTCGTTTCTGCTCACGCACATTCATCCGGTTCAGAAGCTGCATCGTATGACTGCCACTCACAACATCCAGATAATTATTCTGCACTGTGAGTCCGGCAGGCTCAACCTCTGAGACAGACGTTTGAATACCCGAGGATAACGAGGTAGACGCCGAGATATCCTGTATAACATTTGTCGCTGACTGATCACGGGTAAACGTAAAACCTGCAATCGGTGTCAGATCCCACACCCGGTTGTTGGATAATTTTAACACATCCAGGCTGGAAAGCTGCCGTAAAGGTTCCAGATCATAGATCTGATTGGATTCTGCATTCAGCTCCGTCAGCCCAGTCAGTCCCTCAATCCCCTTGAGGTGCTGTACTTGATTACCAGAGATATCAAGTGTCCGAAGGCGTGTCATGTGCGCCAGTGGTGTCAGATCCGTGATTTGGTTGCCTGCCACATTCAGATTCCGCAGTGTATTTGGCAATTCAGCAAGTACGTCCAGCGTCTGAACCAGGTTGTTTGCTATGTTGAGTTGTTGGAGCCGGGTTTTACCCATGAGCGGTGTCAGATCGCTAATGGTATTGTTCGAGATCTCAAGCCACTTCAGTGCATCCGCATCCGAGAGGGCCGCAAGACTGGCAATCTGGTTACCGCTGGCGTGGAACGTATGTAATCGGTTGAACCCACGTACAACCTCTATAGAAGAAATGGAATTATTGCTGATATACAGCCGTCCCAAGTCTTTCAATTCAGTAAGTGCGTCTATGGATGTAATGTAATTATTGCGAACATCGATCTCGCGAAGCTGGGTTAGGTGCTCCAGCGGTGTGAGATCCTCAATCTCATTCCCATATAATCGGAGGTGTGTCAGGTTGGTTGCATATTCGAGACCGGACAGGCTGTGAATACCTGCATTGCTCAGATCCACCACTTCAAGCTGCTCCAGATCCGTTGAAGTTAAGGGCGCATCCAGAGGTTTGTTCAGGATTAGCTTCAGTCCGTCCTCCAAAGCAGGATCTTCAATGATTCCCTCGCCCAAGTCCGTGGTTGTGTAAGCCATGGCTTGCCCCGATGCCCCGAGACTCAGGATGAATACTAGAAATAGTAGCGTCATTCTTCTCATTGCATGCATTCCCTCCGATTTTTAAAATTATAAAATAATCCGAACAGATTGAGTTAGATAAGTATATTGAATCAATTTCATAACTCATTAAAATGAATTTTTGTAACTAGATATAGACAAATTGGACCATTTTGATCTATATCTAGCCTTGATTGAAGCAGCTAAAGGTATTATGAAATTGATTCTAGTAGTTACACGATAACAGCGACCGGAAGGTTGTTCTGCCCACGGGAGTGTTCAGTGTGAATTGAATAGTTTAACATATGCAGGTTCGGCTCAAAGCATATCTACAGTTATTAACCCGTCAACAGGGAAAAGGAACAAGAAATTTCGTAATGGGTATTTCTCTACTTCTATTCTATATGAAACAAACCCTGCTCTGCACTCTTCAGAGACATGTTTATCAAAAAAAATAGTACATCTCCCACAGACCCTATTCAACCCACCCTTGAAACGGGTAATGATGAAGTAAAGATGCCATTTTGGAGGGGAAGATGTGAGTATGCGCCAAGCCATGATCATTAGTAATCCATCGTCAGGTAAGGAAGAGGCCGAGCAGTATGTGTCCCAAGTCAGAGAAATTCTGGAGTCACAGCAGTATGAGGTGGTTGTTAATGAGACGGCCGGGGAAGGTGATGCCACCAACTACTGTCTGAGCGCCTGCAAAGATGGCTGTGATCTGGTCATCTCCATCGGAGGCGACGGTACACTGCATGAGACGATTAACGGCATGATGGATCAGGATCATCGTCCCCGACTGGGCGTTATACCACTAGGTACGGTGAATGATTTTGCGCGTGCGCTGAATATCTCGCTTGACCCGGAAGAAGCCATTAGGCAGTTACGTTCGAATCAGACCCATATCGTGGATATGGGGAAAATCAATGATCGCCTGTTTGCCAACGTTGTGGCTGCGGGTTCTTTGGCAGAAGCCTTGTTCTCCGTATCTTCAGAAGAGAAGTCGAAGTTGGGATCATTCGCATATCTCAAAGAAGGCTTGAAAGACCTGGTGAATACACCAGCCAATCATCTAACCATCGAATATGACGGACAGATCTGGAAGGGTGAATCGCCACTTTTTCTGGCGGCGCTGACCAATTCGGTCGGAGGATTCGAGAAGTTATCCCCGGATGCAAAGGTGGACGATGGTTTGATACATTGTTTTGTTGTTCGTAATATCAGTGTGTTCAACAGTCTGACCCTTGGCACATCCCTTTTATTTGGCAGTCTGAAAGACCATAAGGACGTGGACTATTTTACAGCCAAAGAAGTTCATGTTCGCTCAGACGAAGCCATTCGCACCAATGTAGATGGGGAAGAAGGTCCTGCCCTGCCGATTCATATCCGTGTCCTGCCAAGGCATATTGAGGTTATCATACCGGAAGAAGTATAACTTATTTTTTTGGATCTATAGGCTGGAATGAAGAACCTATCATTTCTCCATATGAAAGTAGGATAAATCTATTGAAACCGATTGCAGATATATGTCACAATCAAAAGTAAGATACACGATAATATTCGAATATGGAGGGAAAACATCTTGAGAACGATTAAATTGGGCAGCAGTGCACTAGAAGTACCTGTAGTTGCGGTGGGCTGCATGCGGATTAATTCACTAGACGGTAAGGAAGCCGAACATTTTGTTCGTTCTGCAATGGAGGTTGGCGCGAATTTCTTTGATCATGCCGACATTTATGGTACAGGAACATGTGAGGAGATCTTCGCCGAAGCAGTACAGATGAATCCCCAAGTTCGTGAAAATATGATTCTTCAATCCAAATGCGGTATCCGCAAAGGCATGTTTGATTTCTCCAAAGAGCACATCCTGAATTCAGTCGATGGCATCCTGCAACGTCTGAAAACGGAATATCTTGACGTTCTGCTGCTGCACCGTCCAGATGCATTGGTTGAGCCGGAGGAAGTGGCTGAAGCCTTTGATCAACTGGAGCGCGAAGGTAAAGTACGTCACTTCGGGGTATCCAACCAGAATCCGAACCAGATCGAATTGTTGAAAAAATACGTGAAACAGCCACTGGTAGCCAATCAGTTGCAGATGAGTATTACCAATACGACGATGATTGACAGTGGCATCAACGTGAACATGGAGAACGACGCTGCGGTTAACCGTGACGGCAGTATCTTGGATTATTGTCGTCTGCATGATATCACCATTCAGCCGTGGTCCCCGTTCCAGTACGGATTCTTCGAAGGTGTATTCCTGGGTAGCGACAAGTTCCCGGAATTGAATGCAAAGATCGATGAGATTGCTGCGAAGTATGACGTGAGCAATACAACGATTGCAATCGCATGGTTGCTTCGTCATCCTGCACAGATGCAACCTGTGACAGGCACGATGAATATTGAACGTCTGCAAGACTGTGTAAAAGCAGGAGATGTTCATCTCACTCGTCCAGAGTGGTATGAAATTTACCGTGCGGCAGGTAATATACTGCCTTAAATCCAAGTTATAGTGAGCATACTGACTGCTGAGTCAGTTGAGGACACGAGCCCGTGGATGGCTCGTGTTTTTTGTCTATTTTCAGGTTTGATGCCAGACGTGTTTCCGATATAAAATAAGGATATGATTGTCTGTTTTATAAAAGGATTAAAATGGTTTTAATACAAATTAGTTGAAATTATCGTATTGACCGATACTTTCTAATTACATATAATTACTTTTGCATACCGATAATCCCGTTTATGTTTTTTATTTTGGAGGGTGGTGTTCGTTTGGAGTCGACAACCACGATACGCGATCACTTGGAAAGTTATCTGAAGCGTGAACAGATGTCCATTAGTCATTTTTCGGAAACGTCAGGGATTAATTCGGGTACGCTCAGCAATATTTTGAATAAAAATCGGCCTATTGCCATGCAGCAGTTGGATCGCATTACTTCCGCCATGAGACTGGAAGAAGGTTACTTCTATGAGTTATACATAGATGAGTGTTTTGTACACGCGACCCCGGACTGGCGAAGACTGGGACCCTTCCTTCATCGCTGTGCCGAGTTGGACAAGTTGGACTGTATTGAAGAGGTTATCCGTCTAATGATGGATAATCTATCCTATATTCCTTTGTTATTTGATGTGGCTGAAGAATTCTACCAAGCGGGTAAATTCAAACCGGCCATTCTTCTATATGAGAACATTGCTGAAAGCGAGAAAATGCAACATTCCGAGCGGCTTGCACTCTGTCAGTATCGACTATTCCGGTTGGGACTGACCAATGATCAGCAGCGGAATCTGATTATTGCAGCACGGTTCGAATACTATGTGGATCGGCTGGATGAGCGCTATCAATTGGATGCGCTTAACGAACTAATTAATGCATTTGCATCACTTCACAGATGGAGCAAGGTTCAGGAACTATCTGAAAAACTGAAGGTGAAAGCAGCCATCCATTATGAGATGAATGGCCGAAGGAAACCAGAAGAGACCAAACGACCAATCGTTTTTTATATTATGTATGCATATTTAGCGTGTGGAAGTGCCCACTTCCACATGAACAACTATGAAATGGCATTAAAGTATGTTGCGTTGTACACGGATTATAGTTGGGTGAAAGAACCTGAACCTGAGGAACAGGTGGTTATTCATCAGTTTCAGGAATGGGCTGAGGGTAATCGTTATATATATCAATTAATGGCTGGGCAGTTTGAAGTATTACCTGACTACCTCGCGTATATCTCAACGAAGGAAAATGAGATATTCCCAGCACTTTGTGATATTGTAACGGCTGCTAACCGTTATGATATGAACATAGATCATGTACTCGATCAATATGAGACATACTTCACTTATCAAGAACAGAGAAATCGGATTGGCAAAGTGAGCAGACAGGTTACGGATGATCGATATTTACGACTTTTAGCAGATTTGGGTGCATATTATTTAAAGAAAGACGAGTTTCATTTAGGGATAGAATTTGTTCTGGATAGTTTAAAATTTTCTATTGAAATTAGCAGTGGACGAGGTATGCTTAGAGGTGTCGGACTGTTTGAGCAATACAGGGAATATGCGTCTGACACAGCTATACAGCAGTACAAAATCTTGATTGGTGAGGTGCAGAAACTCAATGAAGAGAAAGCTGGCTTTGCTGATAGTTACATGTAGTATATTGATGAGCATTGTAGCTCCTGTTACTGGACCTGTCCCGACTGTGGAGAATCCAGACCCTTCAATTTACCGAACAAATGATCACGGTTTAGGGACATAAGCCTGAACCAATGGACGCTTCTGAATTCATTTCAGAAGCGTTCTTTTTTGTGTATCAAAGTGGAAGAATAAGTATGTCGTATCTCACATGCGCTTTTGATTGGCATAATACACTAAAATATGACAAAAAGGAGGAATACTATGGATCGCCTGGATTTGATATCACGGATCGAAGATGCCAGACAGTTGTTATATCGCATGCATATGGAATACGGCAGTCTGCTTCATCCGGAAGTGATCCAGCAATCCGTAGTCCTGGACGGTCTTATTAATCAATACAACAGAGCCAAGGTAGGAAAGGCGATGAATTAAGTTCGCCTATTTACATTTGCGTCTTTGTATACTATAGTTAGTTACATGAGTAACTAACCGACTAACTGACTAATGAATACGTATGAAAGTTGGAAGCACATGAAATCGACTTTGGATGAATCTCAGCCTATTTTTCATCAGATTGCCACGATGATTATGGACGATATTGTGGAGGGCAGATTGAAGGTGGAAGAACAGGTTCCCTCAACCAATGAACTGTCACGCTTCTACAATATTAATCCGGCTACAGCCCGCAAAGGACTGCAGGAGCTCGTAGACAAGGGGATTATATACAAACAGCGAGGTGTTGGAATGTTTGTTGCAAAGGGAGCAAGAGAAGCATTGCTCGTTGAACGGAAGCAAGACTTTTATGAAGAATACATCAAGCCTTTACTTGAAGAAGCCAGACGGATTCACATGAATGAAGACATGATTATTGATCTGATTCGCGGCAAGAAGGATAAGGAGAGTGAGTTATGATTCATATGGAGCAGGTCAACTACAGCTACCAGAAGACGCCCGTTCTGAACCAGGTTACGCTACATGAGAGTGAGCCAATCATTAGTGCAATCTGGGGAAGAAATGGAGCGGGTAAAACAACCATGATGAGTTTACTGGCAGGGCATAACCGCCCGGACAGTGGAACCGTTCAGATCATGGGCCAAGACCCCTATAATAATCTGGCTGCCCAAGAGCATCTGTGCTACATCCAGGAGAATCATCCCCTGGGGAAAAACTGGACGGTTAGTGACATGGTTCAAATGGGGCAATATTTTCATCCGCAGTGGGATCAGGATTTGGCGGAACGTTTAATCGATGTGTTCGAACTACCGACGAAGAAAAAGATCATTAAATTTTCGAAAGGCATGAAGACTGCTGCCCAGATTATATTGGGTCTTGCCAGTAATGCAAAGATAACCATTCTGGATGAACCTACCAATGGACTCGATGCTGAGAAGCGTAAATTCTTCTACAATGCGCTACTGGAAAGTTATGAAGATAACCCGCGTCTGATTCTCATATCCAGTCATCATATCGAGGAGATTCAGCCTTTATGTGAGTCCCTTATCGTTTTGCAAGCCGGAGAAGTGTTGTTAAATCAACCGATGGAAGAGATGCGCGAAAAAGGAGTTCTTCTAACAGGGGTAATTGACGATATCAAACGAGTCACAGCAGGTGTTAAAGTTATAGAGTCTTCCCAGATAGGATCAACTGTGAAAGTGATGATTGATGAGCCCTACTCGAAAATGTGGAAGGATATCGCTCATTCGCAGGGGCTTTCCATTGAGAAAGCGACATTACAAGATTATTTGGTTAACAGGACCCGTAATCAAGAGGGGGTTAAACCATGAACGCAGTAAAAGGTACGAACCGACTGATTCGCGATGATATGCGTTTGTATTTGGGCATATTTTCATCCATCGCTCTGATGCTCGCCGTTGTATATCTGGCCATTGGCTTCATATTTGATGTCTCGTATACTACGCAACTGTTTGGTCCCATGTACGGAGGGATATGTACGTTTGCAATCGGGGGAATGATTACACTGTTTCCGGTTGCGATTGGTATGGGCAGTACACGAATTCAATTTATGAAATCCTTCTATATGAACTCGGTATGGATGGTTGCAGGCACCATGGTCATTCTGCATGTGGCGTATTTCCTCTTACACCTGCTTCAGGAAAAAGGAATTGTTGACGTAACCCTTTATCAACCGGGCATGTTGTATTCAAGCGAATATCATTTCTTATCCTACCTGTGGATCGATCTGATGTGCGGCTTTCTCGTACTGGGAATCTCTGTCTTCCCAACGGTTTGTTGGATGCGCTTGGGGATGCGTAACTTCTTCATTATGTTCTTTGGGGTAGGTCTAATGATCACACTGATCGTTGTCTTCGCAGATTTGGGGGAGTGGATGAAGTGGTTTGCGAGTGTGAATATGATGACATTGTTTACCGTTCTAGGGTGTATTGGTGGTGCGCTACTTCTCTCTACGTACCCGATGATGAAGAATGCGCCGCTTACCATGAAATCCAAAAAAGACTGACAGGAAACAGTTATATAAGGAACCGGGGCAATAAATCTATGCGAAATTTCCTGTAAAACAAAAAACACGAGTGCGAACACGCCTCGTGTTTTTTGTATCATCCTAAATCACTGAATATACCTATTCAACAATCTGTGTGTGTAATTCCAAATGGAGGTGTATCTTTTAAGCCTGAGCCTGCGGTTTGAATCCTTCGTCTTTGAGATACTCGCCAGCTTCGCTACGCGTTTCAAAAGCCATATCCAGATTATCACCGGAATACACATACCACATGTCATCTTCGTATTTTAAAGTCAGCGTATATCCATCTTCATCGATCCACGTTCCGCCACCCGTAGAGGTTGTAGACAATGCAGGAGCAGCAGCTTTTACTTGTTCTGGTTCATTAAATTCAACTGCGTTGGGATTGTGAGACATCGCTTGGATTGTTTCATCTAACAATGTGCGCAGATCTGCTTCGGAGTAATCACGAATATTGACGAATCCTTTAGCATCGGTCTCATAGTTAGGCAGTAGCCCTGCATAGATATAACCGTTACCGTTAGGATGAATATGGAGAGCAACAATCTTTTTATCATACGCACTATCCTCGTAGTGGAAATTAACACGACCGAGAGAAACATCTTTGCGTTGCAGTTGGGGATACGATTGTAGGACTTCAAGCTTTTGTTCCACGTTAAGCATAATTGCCTCCTGTAAATGTTCAATAGAGGTGATTATAACATGCCCTCCTGTTAATTTCCCGATAAAATGTTTCTCCCCAGTTCTTTCAGGTGTTCCATAACTTGCAGATAGGGATATGGCCCATAGCTTATACGTGCTACACCCAGTGCGGCAAGCTGTTTTGGTGAAGGCTCAGGAGACGTAACCATGACGTTAATTGGCAGCGATGAACGCTCACACAATTCCTGAATCAATTGGTGATCCTGCAAACCGGGTACAAACAGACCACTGGCTCCTGCATCTGCATATTGGCTCGCACGCATAAGTGCTTCCTCTAAGAGGGAGTGGTTATGGTGTTCAGGTTCATGTTGCAGAAAAATATCTGTGCGGGCGTTAATGAACAATGGTATGCCTGCTTGCTCCGCAGCTTCCCGGGCGGCGGACAATCTCGGACATTGCTCCTCCACAGTGTACAATCCCAAGCCAGCGGGAAGTTGATCTTCCATGTTGATTCCTACAGCACCATGATCGATGACTTGCAGGATACTTTGCTTCACTTCTGACACAGACCTCCCATACCCTCCCTCTATATCGATCGTTACAGGCAGTTCCACGCTCGCTGTAATCCGTGCAAGATTGGCAAGCACCAGATGGAATGACATGGCTTCACCATCATGTTCACCGTGGGCCGCAGCAACGGACCAACTTCCGGTAGCAATGGCCGTTGCTCCAGCGGATTGGATGGCTTGCGCGCTTCCAGCATCCCACACATTGACCAGAACAAGTGGTTTTCCTTTCACATGGTATTGTTGGAACAACGCTGCTTTTTCTTCTAAGGTACTCATATTATATTGACTCTCCTTTGTTATATCATGCATTCCTTTGGACATTTGATGCGTACTTCATTACTTCAATTCTGTTTTTCAGCTACCCTGTTTTTGTTTCTCGTGAGTCAAAAGCCAGTTTTTGCGAGTTAATCCCCCGCCGTATCCGCCCAGCTCACCACTGGCATTGATTACACGGTGGCATGGAATCACAATCGCAAGCTGATTGGCTCCATTCGCCTGTGCCACAGCTCGGCAAGCAGTCGGTTTTCCCAGTGCATTTGCAATCTCCTGATATGACCTCGTTTCACCAGCCGGAATGGCCAGCAACTCGTCCCACACACGTTTTTGGAATAGTGTTCCTAAACAGAACAACGGTGTGTCGAATGCTGTCCGAATACCTTGAAAGTACTCGTTTAGTTCACGCTCAATGGACTGGATGGGAGCTGTAGTACCGGGCACAATCGCTGATTTGGTTCGTTTGCGCAGACGCTCAACTTCGCGCTCCAGACCTCTGCGGTCGACAAATTCCAGTAAATATAGCGACTCCTCATCAGCAATAGCCATCATTGGGCCGAGCCGGGTGTCAATCCAGGACGCTTTCAGGATATGTCCTTCATCGACTTGAGTAGGGGCGGCTCCCATGATCCGTGAAAAGGCATCGCGGAAGCCGCTGCTTGATTCATATCCGGTAGATAATTGGCTATCAATAACGGTGCGACCGGCGCGAATATTTTTCAGGGCAAGTCCCATGCGGCGAGCACGAGCATATTCGACAAAGGTCATGCCGAACCGCTTCTTGAACTGACGGCGAGCAGTGGATTCGTCGATGGAGAGGGCCTTGAAATCCTGTCCTTTCCAGCGTTTCTCCGGATTTTTCTCCACAGCTTCCACTAATATGCGAACGACATCGGATACTTGATTGGGGTGAGAGAGCGGGCGACAGCGCTGGCAAGGGCGATATGAGGCCAGAAGTGCCTGCTGAGCCGTCTCATAGAATTCGCAGTTTTCGAATTTTGGCTTTCGCGCAGGGCATGTGGGACGACAGAACACACCCGTGGTTCGGACCCCAACATAGAATAAACCCTCGTATTCCGAATCCTTGGCCACAAGCGCCTCGTAATATTGTTCCTTCAGATCAGCAGAAATCATGGGGCCACGTCCTTACTCATTAGAATCTTTATCTATAACCTATTATAGAAAAACGTTACAGCAAGCATCGCCGAAAATCAGGCATGAATATTGGATAGATTAAATCGGATATAACATTGAAATTCCGTTGTTCAGAATTTGTTTAGAGTGAACTGGTAGTATAGACCTATTAGGGTAGGGGCAATTAGGCAAAGATGCCTATACAGCGAAAAAGTGAATTATTGATCATTCATTGTTATAGGAAAAATACATAGGTAAACATGAAATTAAAGATTAGCGGAATGAAAGTCTGGAGGTCGACTAGAATGAGATATTCTACGTACAAAAGTATTTATGAGTCCGTTTATACCAAAACGTCCGAGTCTCGCACCGTGTATGTTAAAGATCAATTCATGCAGCGTGTGAAGGCGCCATCTTGGCTAATGAAGATTGTCACTATAACTCTAACTCTAATTATAATCATAGGGTGTAGTGCTGTATTCACTGCATTTGCCGGGGATGAGCAATTATTATCGGGTGACCAGATCGTTGTATCTCAGGGAGATACACTGTGGGGCATTTCATTGACACATAAACCTCAGCAGATGGACACTCGTGTATATGTAGAAGCAATCAAGAAAGTGAATAAAATCGAGCATAATGCCATCCAGATTGGACAAGTGTTGGTCTTGCCTGGGTTTGATCGATAAATTAAACAGTGCATGACGTCATGAACAGAGTTCTTTTTTTACTCATCGAGGTGCAGTTACATACTGAATTTATTAATCATTTACATATAATGGAGCTTCATGTGGGACGATATGGTGTAGTGATTAGTAAGTGGTGTGCTATATAAGTTGAACTAAAGAATATTTACACTGACACTACGATGACAGAATAACCTTCCAATCGCTGTTATCCCCAGATTTTTTGATTATTTTTTCCGAAGGGGAAAATTCGGGGATAGCGTATGCTTCCGATGCAGCTTTCTTTCAGAAAGCTTTTAGGCGAACGCTTCGCTTTTTCAGGTTTTTTCTGTCCTCTCCGTTATCGTGTAAATGATTAGTTCAACTGATATAGATATATGTGCTGTAAATGGATGAAGGGAGAATTAGATGATGAAAATAAATATAAAGAAGTCTGCACTTTGCATGTCTGTGCTATGTATTTCGTTATTAGTCACTGCCTGTGGCACTAGTGGAGAATCGGTTCAGGAGCACGCCTATCCGCAATCGAAGCAACCCGTAGAGGAAGCTGGGGAAAACTCTGTTCCGAATGCGGATGCGAAGAATAACAATGATCAAGGTAGTGCCAGTGGTGATGAGGGCAAGCCTACGGCTCAATCGGAATCCACTGAACCGTCTGAGCAGATTGATATCGTCATTGACCAGTCGGAGAAACCGAGCGAGGGTAACAGCTTTGATTTTGGAATCAAGCAGGTTCCGAAGGGCTATACACTAACGGAGATGCGATGGACGTCTAACACGGTGACGATTGTGAATTCACTACAGGAAGCCATTGAACATGGCGGAAATGGTGAAGAGGGGTTTTACTTTAGCGGCAATGGACAATTCTCCGGCTTTATCTATTCGGATGAGATGAAGGGCGAGCGGGGCAAAGCCACATTTGTCTTCACAAATGATGAGGGGAACGAAATCATGTCCGAAAAGGAAATTACGTTGAAGTAGCAGGCACATCATGAAGGCTCCGTCTAGAGCCTGTTGTACAGGAAAAGCAGCCACGTGGGCTGCTTTTTTTGACATATATAATTACAAGCTCGCCGAGCTATCTGTTGCTACATCTATAAAGATTGAACTGAAGATTTACACGAGAACGTAGAGGACAGAAAAAACGGAAGAAGCGGAGCTAAAAGCTTTCTAAAGGAAAGCTGCTTCGGAAGCATATACATCGCCTTTATACCCTGATTTTCACCTTTATAAAAGTAATTAAAAAATCGGGGGATAACAGCGATCTGAAGGTTGTTCTGTCATCGGAGTGGCAAGTGTAAAAATTACTTTTTAGTTCAATTTATATAGTTGCTACATAAAGTCAAAGAAATAACGGACCACGTGGAACATAACCGGCGAGGTATAGGTCAGGCTGTCGACCCGGCTCAGGTAGCTTTTTTTGAGTGAATCGAACTTGTTGTCATCTCCAATTAACAGATCGCGCTTCAGTACAGACACCGTCAGACTGCCGAAGAATCCGGCCAGACTGATCAAGACCCCGATGAATAGCGAGAATTTCCAATCAAATGGCGTCAGGTAGGGATGGATGAAATAAGACGTTGCTGTCGTTACAATAAATGCACACGCGAACCCTTCCCAGGTGACAAAAGGATTGGCGGTAGGCACCACTTTTCGTTTGCCCAGATAGAGAGAGACGAGATAATGCACCACATCATTAAGTTGCGTTAACACGACCAGGAACAACACCAGCTTAGACCCATACTCCGGTGTGGCAAATGGGAAATAGGCCAGGTGGCTCAGTCCAAACACCATCAGCATCAGTCCCCATTGTGTGGAGCTGACACTGCGCAGGAACCCGACCGTACCTTTGTTGATCAGACGCGGCAGGGGCAGCACAAGGAACACATATAGTGGAATAAACACGATAAACATGCCATACCATCCAATGTAGATCCAGTAGAACTGAACCGGAATCGCCAGATACGCCCATAGGAACAGCCTGCGGTCGGCTTTGCGTGTACTGCGAATCATGGAGAAGTATTCTTTGAGTGAGAAGAATGCAAGCACCATGAGGGAGATGAGGGACACGATGGGGTTAAAAAGGGTGGCGAGGCAGAAGATCACAAACATACCCCACCAGGTTTTGATTTTTTGGCCGATGCCTGAATAGTCTTTGCTTGGCTGGAGCTTTGCAATAATTTTGTACACGATATGTATCACAAGTAAAGCTGTGAAGATTAACGTTAGTGTAAAGAGTGAACTGCTCACGTACCGATCACCTGCTTATTCAAAGTAAGATTCCATTATAGGGTACCTATGTTATTATGAAGGAATAGTACCAACTTGATAAGGGGAAATTTTGCTATGACAGATGAACGCTCCATCTATATCCTGCTTACGAATACAGGAACGCTGTTTACCAAGGTTATTCAGAGCTATACCCGAGCGCCATATAATCACGCATCGATCTCATTTGACCGGGAGTTAACCGAGCTGTACAGCTTCGGCCGCAAACATCCGAGCAATCCGCTGAATGGCGGGTTTGTGAAGGAAGATATACAGACAGGTACATACAGCAAATATCCCAATACCACATGTGTCATATACAAGCTTCAGGTGACGGATCGTGAAGTGGAAAAGATGAAACGTGTGCTGCACATCTTCATCCGCAGCCGCCAGAAATATATGTACAATCTGCTCGGCGTGATTGGCATTACACTCAAGGAACCGGTGGAGTTCAGCAACTCCTACTTCTGCTCCCAATTTGTAGCCGAGATTCTACAGCGTTCGGGAATCAAACTGTGGAACAAGCTGCCTGCGCTGGTGACACCGGATGATTTTCGCCAGAGTGAACGTTTGCAATTGGTCTATGAAGGAAAGTTAAGCGAGTATACGCTGGGGAATGCAGAGCAAGAGTAGGGTCGGTGTGTGCTGATGCTTGCCAAGCAAATTCAATCATGAAATAGCCTGCTGCCACGGATGACGAGGCAACAGGCTGTTTGTGTACTTCATGTAGATGATAGTGAGGATGAGGATGAGGATCGGTCAAAATTAACCTCTTCAAGAAACTCGATCACTTCACCATTCGGACTGTGGACGAGCGCATTTCTAACCCGAAGTGCAGGTTCGCCAAGCGATATCCAATCGGGTTCAACATAGGCCTTGGCTCCATGGGCGAGCGCTCGCTGATAGATATCTTCTACATCATGCACGTAAAAGGAAAAATGTAACAGTGCGCCGTGCCGGATCGCTTCAGGAGAGGTGGCAGGTTCACCCTCCGCTGGAATGACGGCTTTTGGGTCAAATACCTCAATACAGGTGCGCTAATCCGGAGAGATCAGCATACATGCGCGATAGTCAGATAGTAGGTCATAGATAACATGTTTAACAAAAAAATGTTGAATTATGACGAAAAAAATGAAATAACCCCCCATATTTCATATATATTATGGAAATAACCCCTTTTTTTTTGCTCCAATGTTCAGAATCCGTTCAGAGTTGTGTACTACAATAGGCCTATCTTTTGAAAGCGAGATTAGGGGGATAAGAAATATGCAGTACAGAAAAATAGTGAACATATTGCTCATTTTGCTATTGGTAGCACCATGGTTGGCACCAGTAGGAAAGGTTAGCGCAGAAGTATCGTATCCGGTACCGGGGAAAAATGGTCTAATTACAGTAAAGAACATTGGTGATGACTCGGTTGAACTAAGTTGGGAGTATGCCGAGTCAGTTACAACGTCTTCACCTGATCTGAATTATCAAGTGTTCGTCTCCCAGGCACCTAATATCAAAAATATGGAGGAAATCAGCGGATTTCCGCAATACGCCTATGGTAATTGGGTTGGTGGTAGCGATTCCGAAACAGGTATATTCAGCAAAGTGATTACCGATTTAGTCGAAGGGGAAACGTATTATTTTAATGTAATCGTTCAGGATAGAAATAATATGGAAATTGCATACCAGATGCAATCCATAACATTTACATCGAATACCTTGCTAAGCGAATTCAACAATGTTATTGGCGCAAATTTTGATGCCTCAAGAATAAGTGAGCTACTTCAAAATATGAGCTTCATCACCATGGTTCCAGCATTTGAATCACTCCCTCCTGATGAACAGAATGCAATCATATCGTTAGTGGGACATTCCCATCTACCAGATGGTAAATATCTGAACACGGATCAAATTCAATTTACGGTTGATCTGGCATTCCAAGGCCTATTAGTTATGCGTGAACAGCAATTGCCTGTTATGCAAGCTAAGCTAACCTCTTATTTTGAGAAACTAGCTAGTGCGAACAATGTATTCAGCCCAGCGTATTTAAGTGCGATTCAGCCACAACTGTATCAGTATCTATTGGGGGCCGATCTGGATAAAAACATATTATCATATTCAGTTAATCTAGATAGAATTGGAAATGATCTATCACTAGAACAGTCTGTGATGAATCTCAATATGATGCTTAGTCAAAGTTTCAATTTCACCAAAGCATCAACGACTAACGAAATGAATGAAGCTTTAACAGGGCTATATAAAATTCAACAAAAAGCGGAGCAATATAAGGGAACTCCTAAGGAGAGCCTCATAGGGATATTCCCGCTTGATTTCCATAAAATGCAGATTATTTCTTCTAATGTTGCGGAAATGGAACGGTTGTCAAAGTGGATGTTGGATAGAAAGCCAAATGGGGGTTACACCAATTACAGTGAGATACAAATAGCTTTCAATAACTTCTTCTTCCCGATGATTCCACCACTACCGACATTCCCACCATTCCCACCAATTCAGCCAATACCGGTAGCACCAGCAGTAAGCGTAGATGACAATGTAAATGTCATTGTTGATGCGGATGAGACTATGGAATACACTCAGAACAATGGCGAAAATTGGTTTGATTACAGCTCCACGAACCCACCCCAATTTGAAGGGAACACAACGGTATGGGTTCGAGTTAAGGCAAACGGAAGTAATACTGCAAGCCTCTATAAGATCTTGGTTTTTACTTCGGATCCTTTGAAGGTAATCAACGAAGCGAGAGCTACGAAGAATACTGATGCTATCCTGGGAGCAATTACTCAAGCGGAATGGTTAGACCTTCCGGCTGGCTTTGACAATCTCCAACCTGAGGAGAAGAAAGCCATAGCTAATGTGGTAATGACCTTTTTACCGAGTGACTATGCTTATAATCTTAAGAAACAAGTAGAATATGCTGTGGAAATTGGATATAAAGGCATCCAAACGATCAAACAAACAGACAGGATTCTTTTCCAACAGCATTTGAATGAGTTCTATTCCCTTTTTGTTGAGTCAACAGAGTACTTTGAATATCCAGGGATGGAAATGTTTAAAGAGTTAGGTCAAAAATATTTAAATGCATCCAATGTGGATAAAGAGTTGCTTGCTTATACCGCAAAACGTCTATTTCAGGGTTCGGATCTTTCAATTGAACAGGTTTACGGTGCTTCTTTAATGTTAGTCATGAATTATTCCTACATTAATGAAACTACAGACGTTAGCGAGATGAAGAAAGCCATGCTGATGCTATACAGTTTCCAGCAATCTACTGAGATGATGGAGCCTTTCGAACCATTCCTACTTAAGTTGAATGCCATGAAGGATCTAGTAGAAGATGATACTCGAATGGGAAAACTGGCTCAATGGATGCTTGATCGCAGGCTTGCTAACGGATACAGCAGTATTAGCGAAGTGCAGACAGCATTTGATCGTTTCTTCGATCAGGTCATCATTATTAATCCAACACCAACACCAACACCAACACCAACACCATCAACTGGCGGTGGAAGTGGAGGAGGATCTTCACCTGTAACGTCTACACCTGCACCAACAACGAAACAAGAGCAGATCGTGGTAGATGTCAACGGAACTAACGGCACTAATCTGACCAAAACACCGATCACACGTACAACCGAAACCAACGGCACGATCAAAGATCTAGTGAAAATGACCGAAGCGATTGCCAAGGAATCGGTAGAAAAAGCGAAGCAATTGAACATGAACACCGCACGCATTGTCATTCCAGATACCAAAGATTCCGTGTCCGAGACACGTATTGAACTGCCTAAAGCAGCGGTAAAAGAACTAAATGATGGTTCGTTGCAACTTGAAATTTCCACTGAAAATGTAGTGATTTCCGTTCCGACGAATTCCATCGCCGGATTTGATCAAGACTTGTACTTCCGTGTGGTTCCACTGAAAAAGGAATCCGAACGTAAGGAAGTCGAAGAGCGTGCGAAGAAAGAGCAGTTGATTCAACAAGTTGCTCCGAATACGAATGTACGTGTATTGGCTCGTCCGGTAGAGATCGACACGAACATGCAGAGCCGCGAAGTGACACTCACGTTGCCACTGCGTGACAGTCTGCCAACTGATCCGACTGCTCGTCAGCAAGCATTGGACAACTTGGCGGTCTATATCGAACACAGTGACGGCACAAAAGAATTGATTCAAGGCAAATTGGTACAACTCGCGGATAACAGCGAAGGCATCGAATTTACCGTAACCAAATTCAGTACGTTCACCCTCGTTGTTGTGGATGGACTGAAAGCTTCACAAAGTACACATATACCTTACATCCAAGGTTTTGGTGTAGATTTCCGCCCGGATGCGTTCGTAACACGTGCACAGATGGCGGCCATGCTGGCTCGCAATCTTGCAACTGAAGCGGCAGCAGGCTCCGCGAATAGCGTGAGTTACAAGGATGTATCTGCGACACACTGGGCAACAAGTGAGATTCACAAAGCGCAATCCGCTGGGATCATGAACGGCATGAGCAACACCCAATTTGCACCGGAAGGTTCGATTACTCGTGCACAGATGGCTACCATTGCGTATCGCTGGATGCAGCAACAAGCGAGTGCTACAACCGTGAATGGTACAGCAGTGTCCTTCACAGATGTATCCGCAAACCTGTGGGCAGCAGATGCGATTGCTTATGTGCAATCTGCGGGCCTGATGGTCGGATATAATGATGGTACATTCAAACCAGACAGCAAGCTGACGCGTGCTGAAGCAGTGAAAGTGTTGAACGTATTGTTCAACCGTACACCCCTAACTGGCGCAGGTACGTCAACTTTCAGTGATGTACCAGCAACACATTGGGCATATGTAGATATCGAAGCTGCAGCGCAAAAGTAATATTTCTAAAAGAAAAAAAGGGGTCATTAACGCAGTAACATTTGGAAAAGAGAACCCCTAAAAACGGATAGGATATGACAATACAATAGATAGAATAAAAAAAGAGCTGTCCCAAAAGCCAAACATTGGCTAGGGACAGCTCCTTTTTGCGCTTTAGTGTGACTCAACAAGGGTACGTCAGATCGTCTAGGTTCGTTAGCGCGTAGGTCACCACATTAGTTATTCTGTTTACGCAGTTGTACTACTCTTTATCGAGCGTGTGTGCAGCATTCTCGTAAAACTTACCATCCCGCAACTGATCCACAAATCCTTGCAGCCAGACGTAGTATTGCTCCGCATGTTGGAGTTTGTGCAGATCACGCAGCGCATCATCTCGATCTTCGGAAGAGGTATGTTCCGAAAGGATCATAGCCGACAGGTCAGGAATGACCTCACGAATGCCTTCTAACATGACATCTACTTCCCGTTGGAGCTTGGCCCCGAAGAAATTCTGGAACGTACGATAGAAGTCGGTCTCAGCCAGATATTGATCCTGGCGCTCCTTCTTTTCCTCCAATTTATAGATCATCTGTGATTCTGTCAGCGAACGAACCGCGTAGCTCATGTTGCTCTTGCTCATATTCATTGAATTCTTCATCTCTTCAAGTGTCATCGGTCGATCTTCAAAATACATGATGCCGTACAATTTGCCAAACGTATGATTAACCCCATACAGATCCATCGTATTGGCGATGGCCTCAATGACTCTCTCCCTCAGCGCATGCCGATCAGGTAACGAAGAATGATTCGGGTTCCCGGCGGTTTCTTTTCCCACAATGTCACCTCTGGTTTATGATAGCGTTCCCACTAGCTGCCTCATATTTTACATGACTTGCTCCAATTTTAACATAAGCCGGAATTAGAATTTTCAATACGAGTGTACAATTAATTTTGTACAGAATAAATATAAAGCTGATTATACTCAAAAATTCCCAATCATTAAAGAAAAATTGGACAGTAAGGAGTGGGGGATTTGCGTTTAAAACTATGGAGGGAGTCTGAGGCGGTACTATTCACGCTGCCAGCTCTAATCCCATTGCTGATCTTCTGGCTGGGACCTCTGGGATATATCGTTTATCTCAGTTTCACTGATTGGGACTTCATGAGCCCGGACAAGTTGTTTGTTGGTTTGGACAATTACAGTTATCTGCTTACAAACTCTGAATTCTATCGATCATTGAAAGTCACCTTGTTATTCGGACTTGGAAGTGTAATCCCAACTATTGTGGGCGGATTGGCACTTGCGATGCTCATGAATAGCAAGATCAAATCATCCGGCATCTTCCGGACGTTACTGTTCTCACCTTGGGTCACCCCGACAGTTGCGGTGTCCATTGCGTGGTCCTGGATCTTCGAGCCCGAAGTGGGACTCGCTAATCTGATGCTGGGCTGGGTTGGCGTATCTCCGATCGGCTGGTTGCGTGACGCGGACTGGGCATTGGTTGCTGTTCTGATCGTCACGCTCTGGAAGTCGATTGGGTGGGCAATGGTATTTTATCTCGTTGCGCTACGAAATCTACCTTCCGATCTGCTCGAAGCAGCTTCAATCGATGGGGCAAACGGTTGGGATAAGTTCAGAAGTATCACATTGCCGCTGATCTCACCAACGACATTTTTTCTCTCGATTATTCTTACCATCCAGTCCTTGCAAGCCTATGACCAGATTAATGTCATGACGCAGGGTGGACCGGCGGGATCAACGAGAACGTTACTGTACATGTATTACCAGTCTGCCTTCGAATCCTTTAACGTAGGTGAAGCTTCGTCCATCGCCGTTGTGATTATTCTGATCTGCGTGTTGCTGTCGGGAGTATCCTTCCTGCTTGGCAGACGTCTGGTGCACTACTAATGACAATGACATTGCCCAACAAAAAGTCTAAACGGATGAAGCGCAAGGAGTTGCAGAATGTGTCACAACCGAATTTTAAAATAAGTAAATTAATCCGCTACCTTCTGTTAGCCATTATCGCGCTGGGTACAGCCTTTCCCTTCTATTGGATGGTCATTAGCGGATTCAAAACCAATGATGAGATCTGGCAGTTTCCGCCGACCTTCTGGCCGGAGACGTTCCTGTGGAGCAACTATGTGGATGCCTGGAACGCGGCACCATTTGCCCGTTACATCCTGAACAGTACCGGGGTTGCCTTAGCCATCTGTCTATTTCAGATCGTCAACTCCAGTATGATGGCGTACGCCCTGACACATATGAAATTCCGTCTCAAAGGTGTACTGACATCCCTGATTCTCGTGGGTTATATGATACCGAGTACGGCCGTGTATCTTCCTAGTTACTTGGTGCTTAGTGAACTTAACTTGCTGGATTCCTACACAGGCTTAATTGTATCCAACTGTGTCAGCGTGTTCTCGATCTTCCTGATCCGGCAGGCGTTCATGCAGGTATCTCATGAATTGGTGGAAGCCGGACAGCTGGATGGTGCATCCCATTTCCGGATTCTCTGGACAATTATCACGCCGCTTGTTCGCTCAAGCTTCGCTGTGATGGTGCTGATTACGTTTATTGAACAGTACAACAACTATTTCTGGCCTATGCTCATTACCAAAGACCCTGACCTGCAGCTGGTATCAGCGGGTCTGCGCAGCTTCTTTGTAGAAGGCGGGGCATATGGACTGGCTTGGCCACAGATTATGGCTGCGAGTGCCTTCACCATCGCACCACTACTTATTCTCTTCCTGTTCACCCAGAAGACCATCATGCAGAGCGTGAATATTACGGCTGGTGTGAACAAGAACTGATATTAACTACCTTACTATATAAATTGAAATAAACATTTACACAAAACGGAGAGGACAGAAATAATCTGAAGAAGCGAAGCGCTCGCCTTTATCCCCAGATTTTACCTTTATAAAAAGGAATCAAAAAAATCTGGGGATAACAGCGATCGGAGGGTTGTTCTGTCATTGGAGTGGCTAGTGTAAATATTGTTTAGTTCAATTTATGCAAACTACCATTTCACCTAAAACGGGAGGAACAACAATGAACTGGAGTCAAGCAAGCATGACATGGAAAAAGAGATTGAGGTTGAACTGGAAGGGTGGCATGTCGCTGGTACTTGCGACCAGCTTTGCACTGCTGACCGCTTGTGGAACACAAGCACCCGCAGAATCAGGCACGACGGCTGCTGCCAGTGGAACCGAAGCTCAGGCGAAAGATCCGGTGGAGATTGAATTCTGGTATGGTCTGGGTGGTAATCTGGGCGATAACATGAAAAAGACGATTGATGCGTTCAACGCCTCCCAGAACGAAGTCGTTGTAAAGGGGATTGTACAAGCAGATTACACGGAAACGGAACAGAAGCTGCAAGCAGCAATTGCTTCCAAGAAGGTTCCAGCCGCTGTACTCAGCTCCAATATAGACTGGGCACGCAAAGGATATTATGCACCCATGGATGAGATGATTGCCGCTGATCCGAATTTTAAGAAAGACGATTTCATACAGACATTCCTGAACCAGGGACAGGTGGATGGAAAGCAATACTTTTTGCCAATGTACGGTACGACTCAGATCATGTATTACCGCATGGATACGTTCAAGGAGAACGGAATCGACCCAGCAACTCTGACGACATGGGAGAAGCTGGCTGAGGCGGCAGCGAAGATGAGCAAACAAGAAAATGGCAAGACCACCTTCTACGGTTGGGAACCGATGTGGGGTAGAGACAATATGATTGATGCCGTGCTGGGTAAGGGCGGACAGATTCTTAGCGACGATGGCAAAACCGTCATGATCGACTCCCCGGAATGGATCGAGACATGGGACTTGTTCCGTAAATGGATCAACGAAGACAAGATTATGGGCATTCACTATGGAGGTCAGGGCTGGGAGTATTGGTACAAAACGATTGATGATGTGATGAAAAATAAAGCAGCAGGTTACACCGGATCTAGTGGTGACCAAGGTGACTTGGACTTCAGCGTAGTCGCTGCAATGCAACAACCAGGCTGGGAAGGTATTGGTGAAGGAAAACCGGTAGCAAGTGCCATATCGGCAGGTATCCCATCAGCGGCAACGCCTGAACAACAACAGGCAGCATACAAATGGCTTACGTATTTCTCTGAGACTTCAAATACAGCTTCATGGTCCATGAACACCGGATATATCGCAGTACGTCAATCGGCTCAACAAGATCCAGAGTTTATGAAATTCAGTGAGGAAAACCCGCAGATCACCGTACCACTGCAACAGGCAGCTCACGCTTCGGCTCCATTCCAGGATCCAACGGGTGGCAAAATCAATGATGCATTGAAGGATGCAGCTGATCAGGTGCAGATCAATAATATGCCAGCTGAACAAGCGCTGAAGGAAGCGAAAGAGAAAGCGCAGAAGGAACTGGATCGTATTGTGAAGTGACGATATCGATGAAATGCTTCCGCGAGATTCGGTTGTGAACCTGCTCGGATTGCAAGCAAAAACGTATTACTATAAGAACTCATGCGAAAAGGGCGGTACATGCTGTACCGTCCTTTCCGTTCATAAAGATCGCAGACAAGGAGTTTGACCAATGCAAGATGAAACGTATGTGGACGGATCACCGAATCCGATTGAAGCTGTTTTGTTTGACAAGGATGGGACATTGCTTGATTTTACAGGTATGTGGGGATTCTGGACCGATTGTGTGTTGAACGACTTCAGAGATCAGTTGGCAATCCGAGGACTGCGTATCAACACAGAGGAACTTCCGCAGATCTGGGGTACATTCCACGATGAACAAGGCCGAATGAATGGGTATGACGTGCGAGGGCCGCTTGCGATGGGAACCATGGATGAAGTGTATGCCGTGCTGACGTGGCATGGATATCGTGTGGGTCTCAGCTGGGCGGAAGCCAAGATTATGGTTCGGGGATGCTTGGCGCGAGCGGAGGAAGAGATGGAGCAGCATCGTCCAGCACGTCCGTTACCGGGCGTTCGTGAATTCCTTGAACAGTGCCGTAGCGAAGGCGTGGTTATGGGTGTAGTGACTGCAGATGATACACCAAATGCAATTAAACATTTGCAGTGGATGGGACTGGAATCCCTTTTTGACGTGGTGATTGGTACGGATCTGGTGGAGCGGGGCAAGCCTTTTCCCGATATGCTTCTACTTGCCTGTGAACGGTTGGGTGTATCAGTGCAGCATACTGTGGTTATTGGAGATACGGACGGAGACATGGAGATGGCACGAATCGCTGGTGCGGGGTACAGGATTGGCATTGGAGAAACGGGAAAAATCCGTTTGGCGGATAGAACGATTCAATCCTTCCATGAATTGCTGAATGGTGGGCTGAATCGATGACGAACAGTCATGCTTACTTGGGCTGGGTACTGTTGGCACTGGCCATTGGGCTGGAGCTGAGTGCTACCATTTTGCTGAAAGTATCGGATGGATTCTCGCGGTTATGGCCTTCGGTGTTGATGTTTGTCTGTTATGGAGCAAGCTTTACCTTTCTTAATTTTGCAGTGAAGTATATGCCGCTGGCTGTAGCTTATGCGATCTGGTCTGGGGTGGGCATTACGCTCATTGGTGTTGTAGGGCATTACTTTTTTGGTGAACGTCTGCGGCTCACGTCGATGGTATGGATCAGTTTTATTCTGATTGGCATTATTGGACTGAAATGGAGTGATTCTTGATGAAAAATGAACATACACCGGAGCAACCACTTGCCAGCTTCCAGGTCATTACGGACACACATGTGCGAGATGAGGCAGATCATATTCATAACCGGCATCTGGACCAAGCATTAGCCGACATAGCTACATTTTGTCAGGGTAGCAGTGGGATTATGCATGTAGGCGATGTGACGGATCGTGGGCTACCGAGTGAATATCGTGAGTTGCAACGTATATGGAAGCAACATGCGGAGAGTTTGCCGGATATTCGTTACACGGTAGGTAATCATGATATTGGAGCCGTGGTATGGCAAGATCCTCCGATCGTTTTGCTTGAGATGAAAGAGGATGATGTAGCCAAGTTGTTGGAACAAGAAGCAGATATGGAACTGGTCACAAAACAAACCGCTGCTGAATCAGCTGCACTAATTGAGCAACTATCCGGCGGGACATATACGTTGTCTGCTGCATCTTCGGAGCAGGAGGGTCAAGATATATCCGACAAAGCTGAATCCATTACAGTTGCAGGGTTATGGCAGCGTCGATTAAGTGATTTTGAAGGGACAACCGGTATGAAGGGCTCCTACCACGATCACTGGATCGACGGGTATCATTATATTTTCTTGGGCACGGAGCAACCTCATCCAAAGGATTGTGATATGTCGGCTGAACAGTTGGAGTGGCTAGATGCGAAATTGTCTGAGCGTGCAACGCCAGAGCATCCCATCTTCATTTTCTTACACCAGCCGCTTATGGATACGGTGGCAGGATCGATGAAGGAACAAGGCTGGTATGGTGTGAATCAGGATGCAGAACTCAAGGCCGTTCTAGCCAAATACCCGCAAGCGATCCTTTTCTCGGGTCACACCCATTGGCAGTTAGAGGCGCATCATACGATGTACGATGGTGCGGGCCAGAAGCCAACGATGTTCAATGCGTCGTCTGTAGGTTATCTCTGGACAGATCAGGATGAGCATCTGGAGGGCAGTGAAGGACTTCATGTGGAGGTTTATAAGAATCGAGTGGTTGTGAAGGGACGGGACTTTGTCGCGAGTGAATGGATTGAGGGTGCTGAGTTCACGGTGCATTATCCTGTAGAAGGTTAGTTATTAGGATAGTCAACGGGAAGGGGTCATTCTAAGGGTCAATATCATTAAGATAAGTTAGATTTGATGATACTGCTCTATGGTGACCTTTTTGGTGTCCATCTTAAAGGTATGTATCAGATCATCCACCCCATAAAGTTCCACGTGAAACGTAGTAGGGGCATATAATACTGGGTAAAGTTGTAAATGGGTGTTCGTACAAACTATACTCAAATAAGTACACATTAACTTATTAATCGTTAGTCTAACCTATTCATGGAGAGGAAGTAGAGGCGGCATATGAAAGAACTTCAAGTTGCAACGAAGTACGGTACAGTTCAAGGCGAGCTTTTGCATGGTGCAAGCGTATGGAAGGGCATTCCCTACGCGAAACCCCCAGTAGGTGAATTACGTTTCCAGGCTCCGATACAACCCGAGTCATGGGATGGAATCAGACAGGCCACTCAATTTGGACCTGAGAATATACAACCTCGAAACCATCAACCAGAAGACCAGACAGAAATTCCGAATGAGTCAGAGGATAGTCTATATCTGAACATCTGGGCACCTAAGGAAAAAGGAGCAACACCACTGCCGGTCATGGTATGGATTCACGGCGGTTCCTTCGTGTCCGGTTCGGGTGGCCAGCCGATGTATGATGGTACACAGTTAGCAGTTCGGGGGGACGTCATCGTTGTGACGATTAACTACCGATTAGGACCTTTGGGTTTCCTGCATATGGCTCCATTAGGTGATTCATATGTATCCAATGCAGGTCTGCTGGATCAGGTTGCGGCATTACAGTGGGTGAAGCATAATATCTCTGCTTTTGGTGGTAATCCGGATCAAGTTACGGTGTTCGGCGAATCGGCGGGAAGCATGAGCATTGCAGCACTGATGGCGATGCCAGCGGCCAAAGGACTCTTCCAACGTGCCATTATGGAGAGCGGTGCATCCCAGTTCATGCCGGCAGAGCAAGCTTCAGCGTTGAGGGAAGGGATGTTAAAGATTCTTGGGGTGGACCGGAACAACCTGCAGAAGTTAAATACAATTCCTGTAGATCAGATTATTGCAGCCGGTGAAACGGTCAAACAGCAGAGCGGGGCAGGTATGGCATTATTGTTCCAACCTGTATTGGATGGCCAGACACTGCCACAGGTGCCGCTTCAGGCGGTGAGTGAAGGCTCAGCGCAGGATATTCCGGTACTGATTGGTACGACATTGCACGAGGGTGCACTGTTCATCCAGCCACATGTACCTTTTTCAAAAGAAATCGATATGGTTCAGGGCGTAGACTTTATGACGCCAGATCTGGAGAACCGGGTAGCCATCGCGGATAGTTATCCAAAAACGGCAGATGGACAAGCCCAAGTCATGACCGATATGTTCTTCTGGCGGTCAGCGCTGCAATATGCTGCGGCACAACAGAAATATGCCCCGGTGTGGATGTATCGATTTGATTGGGTGATGCCGGAACATCCCTTGTTAAAAAGAGCGATTCACAGCATCGAAATGTTCTTTGTGTTTAATACACTGCATGTCCTCAAGTTCATGAATGCGGAGCCGGATGAAGCTGCGGCAGCACTTGCCCTCAAGGTACAGGATGCCTGGATTTCCTTTGCCAAGAATGGCCAACCTGAAGTTGCAGGTGTGAACTGGCCTGAATATGAGCAGGGTCGTGCGACACTAATCTTCAACCATGAGATTGAGGTTGTACATGATCCGGATTCAGCCAAGCGAGAGCTGTTAGGGTTATAATCCAGGCTGGTTATTGTGTATGGATACTCTAAATAGTTGCAATGAGCAAATTAAAAAGAGGATGTTCATTCTGAGAATGAACGTCCTCTTTAGGTAATCCGGCTGAATAGTAAGCAGAACGTAAGCACTAATTAGAGGGACATTATGCCTTCATTATGCCTTGTTAAACTCCAAACATTATTTACGAGAGGCCCGCGTGCGGGATACCTCATCGAAGTAGAAGGAACGTTTTCCACGGGAGAAAAGCACGATCAAGACATGAACAAAGAGCACGGCGTAGACTAACATATAGATACCGAATGTCCCCAGGGAGATCCACATTTGATAAGGCTGAAGCATAACATCCTGATGACCTGAAAAAGCATAATCGTTGACCAAGCGAATGATCGTAACTAGCAGCCATGGAACATAGAGTGCGGCAAATCTTTTGAATAACGATTCACTGGTAGGTGTGCCGGTCTGACGATCCACATAGCGGAATCGCAAGATGGCCGAGCCTGGAGTTACCCCATTTCGTACCCAAGGTATGAAGAACAGCACAATGACCATAGCAATGGATGTATTTAGTGCATCACTGACCACATCAGACGCTGTGAAGATCGATATTAGATTCGAAAGGAAGACAACAATGATTCCATCAATAATTAACGCGAGCAATTGAGGCATAGTATACACTTGGTTTTGCTCCACAATCTGTTCGCTCTTCGCCTGAATGCTTGCACGTGATGGGAATAAAGCAAGCAGGATGGGCGCTGTGAAGAATCCAATGACTGCTCCCGAAGTATTCAATAACAGATCATCTACATCGAACAGGCGGTAGGGACAATTGTAATATCCGTAAAATCCGGTGATTTGGGTGATCTCGAAGAATAAGGAAAGCCCTAATCCACCAAGCAGGGCGTACTTCCAGAATGATCTCTTTTGAAAAAAGTAACGGATATATACACCCAGCGGCATGAGAAGCAGGACGTTAAACAACACTTGCAGGAAGGCTCTGCCCTGAATCATTCCGATATAGCTGGATGGTTGGGTCCATACAATGGGTGTTTCTTTCATGATGTCTTTGACAAAAGTGAATGGAACCAGATTGTAGTAGATCGTGTCAGCGGCTTGCTGCGCACAGGTATCTCGCGTAGTCGGAAACGGGAGAATAACGAGGCAATAGGCGGCCAGAATATAAAAGATAAACGAAAAGCTGACGCCAAACCGTGACCAGCTGAAGAAGCCGTCTTTACGATAACCATAGATCAACCACGGCACCAGCAAGAACATGGCTGCAACAACAAAGATCAAAAAAGCCGTTTGCACAGGGAAAACATATGAGGACATGAGCAGGAACTCCTTTGGTATTAAATATAATAACAATTCATAGAGACATAAAATTCATGTATGTGTAGTGCGTATCCAATTGTTACATCATAAGTAGTTACCCTTAAAGTGAGGGATGCAAGAACCTTAAATTTGGTTTAAATCCATCCATGCAGTGACCAAGCATATGGAATATACCGCCGAAATCCCGTATACTTGCGGGAAAGCCAATCGTAGAATGGAGAGTATAATACATATGTCTAATTTGCCCAACTGCCCGAAATGTAATTCGGAGTACACTTACGAGGATGGTAATCTGCTGGTTTGCCCGGAGTGTGCGCATGAATGGTCTTTGGAAGCAGACAATGATAACGCAGAGGATACAAAAGTAATCCGCGATGCCAACGGAAATGTGCTAAGTGATGGCGATACTGTTACCGTCATTAAAGATCTGAAGGTTAAGGGTAGCTCACTCGTGGTCAAACAGGGCACGAAGGTGAAGAATATCCGCCTAATTGATGGGGATCATGATATTGATTGCAAGATCGATAGCTTGGGTGCGATGAAGCTGAAATCTGAGTTTGTGAAAAAGATATAAGATAAGATGGAGAAACGTTCAGTTCCGCATTCAATGGGAATTGAACGTTTTTTGTTTGACAGGAAATATTTAGTAGATATATACTGGTTGGAATTTAATTTTGAACATGGTTAGGTGGTCTACATATTAGAAAAGGCAGGTGTCAGAGCGATGAAGAGAGATCACATTATTAAATATTATTCCGGGTTTGATGAGTGGGGCAGACTGGAACGGGAACCAATTGAATTCATCATTAACATGCATTACATCAGAGAGTATCTGCCTGCCAACGGTCATATTCTGGATAATGGCGCTGGGCCGGGGAAGTATGCCATGGAGCTGGCGAAACTGGGGTACCAGGTCACTTTATCTGATCTGACACCGTCCTCCGTAGATACTGCACGGCAAAAGGCTCAAGAGTTCGGTTTGACACAGCAATTCGATGGGTTCCATGTTCTCGATGCGACTTCGCTCTCCGGTATGGCTGATGAGACGTACGATGCGTCCCTCATGCTGGGGCCGTTATATCATTTGCAGACAGAAGGGGAGCGGATGGCTGCTGTGCAGGAGCTGTACCGTGTGACCAAGCGAGGGGGCGTGGTGTTTGTAGCCATGCAAAGCCGAATGCGCATGAGTATCAATTCGTTACAATCCCCGGAGCACTGGAAACCGAATGATAACATGGCAGCAATCCGTTCTTTTGTGGAAAAGGGTATATTCAATCATCAGGATCAAGGACGATTTACGGGAGCATACTATTTTAATATTCAGGACGTTACGCCCTTCATGGAACAGCACAACTTCGAAACTGTCGATTTGATTGGTTCATCAAGCCTTAGAGCGATGCTCACGGACGAGCAGCTACAACACTGGCAAGAACGCAGCGAGTATGATGAACTCATGCAATATATGATTGAAGCGGCCAAAGATCCTTCCATATTGGGAATCTCGTCGCACCTGCTGTACATTGGGAGGAAGAAATAATCATATAAGTACCCCCTGGAAACAGAGGGTACTTGTGTTTTTCATCAAAATAGTTCAATATTAAGATATATAACAAAAGGTGATCTACTTACAATAGGTTAGATGGACAACGGATCGCTTCATACCAGGGAGGAACAGACAATGGAAATCGGAATTAGTACATTTGTAGAGACGAACCCGGATGTAAAAACAGGAGAACTTATCAGTCATGCGCAGCGCATTCGCGATGTTGTTGAAGAGATTGTTTTGGCAGATCAGGTGGGTTTGGATGTATACGGCGTGGGAGAACATCATCGTGCTGACTATGCGGCTTCATCACCAGCTGTCATTCTGGCTGCTGCAGCTTCACAGACCAAGAATATTCGCTTGACGAGTGCGGTAACAGTACTATCATCGCATGATCCGGTACGGGTTTATCAGGATTTTGCGACATTAGATGGCATTTCGAACGGACGTGCAGAGATTATGGCAGGGCGGGGATCATTTATCGAATCGTTCCCACTATTCGGCTATGATCTGAACGACTACGATGAGTTATTCGACGAGAAACTGGATTTGCTTCTCAAACTGCGTGATTCGGAAAAAGTAACCTGGGAAGGCAAACACCGACCTTCCTTTAACAATCTGGGCATCTACCCGCGCCCGGTTCAGGAAAAACTTCCGGTATGGATTGGCAGTGGCGGTAATCAGGAATCCGTCGTTCGTGCAGGATTGCTCGGTTTGCCACTGGTGCTTGCCATTATTGGTGGCCGTCCGGTACAATTTGCACCACTGGTGGAACTGTACAAGAAAGCAGCTGCACATGCGGGACATGATGCTTCCAAGCTGACCGTTGCTTCTCACTCTCACGGCTTCATTGCCGATACAACAGACGAAGCCGTGGAGAAATTCTTCCCGCCAGCGCAAGCGGTCATGAACATACTGGGTCGTGAACGTGGATGGGGACACTACAGCCGTGCGACATTTGATGCGGCGCGGAGCCTGGAAGGTGCATTGTATGTAGGTGATGTGGATACCGTAGCTCAGAAAATTATTAACCTGCGCAAAGAAGTTGGGATTACACGCTTCATGTTGCACACCCCACTTGGCACCATGCCGCACAACGAGGTCATGAGAGCGATCGAACTGCTTGGTAAAGAAGTCGCTCCAATTGTGCGCAAAGAAATTGCACGTTGGGAAGCTGAGAACGAAGAGGCGCGTTAATCGACTGAAACCGTTACGGAACTAGATAGAGTCAACCAAATAAAGGAGCATGCCCTAGGCGTATTACGCCAATGGGGCTGCTCCTTTTTGTTTATCTTCTAAAAGCATCTAAAACAGCGCAGATCTAATGCTTATCCATTTGCAGATGTACTCACAAGGGAGTGTATAACCATGGACAACGTATGATCATAGAGGGTTTTGGCAGCTTCTTCACTCTCAATATGACCTCCCAAATAGAGATGAATAACACCGTGTAAGGGAGCCCAGATCATTCGTACTGCAAGCAGGGGATCTTGCACCTGAAGCATTCCCTGTTCAATCGCTATCTCCACCAAAGCAGACACTTGCTTCAGTGCAGTCGCTGTTCCCTGCAAGGTCTCTCCATCTGGTTTGAATTCGGAAAAAGACCCTCCAAACATCAGCTGATAGAAGCTGGATTGAGAAATGCCGAAGTCCCAGTAGACGTAGGCCAGATCACGGAAATATTGTTCGAACGATTCCTGCTGGGGTATAGTTTCAAATCGCTGGGCCATAAGGGAACATCCCTCTAAATATAGATGTTTGGCTAACCCTTCTTTTTTCCCGAACAGGTTATATATGATTTTGGTGGAGCACTCCATGCGTTCAGCTACACGGCGTACCGTGACGGCCTCTGGTCCATGCTCTTGCAGTAGAGCAGCAGCAGCATGCACAATATTTTGCCGCAGATTATCCGAGTGCTGGAGTCTGGCTTGCTGAAAGGTCGTTACTGTATGTGCAGATTCCGTGGAACCCGAATTATGATCCTTCATTGATTTCATCCTCGTAACCGTATTGTTGTTGAACAGAAACTATGTTTCCTTTTATGGTCATTCTACTGTTTTACGCCGGATGACGTCAATTTAATCCGAATTTAGTAAGTAAGCACCACGTCCTAGATTCAAATTTATCAAATGTAATTGACAGCGTCATGAAATTTGGTTACGATGATTCTATAAAGAAACAATGTTTCCTAGTGAAAACGAGTGTTTAAATTATATATAGAGGATGGATGAGAGATGATAAAGGAACAGCATCAATGGGTACTTATTACAGGTGCTTCTTCAGGTATTGGGGAAGTTTTTGCACTCGAAATGGCTTCCAAGGGTAAAAATATTGTGCTGGTGGCCAGAACAGAATCCAAACTGAATCAATTGGCAGAACGCATAGAACGTACATATCAAGTAAGGGCTGAGGTGATCGTATCGGATTTGTCTCAAGTCGATGCACCTCAGAGGGTATATGAGGAATGTCAGAATCGGGGAATACACATCGATATGCTGATCAACAATGCGGGATTTGCTACCCATGGATTATTTGAACAGGTGGATGGTTCCAGGCAGCAGGAGGAAATTATGTTGAACGTGCTCGCCTTGACAAACATGACACATCTTTTCTTGCCAGGCATGTTACAGAAGAAAAATGGTGCTGTCATTAATGTTTCGTCGACGGCTGCCTTTCAACCTGATCCGTATATGGCTGTGTATGGAGCAACGAAGGCATTTGTACTTTCTTTTACAGAGGCATTATACGAAGAAAACAGGAAGCGTGGCGTTCAGTTTTTGGCACTATGCCCAGGTTCAACCGAGACTTCGTTCTTTGATGTAGTGGGTGCTGATGAAGCCTCGGTGGGTAAACGTGATACCCCCGAGCATGTCGTGGCGGTGGCCATGAGAGCACTCGAGTCAGGCAAACCTTATGCTGTGCCGGGGGCCGGTAATTACTGGACAGCGCAGTTCACCCGCCTCGTGCCACGCAAGTTGATGTTGCGAATTGTAGGAAGTATGCTCCGTCCACGTTCCAAGGATGGTAAAGCAGAAAAAGTACAAGCCTGATTATTGGTATAGGGTAAAAGCTTTAGGCCAAAATGCCTTTGGCCCGAGCTTCCTTTATCCAGCCTGGGAATTCAGTAAGGAGACGATCGTACAATTCTTCATCGCTGATCTTGGAGATGTCGTCGAGAGCAAAAAAGTCAGCATTATCGATGAAACGTCCAGTCATGTCATCGAGTTTCTCAAGGATACCGTAATTGGCTTGTCCCAGGCCAACGAATTGCCAGAACAGGTTTTTGGTTGAACTTTCGGTAATAAGCCGCATGATTTTCCCTTTTTGACTGACTCCACCATCGCTAAAAAAGATAATATACGTTGGAATCTTCACATCGGGTTCCTCGATCGTATATTTGCGAATGACATCCTGCATCACAGGAGGTTCGTTATTGGTACCGCCTTTGCTACCCAGCGTATATGTGCGTTCAATATAATTCTCGAAATCCCTGGCGGTGACGCTAGGTGCACGCAAGAAGTCTTTGGCGAAGAACCAGACGTCCAACTCTCCGTTATCATCAAAAGCGGATGCAATCGCCAGAATACGCTCGAAGGCTTCTTGCACGATGCCTTTGCGATACAGATGGTACATGGAGCCTGATGCATCAAATACAACGGCAACACGTGCCTGTATAGGTTCGATCTTTTTCTTTTGCAGAGACAGGGTTACTTTACGCTTGAGGAGATCGATCTTGGTCAGGTTAAGAGGCGCATGATTCGTGTTTGGTGCAGCATCAGGTACCAAGACTTCTGGAGAGGTGGCTGCCACTTCAGCATGTGCCGTGAGAAGAACCTGTTCGGCTTCCGAGGTGTCGTTACTCTCAATTTCAACACCGAATGACTCTGCCAGCGGCTGCAATCCACCAAAGAAACCTCGTCCAATCGCACGAACTTTGAACCCGTCACGATACTTATAGATTTCAATAAAAATAAGAGCTGTTTCCGCAGTGACCTGCGTGATCTCATAGGTAATCTGCTGGGAACCCGCTTGTACAATCGTCTGACATGCCTGAACATCGGCGAATGTGCCTCCCGCATCCAGAGTAGCCGTAAACACACATTTTTCCACAGGAGCCTGCCGTAATTGATTTGTATCCAGTACAAAAGAGGATTTCAGTTCCTCTGCCTGTTGCAGAAGCACACTTTGATGGGGATCGGTCTTCTGATTATAAAATACAAAATAGTCGTCAGATGGGACCTTTCCCTCTTCGTTCACCATAAAGCAGCTAATATCCAAGGGAAAAGGAGATGATGTACATTGAATGGTAACCTGAAGTTGGATGGATTCGTTGATACTGATATTCTGGCCTGTGTTTAAGTGAATGAACGAATCGGTCATAATCGGATGCCTCTCTTCTCCAATATAATGGTTGAAAATGTACAGTAACAAGATCGATTCTGATACAAATGTTTCCATAAGTCAATTGTTTACCCAATGTTCTTACGTCTGCTCAGACTCGTACTTTTCCCGATGCTCCTTCTTCATTTTTACATAGTCTGGATCCGTCTTGGCAATCTCCCATTGGGCTTTGAATATAGCTGCGGCTTCTGCCTTCACCTTATCATTCTGATAGGGCAAGATAGAGCCATCCTCCTTCGAGTATTTGCGTCCTCCTTTGTGATTTGTATACCGTCTGGCCCGTGTATAACCCATCTGGAGAAATTTGCGAGCCATATCCATACCCACGAAATCCCCCTTTTTCTTATACTCCAAAAATAGCTCATAGATTTTCTCCGATGACTCTGTCGCAATCTCTGGTGTTTTGAATCGCCAGTGTGGCAGAATCTCGCCCTTGTATGGCTCAACCATGAGAACACCCTGCTCACCCCGGCCTACGGTGTACAGTTCAGGATGTTTGCGCAGATCCAACTCATCATAATTGAGACTGTAATCAAATTTTTTCATGTATACACCCTCCTTGATAGGGATTACCCCGATTCTGAACCAACAAGCACGGTTAATGGGGAACAATAGAAGGAATTACACAGGAGGGGTAGCGGTATGGGAATGTCCGGCAGATATCTTGTGGTAACAAAGGAGATAGTTGAATCCATTAAGTCAGGTGAGATCAGTGTGCATGATTGTGCAGTGGATCTGGATATTGATAAAACGTGGCAGATGCTTCAATTCACGCTGAACGGTAACTTGGTAGAAGGGGAGCCGCCCCTGGGATATGTGGTGCCTCTCGCAGGTGAGCAATACGTGGGAAACTATTCGGACATGGATCTGTTTTTGCTTAGTAACGAGCAGGTGCTGGAAGCATACATGGCATTGGAGCAGCTCACACCGGAGGAATTGAAGCAACGGTATAGTCTGGACCGGATGATCGCTGAAGGCGTCTACCCTGTCATGGAAGATTGGGATGCGGAAGAGACATTTCAGGAGATCGTTCAGACTGTGGATGATGTCCAGGCCTTGTTTCAGGCCACGGCTGCAAGTGGGAACGGGATCATCTTTTATGTTTTCTAAGTGAGCATTGAAATTATGATGGAAAATGTCATGCCGATATTGAGGCAGGTTTGAACTACGCCTATTCGGGTTATTGATAGACACAAGGCCCAGGCCTTGATGACATGACAATCCGGTAGAAGAGAGGGAATGCGATATGACACAGGATCAGAACGAAGAGAACAAAGCGATTCAAGAGGACGAGCCGGATCAATTCGAGACTCCCACAACTGCGGAAGATGAAGAAACGGATGAGAAGCTCGCAGAAGATCAGGAGCAAGAATAACTCCCAGCATTGCATAATGAAGCAGGAAGTTTTATCGAATCTTACGATATGCTGAAATATAGATAGACCAGAGGTCGGACATGTTCCGGCCTTTTGGTTTATTTTTTTGCGTATCCGTTTACAAGAATTACCTATACCTTCATAATGGAAATGAACCATATTTTTCTAAGGAGGAGTTCATATTAAGAATCGGAAGTTAGTCCAATGGATGGCAGTGCCACTTGTATTATTAATGGTTGTTCTTACAGGATGTCAGGCTGTGGGTGGAGTAGACGTTGGTAAAGCAATGGCCAATGGCGCGAGTATCAAGTCCGGTGAATCCAGACAATCCATGAATATAAACATAGAACCGGCTAAGGAATTTGCTACAGAGAAAGACCTTGAAATGATCGAACTAATTAATTCCATATCCCTGGATATTGATCAAGCCAAAATGAAAGATGCGAAGACAGCATCGATCAAAGGTACACTGAGCATGGAGGGAACGAAGTTACCTTTCCACCTGTCCATGAATGAGTCCCAATTGGTGATTGATTTGGACGGAGCCCAGAAACCGCTGTACATATCTCTGGATACGTTCCAGGATGCACAAGCGCTTCCGATGGTGGATACGAAGGCTCTGGAGAAACAACTCGAGGAACTTTCCCCGAAACTGTTCTCTTTTGTCCTGAAACATCTGTCCAATCCGAAGAACATCTCCGTAACACCGGTACAGGAATCCGTGAATGGCGAAGCGCTTAGCCTCTCCAAACTGCATCTGGAAGTTAGTGGTGAAGAGATGCTGGCTATGGTTAAACCGTTCCTGACGAGTATTTCGAAAGATGAGCAAGGACTGAAAGACCTGATTGGAGATCTGTACGATGTGTTCTACCCTGTACTGGAAGCAGTGAATGAGGTAGAAGGTGGGGGAGACGACACGCTGAATTCGATCGTTCCTGAATCGAAAGATGAAGCCGTTGCGTCACTATATGCCATCATCAAAGTAGGACTGGATAGTATGCTGGTCAATTATGATCAGGAGCTGAACAACCTGTTGAATGAGACCCCTGAATTCAAAACGGTCTTTGGCACAGATACCAAACTGAAATTGGACTTTTATCTCGACAGCAAGCTTGATGTTCGCAAGCAAAACTTTGAACTGAAAGTGGCACTGCCTGCTTCCGAAGATCTGCCGCTGAACTCAGTAACCGTAAGTGGAGACAGTGAACAGTGGAATATCGGTGGCACAGTTGCAGTTGATGAAGTGGATGTATCGGGCGGCGTTATGGATCTGATGAAGGATGATATTACGCCTGGACAGATGCTGCGTAATTTTGATTCCAGTTCACTTGCATATCAATTGCTGAAAGATGAAGCTGGAATCACGAGTAAAAGTGTAGTGCTCTTCCCGGATGATGAATACGCTGGAGCGATCACCGTTAAGAATACAACATTTGTTCCGCTTCGCTACGTGTCTGAAGAATTGGATGCGGAAGTGAAATGGACCAAAGGCTCGAACCAAATCGTTGTCATTGACGACATCACTGGTGATGAGATTGTCCTGACTGTAGGTTCCAAGAAGGCAACGGTTGCTGGTAAAGAAGTGACCTTGGTGGAATCCGCCTATGTAGGCAAGGACGGCAAGACATATGTACCGCTGCGCTTTGTGGCAGAATCCCTTGGAGCTACTGTAGATAAAGAACAAGAAACAGGCTGGATTTACATTGACCGTCCTTAAGTGAGAGTCATAAGTAAGCCTTAGTATGGAGAGGGGATTTCAGAATATGCCAGATTTCTCGTAATGATCGTGAAAAGAACACCACAAAAATTCCGTTAGACCATGAACGGGATACGTGTGTCCTTTCGACCCATTACGAGGAGCTTCGGCGTTTCTGAAATGAGGAAACGGATCGAGGAGTGCCTCTATTGAAGGTGCTCCTCTTTGTTGTGTCATCCTAAATAAATCCCCAGAGGTGTTTTATATGAAAAGTCAATTATTCATCCTTACAAACTCCATTACGTTGCGTCCATTTACGATGGAAGATCAGGCTGCCGTGCATGCATTAATCCAACAACCCGAAATCACGGATATCCTGCCGGATTGGAAAATGACCGAGGAGCAGTTACGCGAATTTTTACAATTTGTCGTAAGCAGTTACGAGCAATTCAACCCGGAAGATGTACGCATCCTACTTGCCGTGGTACACAATGAAGATCAGCGCATCATCGGTTGGTGCGGGGTGTTTCCGAATGACATGCTGGATCAAGGAGACCGGGAAGTGGTCTACGCCATCTCCCGGGATTACCGGAATAAAGGATACGTCACAGAAGCTGTTCAAGTCCTAACATCATATTTATTTGAGCATACCTTGCTGGATCGAATTGTGGGCATTGTGAAGCCCTTCAATCAGCCGTCACGCAAAGTTCTGGAGCATGCGGGTTTTTGTTATATCTCTCGCAGAATGCTTATGGACAAGGAGTGCTACGATTATTTTGAACTGCTCAAAGTAAAGTCTGAACCAGTGCAACCGATACAGATACATTCTGAAATTCGTTTACGACGAGCGCAGCAAGAAGATGCTGTTGTACTTACAGAGATTTGTACTCGTGCTTTTGATCATGTCATAAAAGTCTGGGCGGATAATGAGAAGGATATCGATAACAATCTATGCCCGCCTGATTATTCGTCAGTTCGCATGCATCGTTACGTGATCCGTGAATGGGATTATTACATTGTAGAATCAGATGGATGCGCTATTGGCGGAGTGAGTGTTAACTTGCTTGGACGAAAACATGCAAGGATCGATAAGATCTATATTGACCCCGTATGCCAGGGGCGTGGCGTGGGATCTCAAGTCATGAGGCTTATTGAAATTGAATTTCCGCAGATTGAGAATTGGAAGCTGGAGACCTCAGGTCGGCAGCTCGATAATCATCATTTTTACGAAAAAATGGGTTATGTTCGTATCTATGCATCTGAGGATGAGTTTGTATATGAGAAGAACATGTCCGTTGATTCTTTTGATCCAACATGTGATGAGACATTATCCATGGACTCGGTTGAGTCAGTGGTTGAATATGTTCAAGCTAATCTGGACTCAGTCCGTTACAGCACCAGTAATCTGACCAATAGTCGGATTACCGACTGCAACCTGAGTGGAAGCAAATTTACCAATCTAAATATGACCAATATATTGCTAGCTGATTTACGCCTAACCAATAGCAAGATTGAATTCTGTGCTTTGGATGGCGTTCAATTCCAGGACACACACCTTGGATCTGACCGTGTACCTATGCAGTGGACGTATTGTGATCTTGGGGGAAGTCGTTTTATCGATTGCGATCTATCTGGAGTGCAGTTGGAACAGTGTCAAGTGACTGGGATGAAGATCAATGGAGTAGAAGTAGAGAAATTACTTGCAGCCTATGAGGCTATGAAGTCCTGAAAGCGTCTCGTTGCCTTCCTGCTGTCCGGCGAAGCACCATTTATTAATGTAGCTATTATTCCAATCGATGGTGCACAGTCAGCTAAATATTGATCCCATAATCAACCGCGTATTCATGCGCCATACACATATACCGAAGAACGCCCATTTTCGCCAATGTGCGGAGTGGGGCGTTCTTTTTGATGTAATATTCGAAGTGTATATACCTTATCCCGCAGTTTAAGTGTGCTGTAGAATCTGCGGCTTTTTGCTAAACCCGGTACTCCCGGCTGTAAAGCCCATCTGACGATAGAATTCATGTGCAGCTTCACGTTCAGGGCGATTGCCACTGTTCAGAGACAGGGAGTCCACGTCATGCGTGGCGGCCCATTGTTCGGCTTCCAGAATGAGCTGACGGCCGATGCCTGAGCCCCTGAACTGGTCGTGAACAACCAATGCCATGATACGGCAGTGTCTTCCGTTCTTTTCATACAGATAAGACGTCTGTAATCCGATTAGTCCAACTACACGTCCGCGTGCTTCAGCAACCAGTGTGGTGAAGTTAGCATCTGCAGCAATGTGGGTATAGCGCTCCTCCATCTCGGCGTACGTGGTGGGATAACCAAGTTGGTCCATCAGAATGACCATATCTTGCAGATCTGTAGTGGAGCTATGTCTAATCGTCACATCCAGGCTCATAATGTTATATCCTCCTTGGGTCTTTCCTTCAATGAAAGTTCAATAATGGTATCCAGCAACTCTGCAAAAGAAATGCCTGCAGCGGCTGCACTTTTGGGCAGCAGACTGTTACGGGTAAGACCCGGCAGCGTGTTTACTTCAAGCACATAAGGCAAACCTTCGCGAATCATCATATCCACGCGCGCGTAGACACTGCATTTGAGCACCTGATAACAGGCAAGTGCCGCGGCTTCCACACGATGGTGAAGATCCGCAGGCAATTGCACAACCTGCTCATCTGCTCCGTGGTCATCGTATTTGGAAGAATAATCGAAAAACTCGGCGTTCGAACGAATGGAGATCACCGGCAGCATCTTACCATCCAGAATGGCACAGGTAATCTCCTCACCTTCGATATACTGTTCAATCATGACTGTATCATCCCAGGCGAGGGCAGCCTCCACAGCAGCGGGCAGGGCGGTAGCCTCTTTCACTACTTGGGTACCGATGCTGGAACCGCCTGAATTGGGTTTGACCACCACAGGATACGTTAATTGTTGAACAGCAATTGAGGACAGTTCCTCGATATGACCTACTCGTAGCCATTCTCCGGTGAGCACACCTGCATGATGCATGAGTTGTTTGGACATGTCTTTATCCATGCATACACTGCTCGCCAGCACACCACAACCTGTGTAGGGAATACCCAGAGATTCCAACGTGCCTTGGACCGTACCGTCTTCGCCGTATTTGCCATGCAGGGCAAGCAGTGCCACATCGATCCCCGCTGACTTGTCGATTAGATCGCGCTTGGTATTCAGCTCAATGGGTACAACCTCGTATTTGTCTCTATTCAGGTTTGCAATCATCTCCTGTCCGGTGAGCAGGGAAATATCCCGCTCTGAAGATGTACCGCCCATAATCACGCCAACTTTCATGTGAAATCCTCCTTATCTCATTTGAGCTGCTGTCTCGCCAATGATGCGAATGCCCTTACGTATATTTTCATCGCTGACTCTGGAGAAACCCAGACGCATCGTGTTTACACCCTGACCGGGTTCCAGATAAAAGGTATCCCCTGGTGTGAACGTCACACCTTTCACTTTACAGGCTGCCAGCAGTTCACGGGTTCTGTATTCGGACGGGAACTGCACGAACAGATGCAGACCACCCGCACCGGAAATCCGGCACATTGGCAGATGCTGCTTCAGGCAACGCACAACCAATTCATATTTTCGCTTATACTCTGTGCGAGCACGCTTCAAATATTTCTCGAAATTACCGTTGCTCAGATATTGATACAATAACGATTGGTCCAGCGTGGAGGTATGGATGCTGCGTGCCCGTTTCATACTCTCCAGATAATCAATCAGCGCCGCATCCGCAATAATCCAACCCACCCGCAGACCTGGGAACAGGACTTTGGAGAAGCTACCCAGATACACCAGTCCATTGCCCTTGCCCATGCTAGCGATCAGGGGAGAGACATGCGAACCGGAATAGCGCAATTCTTCGTTGAATCCATCCTCAATGATTGGAACCTGATACTTGTTCATCAACCGGATGATCTCTACCCGTTTTGCAGGGGACGTCACAATCCCGGTTGGATTGTGATAGGATGGCACGAGATACGCCAGATCATATGGACTTGCCTCAAGTTCATGTTCCAGTTGCTTCAAGTCCAGGCCATCTGGCTCCATGTTCACACCGGTCAGGTGAAACTGGTGCAGTTTTAGATTTTTGATCGCCGTGTGGTGCGTTGGATTCTCGCAGAGCGCTTTGCCGCTTTTTTTGCGCAACGCTCCAAGCACCAGATCGAAACCTTCCGTGAATCCGTTGGTGATCAGGATGTCCTTGCCACGGAGGTCGACCCCTTTGTTCTCCATATATCGTAGTAAATAGTTCATCAGCGGTCTGTATCCCTGCGCATATCCGTAATTCAGCAGTACTTCGCCTTCAAGTGACATGCGATCCAGAAAAGCCCGTTTCACGTTGTGCAGATCAAACAGCTTTTCATCTGGCGCTATGCTGGTAAACGATATCTCGCCGCGCTCTGCTCCGGAGCCATGCTTCATCAGATCGTACTGCTCTGCCTGGATTGCATACTCGCTTACCTCTGTCGTCCAGTCCAGTTTCCAGCTTGCTGCTGCCTCAGGTGTTTCGATGGAGGCACTGACGTAATTGCCCTTGCCTTTGACTGCATAGATCAGACCTTCATCTTCAAGCTCGGCATAAGCGAGCAGGACCGTGCTGCGACTAACCTTCATGAGTGTACTGAGTTCACGGGTCGAGGGCAGTTTTTGTTTGGCTTGCAGGCCGCCTTTGAGCATCAATCGCTTCATATAATCTTTAACTTGTATATATACAGGGCGGTCCTCCGTCAGTTGCAGATCGGAATACATCCCATCACTCCCTCTACTGGTATCTTGCCATATTATAAACCCAGCAGAAAGAACCACGATACCTCTGTTTCCCTGAGAGTGTGGTTGGTTGTTCGCACAAACGCAAAAAAGCCCTGGCAGTATGCCGGGGCCTGTGGTGAAACTGGATCCAATTTCTATAGTACTGCTGCTATAATTTCTACAGTTGTATTGCATGACTAGTCTCTCTAGGATCGATAGCTATCTGACCTTCTACGTTTGTCTATTAACTTCAGTACGACTATAATTGCAGGCTTTCTAGGTGATACTTAAAATCTACAGTGAATCATGAATCTAGGTCTTCCTAGGTTTGCTTGCTGCAAGGGGTCGATTAGATGATGAATCTACAATCTATAAACTAGGGTTCTTGCTAACTGTACTCTTGTCGTGATCACATAACAGAATTCAGCATGAAAAAGAGTTTCAATCATAGGGTACAATAGACGGAGGTAGATATAAAGACGTATGTCTCAGTGCCCAATTTCTTCCTCATACCCCTATAGTACCACTTTGAATCAGGGAAGTTAACCTTTTTTTTGAAATATTTGTCGTAATAGCGAAAATTGCGTGAATTGTACTTCATATAGAATGAAATGGTGTCCCTTTATAATATGTGATAAGATCTAAACCTATAGATAATGAGGAAGTGAGCCTATTGATTAATATTACTGTGCCAACACCGGATGTAACCATCACAAAGCAGGTTGATCCACAGCTTAGTCACATTTATGGATTTACTGATTTTCACCTGATTACTCGGGAACTAGGCGGGATTTTCATGTTTTACAATGCCGCTGGAGAGTTGTTATTTGTCGGTAAAGCACGTAAATTAAGACCCCGCATCAAAAAGCATTTTGAAGACACCGTATCACCAATCAAGAATCACCGCGAGGAAGTAACGAAGATTGAAGTATGCCTGGTTGAAGATCCGGTAGATCGTGAAATTTACGAGACGTATATCATCAACACGATGCGTGCGAAATACAATGTAGATAAAGTGTTGTACAAATAAGACGCTTAAAAAGCACATGAACATGCAATGTCTGGGACATATGTCCTAAGTGTTGCGCCAGGGGGTAGGGATGTAATCGAAGAATTGCATCCGATTCCTTCTGGTGCCATCCTAATCTTTTCGAGGGAATAGCTTGTAGAATTTGAAACGTAGTAAGCCCAAGCCAGTATCACAGATATACCAAATACATATGACGAGGTGATTGTGTTGATCGGTCGTAGCGGTAACCCTACACTTAAAGACAGCACGTTTGAAAACAGAGGATATGGAGAAGATCGATATCAGAATTACATGACGATCAACGGCACGGTGAATAAAGCGTTTATTACGCTGGTGATCCTGCTGGGCAGTGCATTTGCAACCTGGATGATGTTCTTTAACGGACAACAAGTGATGCCGCTTGCTTATGGTGGATTAATCGTTGGTTTCATTCTGGCGCTTGTCATTTCGTTCAAACCCGTAGCGGCACCTTATCTGGTACCCGTCTATGCCGTGGCAGAAGGACTGTTCCTGGGAGCACTCTCCGCGACCTATGAGTCACTGTATAACGGAATTACCTTGCAGGCGGCCTTGTTGACTATGGCTGTATTCATCGCTCTGCTGGTGGCATACAAAACCAGATTGATCAAAGCTACGGAGAACTTCAAGCTTGGGGTCGTGGCTGCAACTGGCGGTATCATGATCATGTATCTGCTGAGCTTTGTACTGGGTTTCTTCGGCATTACGATCCCATATCTGCATGATAACAGCTTGATCGGCATCGGTATTTCGGTCGTTATCGTCATTGTGGCTGCTCTCAATCTGGTCCTTGATTTTGACTTCATCGAGGGTGGTGCTGAACGTGGTGCGCCCAAGTACATGGAGTGGTACGGTGCATTTGGATTGATGGTTACACTGGTTTGGCTGTACATTGAGATCATCCGTCTGCTTGGCAAATTGCGGAGCCGGGACTAGTCCTATTCAATGCGTCAGATAGACGTAAACGGAGTGTGTATTTAAAGCTAAAAAGCTAACGCGTGATACTCACGTCGTTAGCTTTTTTGATTAACCTTAGCAGGATATTATTAATGGCGGCCTCTTACATAACTCAACTGATTCCAACTCGTTAAGCCCCACCTAGCCGCGCACTAAACCAAATCCGTATACAGATTCTCCAAGGTTACAATTTCCGGCTTGCTCGGCAGCTCTCCCCCAGCTGAACAGGCTGCAAGCATATGCTGATCATCCAAACGCTGACTATAGAAGCGATGTGCCGAAGCCTGCTCGCAATGCCAATCTTCCCGCTCATTGGGAAGGATGGCGAAGGAGTCCAGTGGTATAGACAGGCCCATACCGACTGCCTTGATATAACTTTCCTTCAGCGTCCATAGACGGTAGAAGGTTTCCAGCTGACGATCGTCAGGCTCCGCAGCCAAGAACTGGCTCTCCTTAGGAGAGAAGAAACGCTCTGCAATCTGCATGTCAATTGGAGCTATTTTTTCCACATCCACGCCCAGTTCATCTGTACTGCCGGAGATCAGCGCAATCCAATCACCAGAATGGGAGACGTTGAATGGTACATCCGAATGGTGACTGAGCGAAGGTTTGCCGTAGGAATTACGGGTAAAAGAAAGCTCAGCAGGTCTCAGTCCAGTTAACTTGCTCAAAGTCACACGAGTCAATATCTCTCCCAGCACGGAGCGATACGCGTCAGCCTGACGCACAAAACGCGAAGCCTGAGCACGTCGCTCGGCAGAAACTTGCGACAAAAAGTGGTTCCAGTACGCCTCGGGCAATACTTCTGGAACTTGGAGCACACGAATAGTTATCATCATTAATCACCTGAATACGTATTCGGCGAAGTTCAACAACTTTCCTTTATATGGATTGGACCCTCAATCTTCCTCCCAAATCATCATGCTTCTTGCGCTTGTTTCCATTCCATATGTGTATCCTGCACTCGCTCCCATATGTCCTGGCATTCCAGTTCGCTGTAGTTCACCAATGGTTCATGGAATATTTCAGTTAATACGTTACGCCATTCGGTATAACTCTGGATCTCCGTTTTCCGGATTCCATCGATATCATGTGTTCGAAGCATACATCCACGTAGTTCATGACTGCGGATCTCATCTCGCTGACGAAGTAAAAATGCGTTATGCCAAGGTGATTCGGCCGCCCGACTGTAGAATTCATGTTTGGGAATGAACTCCCCCAGATCGTGGACTATCTCGGGAGCATAGTCGACTCCTTCACTCGGACCATTCGGCTCGTACTCAAGCCGCCATCCCTCAGCAGCAACAGATGATGGCATTAACTGATACGTGAACGGAGCTGAACCATAGGTTCCATAACGAAGTGGTAGAGGTTCAAAGGGCATTCCGCCCAGACCTACATCTACAATCCAGCGCTCAACTGTCGGGTCAGCATTCGGCAGCAGCACAGACAGACCGAGATGGAATGAGTTCACACGGGGGTGTTCCCCATGAGGCTGTACTCCCCCGCGATGCCAATTAACCGTATATCCCAGCGAGCGGAGAAGAACACTAAATGCACCATTCAGATGAAAGCAGTAGCCGCTGCTTCCCTGTAATATAAGTTGAATCGATTCTTGAAGACTGATTCCCGCAGGACGACCTGCAAAAATATCGACCGTTTGCCAGGATAAATATTGCACATGTGCTCGTTGGAGTTCAAATAAGAATTCCAGTGTAGGTTTCTTTATAACATCAATGCCAATCCGTCTCAGGTAGGCTTGTATTTCAGATGCATTCAATAGTTCAATCATTCAGATCACCTCACGTCATATAGTGGGCTGCAAGCGATGATTGTAAAACGTCTGCTGCCCTGAGTTCATTGTAAAAGTGAACGGATGAAAACAACATCATCAGTTGCGCAGATTGTAACGGTACAATTATTGAACATAGCCTTGAAAATCATCTCAAGAGATGGACATGGTTCTGATTTCATTGGAATACAATATATGGATGAGCTATTTCTTTTTCCGGGGTATGCTAACCCTTTGGAGTGGATATAGGTTAGAATATAGATAGATAGCAGGATTAGGAGATGGAAAAATGGCTAATGATGAAGTGATTTTGACACAGGAAGGCTTGGAAAAGCTGGAGGACGAACTGAAGGATTTGAAGACGGTGAAGCGTAAGGAACTGGCAGCTCGTCTGAAACTCGCGATCAGTTACGGTGACCTGAAGGAAAATAGTGAGTATCATTCAGCCAAAGATGATCAGGCCTTTATGGAGACACGGATTTTGATTCTGGAGAAGATGTTGACAAAAGCAAGAGTCATCTCTTCAGACAATATAGACTCCAACAAAGTGAGCATTGGATCGACGGTGTTACTTAATGACATTGAGTTCGCCGAGAAGATTGAATATAAAGTGGTTGGTCCTGCCGAGGCCGATGTTGCGGATAATAAAATTTCGTACGAGAGCCCGCTGGGCAAGGAATTGATGGGCAAAGAAGTGGGCAGCGTCATTCATGTCAATGCTCCGATGGGCGTTATCAAGTACGAGTTACTTCAAATCAAAGTGTAATTCAAAAAGAGAGGTGCTCCGCAGTCATCCAAGTGGCTGACGGGACACCTCTTTTTGATTCTATTGGGCTTTGAACGTTTGTGAATATGGGTTTGTTGTAACTTCATACGGTTGGACTAACGGACTTTATCACATACTGTGTTTAAGGAACTTATGAGATGAAGATTTCCGTTTGTTTTATATGTAAAAAAATAACATTTCGACAAATTTCGAATTTCGAATGACCTGACAAGGTGAGTAGTATATAATTACGGGAAAACTTTAAAGTGATGGAGTAGATACGATGAATTTTAGTAAGCCTAATCTCGATCAAGACAACACTGGCAAAGGTGAGCGCTTCTCTCGCGCCGGATTCATTCTGGCAGCCATTGGTAGTTCGGTTGGTCTGGGTAACATGTGGAAATTCCCGTACATTACGGGGGAGAACGGAGGAGCTGCGTTTTTCCTGCTCTTCATCGTTTGTTTGCTGCTGATTGGTCTGCCGGTGCTGCTCGCAGAACTTGCGATTGGTCGTAGTGGCAGAGGAAGTGCTGCAACTGCTTTTATCAAAGCAGGCGGACATAAAGGCTGGCTCGCAGCCGGTTTGCTGCAAGTACTGACACCTTTTATCATCCTTTCTTTTTATGTCATTATTGCAGGCTGGACCTTGCAATATGCGATTACGTCCTTCAGTGGGACATTGTTTAACAATCCGGATTATGCGGGACAATTCAATTCCTTCGTAGGCGGTTATATGCCGATCGTGTGGCAACTGGTCTCGGTACTTATCGTAGGCTGGATTGTAGCCAAAGGGGTATCTAACGGGATTGAGAAGTTTAACAAAGTGTTAATTCCCGCCATGCTGGTGTTGCTCATTGTCTTGATGATCCGGGCCGTAACGTTACCTGGTGCAGGAGCAGGGGTTTCCTTTTTCCTGAATCCTGATTTCTCACAACTTACAACGGAATCAGCGTTGGTGGCGCTCGGACATGCCTTCTTCTCGCTGTCACTCGGTATGGGTATTCTAATAACCTATGGTTCGTATGTGGACAAAAATCAATCACTCGGAGCAGCCACCATCGCTGTTGGGGCGGGTGACCTGCTCTATGCGTTCATTGCCGGCCTGATCATCTTCCCAACGACATTCTCGTTTGGTATTGCACCGGACCAAGGACCGTCACTCATCTTTATAGCGCTTCCGGCAGCCTTCTCGGCTATGCCGCTTGGATTCCTGTTTGGCGGACTGTTCTTCATCCTGCTGGCTATTGCCGCATTGACTTCGGGAGTATCCTTGCTGGAAGTTCCGGTGAAATATTTCATGGAACGTCTGTCCTGGAGCCGCAGTCGGGCAGTATGGGTGATATCACTCGCAGTCTTCATCGTGGGACTTCCCTCAGTATTGTCGCTCGGCTTGCTGCCTGAATGGACCATTGGATCGAAGAGTGTGTTCGACTGGATGGACTTTGTAGCATCCAACATCCTGCTGCCTGTGGGTGGATTGCTTGTGACGATTTTTGCCGGATACTTCTGGAAAACGGCTGCGGAAGCTTCAGGACTGCGTTCCGGATGGTTCCGGGTGTGGTTGTTCATGCTTCGTTACGTGGCACCGATCCTGGTTCTGCTGGTTCTACTGCACACTTCCGGTATCATTCACTTCTAAACTGAAGACCAGATAGGTATAAATGTTGTCTGTTGTGCAGATTTGCCATAGATAAAACCTCTTGGAAGAAATGCTAAAGCCCTTGTTTTCCCGCTTCAATTTTGGGACAATACGGAGTAGAGGTTTTTTGGGTAGGACCGATAAGCCATAGCTTTTTAGCGAAAAGAGGATTATACAATGAACAAGTCATCCATATATGGATTAACATTAGAGCAATTACGTTCCTGGCTGCCGGAGCATGGGCAGAAGAAATCCCGTGCATCCCGGATCTGGGAATGGTTATATCAAGAGCGTGTACACGATTTTCCTGCGATGTCTGATGTCCGTCAGGAATGTCTGGATGTACTCTCCGAGCATTTCACAATGAACTCTCTGAGCGAACATGTGAAGCAGGAATCAGCAGATGGTACCGTGAAATTTCTGCTTCGGATGCAGGATGGCAACCTGATTGAGACGGTATTGATGCGGCAAAAATACGGGCTTACCGTTTGTGTGACCACACAAGTGGGCTGTAATATTGGTTGTAGCTTCTGTGCGAGCGGTCTGATCAAGAAGAGCCGAGACCTGACCGCTGGAGAGATTGTGGAACAGATTATGCATGTGCAGCGACATCTGGATGCAGCGGGTCAAGACGAACGGGTAACCAACGTGGTTGTGATGGGTATTGGTGAACCATTTGATAACTTCCAGCACATGAGTGATTTCATCGAGGTCATTAAAGATCGCAAAGGACTGGCACTTGCCGCCAAACGGATTACTGTGTCCACGAGTGGCCTTCCGGACAAAATCAAGGAATTTGCAGACAGCAGTCTGCAGGTTAATCTGGCGATCTCTCTGCATGCACCGAATAATGAACTGCGCACACACATCATGAAGATCAACCGGGCTTTCCCGATTGAGCAATTGATGGATGCGGTGGATTATTATTTGGCTACAACGAACAAACGTATCATGTTTGAGTACATCCTATTGCGTGATGTTAACGATCAACGTGAGCATGCCGCGGAGCTCGCTGAACTGTTGTCCAGTCGCAGAAGTATGGTCAGTGTGAATCTGATCCCATACAACCCGGTGGATGAGCACAGTCAGTATCAACGGAGTACAGAAGAATCGATTCTGGGCTTCTATGATACACTCAAAAAGAACAACATCAACTCGACTGTACGTATGGAACATGGTACCGATATCGATGCCGCCTGCGGGCAGTTGCGTAGTAAACAAATGAAGAACAACGCTGCCGAATCCGAGCCAGACCGTCTGGCAATGGGATAAGGCACAGCACGGAGCTGGCAAGTAAGTAGAATGCATGGTTATTATAATCAGTGCCTATACTTTGTACATGCTATTTACCGTTGTAGTCACTCATGAATGCGTTGCTTGAATGCAAAACGCCTCTGTATATCACTGAGAAGTGATAACGGAGGCGTTTTTTGGAATGTCATTTATTTCAGTTTTTTGGTCATCAGCAGATGGGGAATGCCGTCTTCCATAAATACTTCCGACGCGGGTGCATATCCAAGACGTTCGTAGAACCCGGAAGCTTGTACCTGTGCGTGCAGCTTGGCTTTCTCAAGACCTTCAGCAACAGCCATCTGTTCCAGCTTGTCGATCAGCACACGGCCCAGGCCGTGTTTACGGTAATCGAGCATGACACAGATCCGTTCCAATTTGGCGACCTGTTCCACAATGCGCAGTCTGGAGGAAGCAGCAGGTACTCCGTCTACGTAGAGCAGAATATGGCGCGCCTCCGCTTCTAATGTATCATAAGCATCGAATTCATCCGCTGCGGGTACACCTTGTTCTTCAACAAAAATAGCGGTGCGAATGGCGAAGCAGGCATCGAGCAATTCCTGGTTATTAACTTCAACAATCGTTGTATTCATGAATGTTTCTCCTTTGGGTGATCGTAATGTTATCCTGACGTGATAAACTGGTACATAACAGGAATGTGGAACGAATCTCGTTCTTTTCAACAGTAGTTATACCATCAATTATGTTGCGAATGCAACAATTTTATAGGGGCGTGAGTGTGTTGACTGAGAAAAAAGAAGTGCTGCGTGAAATTGGTATGATTGCCCGCTGTCTGGATTCAATCAGTAACGTCGAGTTTCAGCATTTGAACCTGTCCCGTGGACAATATCTATATCTGTATCGAATCTGTGAGAATCCGGGCATTATACCGAATCAGCTTGCTGAACTGATCAAAGTGGATCGCACGACGGCGGCCAGAGCTATTAGCAAACTCGAATCCGATGGATTCATTATTAAACAGCCAGCAATGGGTAATAAGAAGAATAAGGTGTTGTATCCCACCGAAGCTGGGCTGGAAGCATGGGAATTCATTCGTAAAGAGGGCGTACATTCGGATCAGGTGACGCTGGATGGTCTGACGGAGGAAGAGATCGAGACCGCGGTCATGCTTCTCCGTCGAATGCGCCATAATATCGAGGTGGACTGGAAATTTGTCAAAAAGGGTGGACGACGATCCTACATGGATATTTCGGAATGAACAGAGGAACGATCCTTGACCCCTCCATCCCAGACTCTAGCCGAACCTATCTAAAGGATAAGAGCCATTATGCCAGAGAAACATCAGTCCAGGAGGGAGCCATGAAACGGGTAAACCGGAAAAGGCTAACGTGGTGGATCATATTGTCAGTCAGTATCACGGCAGCGTTAATTATTTTTGTGAAGGAGCGGTTCGTGATGAATGAATCATCCCCTACGGTATCCTTTGTTCAAGATCATATGACTAATCCCAATGGTACAATTGCAACCTATTTGCAAGATGCTACCTCAGAGAGAGCGGATATCGTAGCAGGCAGAGAGGCTTTATCTGAGTCACTTGGTCTTTGGATGCAATATGCTGTGGCCAAGAATGATCAGGCGTTATTCGAAGAAAGCTATGAACTGCTGACCACCTATTTCCTCATGCCGCAAAAATATATAGCCTGGAAGCTGGATGCCGAAGGTGAATCCCAAGTGACTACCAACGCGCTTGGCGATGATTTTCGAATTGTGGGTGCTTTATTAAAGGCAGTAGATCAATGGAAACAAGGAAGAGAAGCCAAGCTGGAAACGGCTTCGGAAATATCCCGTACACTTTCGCAATCGGTTCAGAATAAAGGATATTATGTGGATTTTCACGATTTTGCGAGTGGTCACTCCACAGATACATTAAGCCTGGTTTATGTTGATCTCCCGTCTCTTCAATTGATGGAAAAACATCAGATGGTGGAACCGGGAACCTATGCCAAGTACGAAGCTTTGCTGAAGAAGATGCCTGACGATGGATTGTTCTATCCGAAGACCTTCGATGTAGTCCATAAAAAATATGCGTATGATGATACGGTGAATCTGATCGACCAGTTGATTGTGGCGAATCATCTAACCGTGACCGATCGCAAACCGGACAAGCTCATTTCTTTTTTGAAAAAGGAGTTCAACACCCGGCATCAGCTGCCCGGACAGTATAACCGAGAATCACGCACACCTGCCGTCTCTTATGAATCTTCCTCGGTATATGGCCTCGCCATCTTACTCGCTGTTCGTTCAGGTGATCCAAAATGGGCCAAACAGTTGTATAACCATATGACTACGTTGCGTGGTAAGGACACTCGTTATCCAGGTGGATATGTATTTGACGGTAACACACATCTGTTTGATAATCTTTTTCCTTTATTGGGAGAAGTCAATTTACAGAAAAGTATTAAAAAGTAAGGATTTTGTCATTTAATGAATACTGCAATGTGTTAGCATAGCTTTGTCTAAACATGTCATAAATTGTTGTGATATAAAAGAAGTGAGGTTGAACAAGCGTCCTAAAAATTCAACGGAGAGAAGGAACTATGAGGAATAAAGCGCCTACCCGCCGTATTGCGTGGGGATATGCCCTTTTAATTGGACTAGCCCTCATGCAGCAACTGATGATTTATCTTAAAGTGTACATGGATCAGAGCTACACTACAGGGGATTTGATTTTTAGTATCGTGTCGCTGGGTGCCTTGGTTTTTGGTCTTTTTCTGCCTGTTGGTGTATCCGTCGTGACGGGGTTTGTATATCTGGTTTCTTATTTTGTGTGGCTTGTTACTTATGCTGATGCAAATGTGCTTGTATTCTCCTGGTGGTTGCTCATCCCTGCCAACGTTGCCGTGGCTGCGTTCATCAAGGTAAGTCTGCTGCGCAGTGCGCGTGTAGTGGAACGTCTTCAGGATATGCAGGATCGTAACCCGGAAATCGATCTGGATACCACGCTTGGTAATAAAGGAGCTCTGGCAGATACGTTAATCAAACACAGTAATCTTGCTCGTAGGTACTCCGAAAAGTATGGATTCAGCATGGCCATGTTCAAGATAGAATTCTTGCCACTGGTGATGGAATCCCTCGGTTCTGTCCGGTATGCACAGTTTCTGCTTGAAATCTCGGGTACGATCCAGAAGCAGATTCGGTATGAAGATTATAAATTTTTCGTGGATCGTGGGCGTTTTGTCATCATATGTCCAATGGTGAATGTGGAATATCTTCCACTTCTTACACAGCGGATCAAAAAAGCCATTATGGATCTTCAAATTTTTGATAAAAAGGGAAATGAACTGCAGACGGTGATACGCTCTGGTGCTCTGGTATTCCAAAAAGAGCAATTCAGCAAGTACGAGGATATTGACGCGGTTATTGCTGCCCTTGAACGAAACACAGAGACCGATCTCATCGGAGAATATATATAACGGGAAGGAGAGAGGCGCTGTGGACTATATGTCCTGGTTCATCCCGATCTGTATCGCCGTCAGTTCTTTATTTGCGGTATTCACGATCTGGTTAACAATTGCAACCCTTCGCTTTCGGTCGAAAGTTATTCGCAAGTATGATCGGAGGAAAGTAAGTGGCTGATTTTATTTTAATATTATCCATATTTAGTATCTGGATTGCCGTATTCGAGTCGATTGTTATTATGGCAGGTGCGATTCGTTTTATTAATAAACAGGACAAAAAAGGGATTCAGATCCCTGAAGATATGGATCATTATCCAACAGTCACGGTCATGGTACCTGCGCATAACGAGGGTCTGGTCATTGTTGCGACGGTAGAGCACATCCTGCGCCTGAATTATCCGGAGGATAAAGTTCAGGTCATCGTGATCGCGGATAACTGTACAGATGATACCGCAGAGAAGCTGAGATCATTCCTCAGTCAGACCAGTTATATGCATCGTAATGTGACGGTAATGGAGCGGAAAGGAACAGGTGGCAAGTCCGGCGCATTAAATGACGGACTGGAAATTGCCACGGGCGACTGGATCTGTATCTTCGATGCAGATGCCGCACCTGAACGGAATTCATTAATGTTTTTGACACAAAAATCGCTTGAGAACCCTGAACAATATGGCGTGGTTTTTGGCAGAAACAAAGCACGCAACAGAGGACAGAATTTCCTCTCCAAATGCATCAATCTGGAGATCATCACTTCGCAACGTGTGTATCACACGGGTCTGTGGGAATTGTTCCAGCTGGGTTCCATCCCGGGAACGAATTACATTATCAAAACCGAGTTGATCCGGGAGATTGGTGGCTGGGATGTGACAGCCATTACAGAAGATACGGCTTTGTCATTCGAGATTTTGAATCGCGGACAGTTTGTGGCTCTTGCGCCACAAGCGGAAGCCTATCAGCAGGAGCCGGAACAGCTTAGTGTATACATGAAGCAGCGCGAACGCTGGGCCAAGGGGAACTACCAGGTGGTACTGGATAACATTCATAACTTGTTTAACCGTTCCAGTTGGCGTAATAAGTTGCTGGTCATCTATTATGCCGTCAGTTATTTCTGGTTTATGCTTGCGATCATAGTATCGGATATTATATTTCTCGTGAATCTGGTTTATCGGATCATTGCCATATTTAAACCGGAGGTAAGTTCACCGTTCCAGTTTGCCGGCGATGCGTATGTATTCCTGGTCATTGGTTGGGCACTCATGTACTTTATTTACGTGTTACAGATTAACCTGGCACTTGCCGCAGATATTGGACAGAGCAATACCCGTAATTTCATCTACGCCTGCGTATCCTATTTCACGTATGCACAGCTGTTCATCCTGATCTCGATCAAGGCTTTCTACTCCTTGATCATGGACAAGATTCGGAAACGCGAAAGCAAATGGTACAAAACAGAACGTTTTGGCTAATCGGCGAAAATTGTAGAAGTGTAAGGCAGAAAGGCTGTTACTGGACAACTCCAGACAACAGCTTTTTTTTGTTATAGTCAGACACATCCACATTCTGTATACTCTTACAGGCTGTAAGTATGAAGCATGCTTATCCGAAATGGAGGGTCACAGAATGAAGGACAGAGGATCGGACTTTTACGATGATGAGGCGAACTTTGAGAAGTATATGGAACGTCGCAACTGGCAGGAGAACGCCAATGATACATTGGAGAAGCCGGTGATGCTGGAGTTGATTGGAGATGTTGCCGGCAAGAACATACTGGACCTTGGTTGTGGAGATGCAAGGTTTGCCGCAGAATTGCTGAGTAGGGAGCCCGAAGATGCATCATATACGGGGATTGAGGGTTCTGTGAATATGATTCAGGCAGCTAATGAATCAGTAAAAGGATTAAATGCCCGGATTGAGCAAGCGTTCATGGAAGACTGGGCCTACCCGGCCGGAGCGTACGATCTGGTTATATCGAGACTTGCTGTTCACTATATTGAAGATGTGGAGAGCCTGTTCCACAACATATACAATACTTTGAAAGAGAACGGGACATTTGTATTCTCGGTAGAACATCCTGTGATCACGTCCACACTGCAACCCTCCGGCACACGAACGGATTGGGTGGTTGATCAGTATTTTGTAGAAGGATATCGGGAGCAGCAGTGGCTGGGCGGTTCTGTGAAAAAGATGCATCGATCCATTGAATCATACTTTATGGCATTGCAGCGGGCAGGATTCCGTGTAGAACATTTGCGCGAGTCAGCACCACAACGTGCTTATTTTGTAAACGAGGAAACCTATCTACGCAGGCAGCGTATCCCATTGTTTCTGTTTTTAAGTGCCCGGAAGTAGATAGTGATGTGTATAGATAAATAGAAGGACATAACTAAGTTATACTCATAAATTAGAAAGTTCTACACAGAAAACGGTGGATAACACTAGATATAGCAGTAAAAAGCCCGAAATCTATCCACATGTGGATAAGATATTGGGCTTTTACTGTTATGTTTCGATACCTTTGATACGTTTACTGTGTATAACCCTCGATTATGATTCCGCCGCAGCTCTCACATAGACACGTTCCCCGTGCCGATCAACTTCCACAGGTGCCTCGAAGAAGTTGCTCAGTACTTCCGTGTTCATCAGATCGCCAGTTAATCCGCTACTGACAACTTCACCTCGGCGCAGCAAAAGGCTGTGACTAAAGACGGACAATATTTCCTCGGTATGATGGGTGACATAGATGAGCGAAGGGGTATCGGGTCGCTGGGACAATTCACGAATACTCTCCAGCAGTCGTTCTCTTGAGAACAGATCCAGTCCATTGCAAGGCTCGTCCAGAATAAGTACGCGCGGATTGGCCATAAGTGCTCGGGCAATGAGAAGTTTCTGTTTCTCCCCTTGAGAACAGGTACGATATTCGCGATCCCACAGGTGCTGACAGCCCAGCGTTTGCATTAATTCCTGTGCCTGATCCAGATCATCATCTGACATCTTGTCATAAAGGCCAATGGTGGCGTGTTTGCCGCTGATCACGACATACTGCGTGCGGTCTGTGCCATGCAATTTCTCTTGCAGAGATGAACTGACCCAGCCGATGGATTTGCGAAGCTGTCTCAGATCCACATCACCATATTCATGGCCTAACACGGATATCTTGCCTTCGGTTGGCCAGAGATATCCGGTGATCATGTTCAGGAGTGTTGTTTTGCCGGAGCCATTCAGGCCAAGCAACGCCCAGTGTTCACCGTCATTAACTTGCCAGCTTACATCGTTCAGCAGGGTAAGAGGTCCCCTTTTCCAAGTGACATGCTGTACATCAATAATCATACGTTATTCCTTCCTTCCGTTATCCTCAATTCTCCTAGAAGTATTGTAGTCACAAAACAAAAGAGGTTTCAACGGTTATCACACTGTTCTTGGTTGGTCCTTGCGCAGAAATACAGCACACACACCAAGCAGTGGCAAAAACGAACATAACTTGATAACAAACGAAATGTTGGTCACGTCAATTAAGGAACCTAACACAACCGAGCCAAGTCCAGCCATTCCGAACGACAGGCCAAAAAACAATCCGGATACCGTTCCAATATGACGAGGAAGCAATTCCTGTGCATAAACAATGATGACACTGAAGCCGGACATCAGGATTATTCCAATCATTCCGCACAATACCATGGACAAGACGGGTCCTGCATAAGGTAACAGCAGGGAAAACGGTGCAGTGCCTGCAATGGAGAACCAGATCATCGGTTTGCGTCCGTAGCGGTCAGCAAGTGGGCCGCCAAGCAAGGTTCCGACCATACCTGCAAATTGCAAAATAAACAGACAGATCTGTGCCTGGGAGAGAGGCAAGCCATAGGCATCAGCGTAATAGAAGGCATAGTACCCGGTCATGCCAGCAATATATACGAATTTGGAGAACAGCAGCAGGATGAGAATTCCCATTGTAAAAGCGATGAATCCCCTGCTCACAGGCCCAGCTGCTGGCCCTGCGCCGCTTGATTTTAGAGGGCGTTGCTGACGAATGTGAGTCTCGGCAAGCTTGTCTCTGTACCAACGACTGACCATAGACTGAATGAAGATGCCGATCAGGGCAAAGCCCATCAGCCATAGAAAACTACGCTGCCCATGTGGCAGCAGGATGAAGGCGACCAGTAATGGAGCAATGGCCTGCCCTGTGTTGCCTCCCACCTGGAAGATCGACTGCGCCATTCCGCGTCCACGACCAGCCGCCATATGAGCCACGCGTGAGGATTCGGGATGGAGGATGGATGAGCCTATGCCAATCAATGCTGCCGCAACAAGCAGCATCCATAACTCGGAAGACAAGGCTAAGCCGAGAACACCGATCAGGGAGAATAACATGCCTCCGGGAAGCAGGATCGGCATTGGCTTGCGGTCTGACATATAACCCACCAGTGGCTGAAGAACGGATGCGGTAATATTCAGGGTGAAGGCAATCCAGCCCATCTGGGCGAAACTGAGCTGCATGGTCTGCTGGAATAGCGGGAATGCAGACGGAACAACTGTCTGCATCGCATCATTCAGCAGATGGGCGAAGCTGACTCCGGCGAGTGCCCAATTGGCGGAGGAGTTGATTTGCATTTTGCTTAAAGTGGCCTGAGCCATGGGAGATCACCTCGAATTATTTTTTTCTATGATAAAAGATGGGGGAAGATCATGTCTTTGTGAAAAGTGCTTGGAAAGTGAGCACGATTTGCTATAATGTCAGCAGGTGAGCAAACGATGGAATTAAACATGACACTAAATGGGTTGGAATTATGGAAAGCTACCGGAGGATTCGCGAATGAGCCGCATGTACATGACGACTGGTATCAGCTAACGCTGCCGGTCAGAGGTCAATGTCATCTGGTACAGGAACGGCATGCATACCCGCTAAAAGCAGGGATAGGGATTATTGCTCATCCCCAGACTGAGCATTATTTTGAGATAGGGTCGGATTCGGCTGTCATTGTGATCAAATTCCGTAAACCGCCATTAGGCAGTTTCGAAGGTGCAGAGTTAAGTGGGGGACGAGCTGAGTTTCGACCTACCCAGACTTTTGATCCTGCTGAGATCAGCAGTCTGTTTCGAGGCTGGAATTCCATTTTGTTAGATGATGTGCCCGAAATGCTGCAAGTGCAGGAAACAGAACTAGCGATCGAGACGTATCTAAGACGTATGTTGACGGGGCAGGAAAATGGAAAAAGGACTGTAAATCCCGGTACATTCATAGATCCTCATCTCCAACGAGTGCTGGATTACATTCACAGTGCCTATACAGGCCCGATGGATATTGATTCGATGGCGATGGTCGCGCATCAGAGCCGGTATCATTTTATGCGTTCTTTCAAAGCTCTTACGGGAACAACACCGTATCAATATCTGCTGAATTTGCGCGTAGAAGAAGCTTCCAAGAGGCTCCGCCATACAACAGATTCAGTGACCACAATCAGTTATGAACTGGGATTTTCCAGCGTCAGTCAGTTCTACAGAGCCTTTCAGCGAGTGTATGTGATGACACCGATGGAATATCGGAATCACGTGTAGATTTTAACAGGCAGTCTCGCATATGCGAGACTGTATTTAGTACGTTACAGCATGCCACTGATTTTTGTTGTTGCCAAACATTGAAGACTTTGCTAAGATGGGAAAAAGTTTATGTAAGCGTATACATTTAGGTTAAAATTACAACGTTGTAATTATGATTATGGCAAGTTTTGAAAATACAAAAACACGGTGTGAGGAGGACTGCTTTAAGCAAATATCTCGTTAATATGCAGAATAATATAGGATGTCACAAAATGTGAATGAGATAAATAACAAATACGTCAGTGAAATGACGGTTCCTTTTTATTCATAAATTCAAACGTTGTAATTATGTAGCGAAGGGGAGTGTTTCACGTTGAAAAAACGCATGTCCACGCTGTTCAGCCTGATCAGACGGGATAAATATTTGCTACTGATGTTTTCGCCTATCTTTCTGTATTACCTCATCTTCATGTACCTTCCGATGCCTGGCGTGCTGTTGGCATTTCGTAATTTCTTGCCGGGGCAGGGCATGCTCAGCGGGGAGTGGGTGGGACTGCGCTGGTTCGAACAGTTCGTGAATTCCATCTACTTCTGGCGACTGCTACGTAACACATTTTTGCTCGCCTTCCTGCCGCTCTTGTTTGGTTTCTCCATTCCGATTTTATTCGCTGTCTGCATCGTGGAGATCAAGAACCGGACATTCAAGCGATTTGCCCAGACCGTTACGTACCTTCCTCACTTCATCTCCACTGTTGTTGTAGCTGGCATGATCATTAACTTCCTGTCACCAACAGACGGTATTGTGAACACCCTCATCGCGAGTCTTGGCATGGAAAAAGTGAACTTCATGATGGATGCCAGCTGGTTCCGTACCATATTCACAAGTTCCGACATCTGGCAGAGCTTTGGCTTCAGCTCCATCATCTACATTGCAGCCATTATGGGGATCGACCCCGAGATGTATGATTCCGGCAAAATTGACGGCGTCAACAAATTCCAGGAGCTCTGGCACCTGACCCTTCCCAGTATCAAACCAACCATTGTCATTCTTCTGCTTCTGTCACTTGGCGGCATTATGAGTGTAGGTTTCGAGAAAGTATATCTGCTCTACAACGGAGCCACCTACGAAACGGCTGATGTCTTGTCCACCTATGTATACCGGATGGGGATTGAGGGCCAGAATTATGGCTTCGCCACAGCGGTCGGCCTGTTCAACTCTATCATCACCTTTATCCTTGTTTTTGCTGCCAATTCCATGACCCGCCGCCTAACCAAGATGTCACTCTGGTAAGACTATAACCCGGACCAAAGGAGACCTGTATGCAAAAATCGAGAAGTGACCGTTTGTTTTACGGATGTGTCTACCTGCTGACCATACTGGCGGTTGTTGTCACGTTGTATCCCTTTCTGTACGTCATTAGCATTTCATTCAGCTCGGTGGATGCCATCGACAAACAAAAAGTTGTATTGTGGCCCGTTGGGTTTACCCTGTCAGGTTACCAAATGGTACTGCAATACAAGGAGTTGTGGGTTTCGTTCTACAACACCCTCTGGTACACCGTGGTAGGCACACTGTTGAACATCGTGGCAACATGTCTTGCCGCGTTTCCATTATCCAGACAGCAGTTTTTCTTACGTCGCAAGCTGAATTTCTTCATCGCCTTCACCATGTACTTCTCGGGTGGACTCATTCCGGTCTACATGCTGATTACCTCGCTTGGGCTGTACAACACCCGCTGGGTTATGGTGCTGCCTGTGCTGGTGATTACGTTTAACGTCATGATCTGCCGCTCAGCGTTCGAAGGTATTCCGAATGAAATATTCGAAAGTGCCAGTATAGACGGGGCCAACGAGATGACGATGCTGTATCGTCTGGCGGTTCCCATCATCAAGCCAACACTGGCTGTGCTCACGCTGTACTATGCGGTATTCCACTGGAACAACTTTTTCACGGCCCTATTATATCTGGGCAAACAGGATATGCAGCCCTTACAGATGTTCCTGCGAAGGGTGCTGATCATGGCTTCGCCGGAAGTGATGCAGAAGATGGGCGGTACGATGACATCCGGTGCGCTGGCCGTCTCCTCTCTTCAGGTTCGTTATGTATCCATTGTGGTTAGCATCCTGCCTATTGTTACAATCTACCCGTTTATCCAACGGTACTTCGTTAAGGGGATTACCCTCGGAGCCGTGAAAGGATAGCTTTACTTACTTAAGTGTCATGTCATTCAAGGGAGTTCAAAATGGTTCATACCAAGGAGGAATGATGGATGAGATTTAAAGGGGCAGGAAGAAAAAGTGTAATCGCAGCGATACTGGCAATCAGCCTGGCGGGATGTAGCGGCGGAACAGGGGCGGGAACCGATGCCGGAAGTACCACGTCCAGTTCGGAGCCAGCCTTCAATTATACCGGAGCAGGGCCGGTGACGGATCAACCGGATGCCAAGCTGTCTATTCTAGGCACCAATGCTTGGACGACCAATGTGGACTTGTCCACCGCAGCCATCGTTAAGAAAATTGAGAGTAACGCCGGTTTAACGGTGGATTGGGATCTGATTCCGCCGCAGAACTATGCGGATGCCGTAAATCCGAGGCTGGCTGCAGGTACCGGCTTGCCCGATATCGTGTACCTGCCGGATCAGGATCAGCTGATGAAGTACATTAACAGCGGTCTATTCATTCCGATTAATGAACTGGTAGAGAAGTACGGCGTGAATCTCAAAAAAATATATGAAAAGTCGCCTTCGGTCAAAGCCAGTTTAACAACGCCAGATGGTAAAATGTATTATATCCCGCAGCAGACGTTAACCCGCAACTACATGCCGGTATTTATGGTTAATGTGCGCTGGCTTGATAAGTTGGGATTAAGCGAGCCGACCACGCTGGATGAATTTACGGCGATGCTGCGCAAGTTCAAGACAGACGACCCGAACGGCAACGGAAAAGCCGATGAGATTCCGCTGTCCATGGAAGCAAAATTTGTGTCAATGGCCTTTGGCCCCGCGTTTGGTCTCGATCTGTCCAACCAGTTCTATGCAGACGATCAGGGCAAGGTACATTTCAGCTATTATGAGCCTACCTATAAGGAGTACCTGACCTATCTGAACGGACTGTACAAGGAGGGTCTGCTTGGGGTGGATTATGCGAGTACCACGAGTGATCAGGTCACGTCGCGCATCTCTCAGGATGTGACGGGAGCAACGTTTAATTTTAGCTGGTATATGTCGATGGTCTACAGTCCGTTGTTCAAGGATTACAATCCGGAAGAGCCGATCATCAAAGGCATTTTACCACTGAAAGGACCGCATGGGGATCAGTTCTATGTAGGACGTACACCAGTGAGTGGCATCTTTGGCATTACACGTGATAGTAAAAATCCCGAACTTGCTTTCCGTTTCCTGGACTATGCCGTAAGTGAGGAAGCACAGACGTATTATACGTGGGGCATCAAGGATGACACGTATACGGAAGAGAATGGCGTGAAGACATTCACGGACAAAGGCAAGGACAATGAATACATTCAGAAGCTCGGCATTGGTCCGGTAAATCTGCCGAACATCCAATCCACCGATTCTGCCGATTCCGTCGTAGCCCCTTGGCATGCGAAGATGGATAAGGAACTGGAGCCGTATGTGCGCGAACCGTTCCCGTTTGTCTATGCCCTGCCGGATGAAGCGAGCGTGGAGAGCATGGCGATGCCTGACATCACCACATATGTGGAAGAGATGAACTTCAAGTTTATTAGCGGGGACGCCAGTCTGGACCAGTTTGACAGTTATATTGAGACATTGAAGAAGATGAATATAGAGCAGGTTATTGCGGGCAGACAGGCACAATATGATCGTTATAAATCTGCACAGCAATAGGAAATTAGGGTTTCAGGCGTATGAGAGGTGTTGATTGATTTTGATAACCATTAAAGACATTGCCAAATTGGCGGGGGTGAGCTATAGCACGGTATCGAAGGCGCTGAATGATGATCCCGCGATCAAACCGGCAACAAAGCAGAAGGTGCTTGCGGTCGCGGAGAAACATCAATATCGGAAAAATATGTTGGCTCGGCAGCTCTCGACCGGCAGGAGCAACATCATCGGTTTTGTACTGGATGAGCTGAGCAATCCGTTATTCTCGAACATCTCCGGCCGTCTGCACACCGAGCTGAAGAAGCGGGGATATCAGATGATCCTGGTTGTGGCGGATGATGGCGTGGATGTCTTCAGCCAGCTGCGCGTGGACGGATGTATTCTGTGGGACTATGCACTGGACAATCGGGAGATGTTCTGGAAAAAGTTTGCAACACTCAACATGCCATGTTTTGTGCTGGGTACTGATGAAGCGCCGAACTCTCCTTACATCAAGATTGATCGCAAAGAAGGGCTGTTCAAAGCAGTGGAGCATCTGAAATCGCTGGGCCACAGCCGAATCGGATTCATCGGCAACTCCCAGCACGTCAAGCTGGAGGGATACCGGGAAGCGTTACAGCGTACGGGTCTGGATTTTAACGAAGACCATGTGCTGCCAGCGTATTCCTCCTGGGAAGACGGGTATTTTGCCATACGTAATCATGCGTTTGGGGCGGATTCGCCGACAGCTTTTATTGGACTGAACAACCTGGTCACCCGAGGTGCACTCCGGGCTTTACTTGAGGCAGGTTACAGTGTTCCACGCGATATCTCGTTAATCGGGTATGATGATCTACCGGATATGCAGTATGCCGAAGTGGCTTTGACGACGATTGGCCCGTCTCTGGATGAACTGGCCGTGCAGGCAGCAGAGCTGATTGTATCGTTAATCCGTGATGAACAGGTCGACGTTCCGGTAGTTATTCAGCCCAAGCTGAACCTTCGCAATTCAACGGCAATATGCCGGCAGTAAGGACAGCAACCTTTGAAGAGTGAAGCGGTTATCCGTTAGTCTACATGTATGTATTAGGTGAGTACAACATTCAAGGAGGAATTGCTTATGCAGGTACAGACGCAGTTATCCTGGTCTGAGCGAATTGCAGCAACAATTATCCAGCAATGTGACGGGGACGGTTATCATGCGTTCCCTTCGGGACGATGGGCATACGTGGAAGGCATGACTTTGATGGCGATGGCACGAACCGGCCAGTATTATGGCAAGCAAGAGTATGTTGATTTTATGAAAAAACATATGGACCTGTATATCCAGCCGGACGGCTCTATTGGCACCTATACTTTGGAAGAATATAATCTGGATCAGATTAATCAAGGGAAAAACCTGTTTGCATTACTGGATGGTGCTGAAGATCAGCGTTACGCAGAAGCGGCGCATCTCTTGGCCGCACAGCTCGCAGGGCAACCCCGAACGTCGGAGGGTGGTTTCTGGCACAAAAAAATCTATCCATTCCAGATGTGGCTGGACGGCCTGTATATGTCGTCTCCCTTTCTGTCCGAGTATGCGAAGACCTTTCATCACCCCGAGTTATGGGATGAAGTGGCACATCAGATTCTGCTGATCGAACGCCAGACCCGTGATCCGCGGACCGGTCTGCTCTATCATGGCTGGGATGAATCGAAGGAGCAGGTCTGGGCGGATTCATCGACAGGTTGCTCGCCACACTTCTGGAGCCGGGCGATGGGCTGGTATGCCATGGCGATTGTGGACAGCGTGGAGCATTTCCCCGTGAACCATCCAAAGCGTGGAACCATCATTGGGATCTTCGAACGGATGTGCCATGCTTTGGTAAGCGTGCAGGAGCAGGAGAGCGGGTTATGGTTTCAGGTGCTGGATCAGGGCTTCCGCAAAGGCAACTATCTCGAAGCATCCGGGTCGAGCATGTTTGTATATGCACTTGCGAAGGGTGTGCGCTTAAGGTATCTGGAGCCGCATTTCAGAGCTGCGGCGGAGAAAGGATGGCAAGGACTTTCCTCCAGATTGGTGGAGGAGACGGCTGACGGCGTTCGGTTAAACGGGATCTGTCATGGCGCAGGACTAAGTCTGGATCGGGATGGCTCGTACAACTACTATGTAAGCGAAGCGGTTGTAAGCGATTCCTTTATGGGGGTGGCCCCACTTCTGCTGGCAGCGCTGGAAATGGAGCGATTGCCATGACACAGCAGAGATTGCCAAATACAGCAATGGAATCATCGGCTCCCTGTCTGACTGTTGCTTCAGACGGGACGGGGGATTATGTGACGATCCAGGCTGCAGTTGATGCGCTGCCGGAGAATGGCATCGGAAACGTCCCGATTCGCGTGAAGGCCGGTGTATATCATGAGAAGCTGCATATGGAGAAGCCGGGCATCCACCTGATTGGTGAAGGGGCGGAGCAGACGATCATTACGTATGATGATCATGCACTCAAGAAGTTCCCGGATGGGTCGCCATATCATACGTTTCATTCCTATACGGCTTTCATTGGTGCTGATGATTTCACGGCAGAGGGGATTTCCTTCGTAAATGCTGCTGGGCCGGGCAAGCAAGTTGGTCAGGCGCTGGCCGTTTATGTGGATGGAGATCGGGCGGTATTTCGCCGCTGTCGTTTGATCGGTCACCAGGATACGATCTTCACCGGCCCGCTGCCGGAGCAGCCCATGGATCGCAGTTACTTTGGCGGACCACGCGATGGTGCCGAGCGGCGCAAACTGCGGCAGTATTTCGAGGACTGTTACATCGAAGGTGATATCGATTTTATTTTTGGTTCGGCTACGGTAGTGTTTAAGGGCTGTGAGATCTTTACGAAGAATCGCCTGACTGAAGCGGAGGCTGCGGATGGACAAGTGAACGGTTGGATTACCGCAGCCTCTACGCCGGAGGATGTGCGTTACGGCTATGTGTTTCTGGACTGTGATCTGACCAGCAATGCTCCACCGCAGTCGGTGTATCTGGGCAGACCGTGGCGTCATCATGCCAAAGTCTGTTTTCTGAACTGCTGGATCGGCGCTCATGTGAAGCGGGAGGGATGGCACAACTGGAACAAGACAGATGCAGAGCAGACCGTTCAGTATGTGGAATACAACAGCGCCGGGCCTGGTGCCGGATGTGCTGCTGATCGTGTGCCTTGGGCCAAAATACTGACCGAACAGGAAGCGGCCGAGTACACTGTACCTCTGATTCTGTCCGGCGTAGATGGATGGCAGCCTTTGGAAGGGAGAGGGGAGCTGCGGCGGTAAGATATGCCCTCTTCTCTGCGTAATATCTAACATAGGTTTTCGTTCAAGTCTCCTAAGGACTTGAACGAAAACCTTTTTTGTGCGCTATATTACATTTTTCGCCCCCAATAGAACTATTTTATCCCTTATCTCTTTTGCATTTTACTGATTAAATACAGGGTGAGGATCTGTAAATTCCCTGTAAAATTTGGATGGTGCCTGCAAAAAAAGAACACGAGAGGGAAGGTCCATTTTGGTAAGGGAAGGGAGTGAAGTGACACGCAACATCAGATGGCTGAATGGGGCTGGCTCTAATCGATCACAGATCAGATGCAGGTGGACAATTGAAGTTTTGTTTGCAAGGTGAACGTATCCTTAGTACAGGAGGGATTTTGCTTGAATCAAGCTGTTCGATTCCGCCCGGTCATTACATTTGCTTTGGCATTTCTTCTACTTATTTCGTGGTTTGCACCGAGAGCCGATGCCGCCGCCCAGTGGCAGGCAGGCAATGCATACAAGAAAGGAGACCTCGTAACATATCAGAATAAAGATTATGAGTGTATTCAGGCCCACACGGCGTTGACCGGATGGGAGCCCTCTGTTGTGCCCGCGTTGTGGAAATACGTCGGGGAAGGTTCGGGAGGGGAAACGCCAACGCCAGATACGGCACCACCTTCTGTTCCTGCGGGTCTGACTTCATCCTCCATCACGAACACCTCTGTGAGTCTTTCCTGGAATGCATCCACGGATAATGTGGGCGTAGCGGGGTATGAGGTGTACCGGAACGGCGTTCTTGTGACAAGTACTTCAACTACAACAGCTGTAGTCACTGGACTGACAGCCAGCACGACTTATGCTTTTACGGTAAAAGCCAAAGATGCCGCAGGCAATGTATCCGCTGCGAGCACCTCCCTCAGTGTAACAACTTCCAATGGATCATCCAATCCTGGGCCAACCGGTGGCAAATGGCTGATTGGCTACTGGCACAACTTCGATAATGGTTCAACGAATATCAGACTTCGTAATGTATCAACAGCCTATGACGTCATTAATGTCTCCTTTGCCGAACCGATTTCACATGGCAGCGGAACACTTGCTTTTACTCCATACAATGCAACGGTAGCCGAATTCAAATCCGATATTGCCTATCTGCAAAGCCAGGGGAAAAAAGTACTGCTTTCCATGGGGGGAGCCAACGGTACCATTGAGCTCACCGACGCGACCAAGAGACAGCAGTTCGAAGATTCGTTAAAATCAATCATTTCCACGTATGGTTTCAATGGTCTAGATATCGATCTGGAAGGAAGCTCCCTGTCTCTGAATGCAGGGGATACCGATTTCCGTAGTCCAACTACACCGAAAATTGTTAACCTCATCCAAGGCGTGAAAGCAGTTAAGTCACACTTCGGCGCCAATTTCATCCTGACGGCTGCGCCGGAGACGGCCTATGTACAGGGTGGATATCTGAGCTACGGCGGTCCTTGGGGAGCATACTTGCCAGTCATCCATGCCTTACGTAATGACCTGACCCTGCTTCATGTGCAGCACTATAACACGGGCTCCATGGTGGGGCTGGATGGACGCTCTTACGCCCAAGGGACAGCTGATTTCCATGTGGCCATGGCGGAGATGCTGCTTCAAGGCTTTCATGTAGGCGGCAGCACGGGCACTTTCTTTAGTCCCTTGCGACCGGATCAGATTGCCATCGGTGTGCCGGCTTCCCAGCAGGCTGCTGGAGGTGGTTATACAACGCCAGCCGATCTGCAAAAGGCACTGAATTATCTAATCAAAGGTGTGTCATACGGTGGTTCCTATACTTTGCACCAGTCTACGGGCTATGCGGGGATAAAAGGGATTATGACCTGGTCAATCAACTGGGACGCATATACGAATAACCAGTTTTCGAGCGCACATCGTCCGTTCCTAAACGGGCTGAGTACGCAAACGACAAAGGAGGTTGTGTATTAGATGATACATTTAAATAAACGCACTGCTTTCAAGAAAACCGCAAAGTTTCTCCTGGGTCTATCCCTGCTCTTATCCGTCATTATTCCTTCTTTTGTGTTCCAACCAACTATGGCAGCAGCTGCAGATTCTTATAAAATTGTAGGTTACTACCCGTCCTGGGCTGCGTATGGGAGAAACTATAATGTAACGGATATCGACCCAACCAAAGTCACGCATATCAACTATGCTTTTGCCGATATTTGCTGGAACGGCGTTCATGGAAACTCTGACCCTTCAGGCCCTAACCCGGTGACCTGGACCTGTCAGAATGAAAAAAGCCAGACGATCAATGTGCCCAACGGAACGATCGTGCTTGGCGATCCATGGATTGATACCGGCAAGACATTTGCAGGGGATACGTGGGATCAGCCCATTGCAGGCAATATCAATCAGCTTAACAAGCTGAAACAGATCAATCCCAATCTGAAGACAATCATCTCCGTGGGAGGATGGACATGGTCCAACCGCTTCTCTGATGTAGCTGCGAATGCAGCAACGCGAGAGGTATTTGCAAACTCTGCCGTCGACTTCCTGCGGAAATACAATTTTGACGGGGTAGATCTGGACTGGGAGTACCCGGTATCAGGCGGGCTTGATGGTAACAGCAAACGTCCGGAGGATAAGCAAAATTACACACTGCTTCTGAGCAAAATCCGTGAGAAGCTGGATGCTGCTGGAGCAGTGGACGGCAAGAAGTATCTGCTTACGATTGCAAGCGGAGCATCGACAACCTATGCTGCGAATACAGAGCTTGCCAATATAGCTGCCATCGTCGACTGGATTAACATTATGACATACGATTTTAACGGGGCTTGGCAAAAAGTCAGCGCGCATAACGCGCCGTTGAACTATGACCCTGCGGCTTCAGCTGCTGGGGTGCCGGATGCCAATACATTTAACGTGGCTGCAGGAGCACAAGGACATCTGAATGCAGGCGTGCCAGCCGCTAAACTTGTGCTTGGTGTTCCGTTCTATGGCCGTGGCTGGGATGGATGCGCACAGGCGGGTAATGGGCAGTATCAGACCTGCACGGGAGGTTCTTCCGTTGGAACATGGGAAGCAGGCTCCTTTGATTTCTATGATCTGGAGACCAATTACATTAACAAAAACGGGTACACGCGTTATTGGAATGACATTGCCAAGGTGCCATATCTCTATAATGCGACCAACAAGCGTTTTATTAGCTATGACGATGCGGAGTCTATTGGATATAAAACCGCTTATATCAAGAGCAAAGGACTTGGCGGAGCGATGTTCTGGGAGCTTAGCGGTGACCGGAACAAAACACTCCAAAATAAACTGAAAGCCGATCTGCCTACCGGGGGTGCAGTGCCTCCAGCAGATACGACTGCGCCAAGCGTACCGGGAAATGCCCGCTCGACAGATGTGACGGCGAACTCGGTCACGCTGGCCTGGAATGCTTCAACAGATAATGTGGGTGTTACTGGGTATAACGTCTACAATGGTGCCAATCTTGCTGCCTCCGTCAATGGAACGACCGCAACAATCAGCGGCCTGTCCGCGGGTACTTCCTATACCTTTACGATCAAAGCAAAAGATGCGGCCGGCAATCTGTCTGCAGCCAGTAATGCTGTAACCGTAAGCACTACGACTCAGCCGGGAGGTGATACGCAAGCGCCAACTGCACCAACCAATCTGGCTTCAACGGCGCAAACAACATCCAGCATAACGCTGAGCTGGGCGGCATCCACGGATAACGTGGGTGTAACGGGTTATGATGTGTACAATGGAACGGCTCTGGCGACATCCGTGACCGGAACGACAGCAACCATCAACGGGCTTGCATCGGATACCTCGTATACATTTACAGTGAAAGCAAAGGATGCGGCGGGAAATGTATCTGCTGCGAGCAATGCGGTGACCGTGAAAACAACAACAGGGACGACGAATCCGGGCGTTTCCGCCTGGCAGGCGAATACAGCCTATACTGTAGGACAGCTGGTCACCTATAGCGGTAAGACGTATAAATGTTTGCAGTCCCACACTTCCTTGTCTGGGTGGGAACCATCCAATGTCCCTGCGTTGTGGCAGGCTCAATAGTTAAAAAATGGATTACAACATTTTGAATTAAAGCGTGCAGTATAAAAATAGAAAACCAAAAACCACCGGCTCTCTTGATCCGGTGGTTTTCGCTGTGTTATATCAAAGTAGCCTCCCAAAAGGCTATCTATTAGAAATCGAAGTTGTCTGGGTCAGGTCCAACGCGTACATCTTCGTTCAGGGCACTGATCTGATCCATCTCTTCATTTGAAAGTTCAAAGTCGAAGATGGAGGAATTCTCGATAATCCGGTTTTCCTTGGTGGACTTTGGAATGGTAATGACTCCATTTTGCAGATCCCAACGCAGGATGACTTGTGCAACCGATTTGCCTTTGGCTGAAGCAATCGCCGTAAGCACTGGGTTGTCCAACAGTTGACCTTGCATCAGAGGCGACCAAGCCTCAAACTGGATACCATTCTTTTCGCAGAAAGCCTTAAGCTCAACCTGAGTCAGGCGAGGGTGGTATTCCACCTGATTGACCATCGGCTTCACTTTGGTATCCTGCATCAGGTCTTCGAGATGATGAATCTGGAAGTTGCTGACACCAATAGCTTTAATGCGGCGAGCCGCGTACAACTCCTCGATTGCTTTCCAGGCTGCTTTGTATTTTCCTGCTTTAGGCCAGTGAATCAGATACAGGTCCAGGTATTCCAGTCCCAGTTTGTTCAATGTGGTATCAAAAGCGGCAAGTGTCTCTTCATATCCTAGGTCTGCATTCCATACTTTAGATGTAACAAACAGTTCTTGGCGTTTCAGGTTGTTTTCTTGCAAAGCTTCTGCAATCGCTTGACCAACACCGGCTTCATTGCCGTATATTGCAGCAGTATCAATGCTTCGGTAGCCATGTTTAATCGCATTTTTCACGGCTTCAATCAGTTCAGATCCTTCTTCTACCTTAAATACACCAAGTCCGAACCAAGGCATTGAAACACCGTTATGCAGAGTTACTGTAGATTGTAAATGTTGTGCGGTTTGAGATGTTGTCATGAGAGTTCCTCCTTCAATTGTGTGAAAATCAGTCGTTTGAAGCTGAATTTTTGTTGTTTTATCATACAAAATTAAATCACAGTAGATCAAATTGGGTTCAACGTATATAGTATAGTAAAATACGATGTGAAACCGGTTCCCCTCATAAATTTGGAACCAATATTCCCAGGCCGAGCCCAATGGTCGGGATGCAACTTAGAACGAAGCCTTCTGCAGTTCGGCAGGTACATGTTGATCCTTGCTTTCCAGCATTTTAGCCCATGCCGTCAGAATTACAGCTACGAGAACCATCAAGGCACCAACCCATGTCGTGTGAATCAAACCAATGGAGTCATTGATCACTCCACCCAAATAGGCACCTATAGCGATCCCTGCATTAAATGCGGCGATGTTAAAGGCTGAGGCAACATCCTTGGCCTGTGGTGCATATCGCTCAGCCAAGGTTACAACGTACATCTGAAGACCAGGCACATTCATGAAGGCGAGCAGGCCCATACCCATAATGGTGAGCAGTGCTGCCAACTTGAACGGGACGGTGAAGTACATCACGCCGAGAATGATGGTCTGAATGATGAACATGTAGAAGAGCGCCTTGAGCGGGTTGCGATTGGCTGCTCTGCCGCCGATGATGTTGCCAACAGCGATGGCTATTCCGTACAACAACAGAATGAACGCTACTGTTTTCTCGGAATATCCGCTAATATCATGCAACAACGGAGACAGATACGTAAACACAACAAATGTTCCTCCGTACCCGACTGCAGTGATGGCAAAAGCAAGCAGCAATCGTCCGCCTGTAACCAGCTTCAGCTGATCCCGAAATGCCGTTTGTGTTCCTCGCTTCAACGTGGATGGAACGAGTATCAGGTTTCCGATGCTTGCAACGATGCCAACTACAACAATCAGGATAAAGGCAGCGCGCCAGCCCCAATGTTGACCGATGAGTGTACCGAGAGGTACGCCCGTTACCGTGGCTATCGTTAGCCCGGAGAACATGATGGCAATGGCACTTGCTCTGCGGTTGGCAGGAACCAGATCCGCTGCGATGGTGGAGCCGATAGACATGAATACTCCGTGTGCCAGAGCGGATACGACTCGCGCAATGAGTAACATGGTGACGCCCGTCGATAGTGCAGCCAACGTGTTACCCGCAATGAAGACAATCATGATGGCAAGCAATAACGTTTTGCGTGATATGGTAGACGTCAGTGAGGTCAGGACAGGAGCCCCAAAGGTAACGCCTAATGCATATAAAGTAACGGTCAGTCCCGCTGTAGTTACGGAAATGCCCAGGTTATCTGCAATGAGGGGCAGTAGCCCAACGCTGATAAATTCTGTGGTACCGATTGCGAATGCACTAATGGCCAGTGCTAGCAGTGCCCACGTGCTGCGTTTTGAATCTTGTAACATTTCTTGCTCAACTCCCCCGAATGTAGATTTACGTACCGGCAAATGCTATTATGAGTTATTCGGTATAGATTGAATAGTACGTACTTTTTAGTACCCTACGTACTTTTTGGTGCCTATACAGCATGCGACGGATGTAATCCAATTCATCAGGGAGGAAGCAAGTTATGGTAAGAAAAAAATATAACATCTCGGTTGAAGCGACCTTAGAAGTGATCGGTGGCAAGTGGAAATGCGTCATTCTCTGTCATCTGACACATGGGAAGAGACGAACCAGTGATCTCAAACGTATTATGCCCGCAATCACACAGAAAATGTTAACACAACAGCTGAGAGAGCTTGAAAACGACGGAATCGTAAACCGAATCGTATACAATCAGGTCCCTCCCAAAGTAGAATACGAATTGAGTGATTACGGGAGAAGTCTTGAACCGATTCTCAATGCACTCTGTAATTGGGGAGATCAACATATTGTGAAGGAATACGGAGACAAATCAGCAGTTCTGGAAGATAATGGACTAAATGATTTTAACTCTGACAATAGGGAGCTGGTGCAACCGTGAACTATGAGATTTTATATGATGGTGCTTTTGCGATGCTCAAGGTACATTTGCAGCGGGGAGAACGGTTCAAGGCTGAGAGTGGTGCGATGGTATCCATGACGCCTACGGTTGAACTGAAGGGTTCAGCAGAAGGCGGAATGTTTGCCGGGTTCGGTCGGATGCTGAGCGGGGAGAAGTTTTTCTTTCAGGAACTGACGGCTGCGGGCGGGTCGGCAGAGATTCTGCTCTCACCTTCAAGCATGGGCGATGTAGAAGCTGTTGAATTGGACGGTTCTTATTCACTCTATGTGCAGAAAGACGGATTTCTGGCAGGAACCGAGGGCATTCAGGTGAATACCAAAATGCAAAACCTGAAGAAAGGTCTCTTTTCGGGAGAAGGTTTCTTCATTATTGAGATCAGCGGACGTGGAACTGTATTTCTGTCTTCCTATGGTGCCATCCATGCGATTAATCTGGCAGCAGGTGAAGAAATGATCGTGGATAACGCCCATTTGGTGGCATGGCCTCATTATGTTGATTACCGTATTGAGAAAGCTTCACAGGGCTGGTTATCCAGTGTAACAAGTGGAGAAGGACTGGTATGTCGGTTCCGGGGAGAAGGAACCATTCTTATACAGAGCCGCAATCCGCAAGGATTCGGACAATGGGTGAAGCAGTTTATACCTGCCCGCTAATTTTTTTGAGAAAGAACACACAGAATTGCAACGGATATGTTTCCATCATCGTTATATGAATAATGGATTTACTTCATTGACTGACGGGTACATATTCTGTTGCATAAGGTCGCACATCATGGAGGTATGAGATGACAAGCTCAAGGTATAAAAACGCACAAGAAAGCCCGGGATATCTGTTATGGCAGGTTACATCCATGTGGCAAAAGGAAGTACGCAGGGTGCTGGAGCCCCTCGAACTGACACAACCTCAATTTGTATTATTGCACGCCTGTTTGTGGCTCAATGAACACGATGAGGAAGGCAAAGGAGTTACTCAGGTTCAAATTGCTCATTTTGCCAAGGTGGATGTTAACGTAACTTCTCAGGTTCTACGTGCGCTTGAAAAAAGGGGATTAATTACCCGCGCCCGTCATCAGACAGATACGCGTGCCAACATTATCACAACAACGGAAGAAGGAACCCGATTGGCTGTGGAGGGAATTCATCTGGTCGAGGAGTCGGACAAGGCATTTTTCGAAACTTTGGATGAACGTAAGGGAGAGTATTTGGAGATCATGCAGGAGTTTCTTCGCCAAAAAACAGAGAGTTGATCCGTAATATATCTTTTTTTAATTTATTAAACTACAGTTTGTAGTGGAACTGGGAAATTTTCTAATTATTAATAATTATAGCACCTCTGCAAAATACAAACAGACCTCCTGACTTCATCTTGTCGGGAGGTCTGTTTAGGTTGCTCAATCGATTCGATAGGACGCAAACGGCTCGCGGCGACGGAAAGAGTCACTGATCTGGTCCAGATCGGCCAACAGCTCATCAGGCAGTGACATGTCCAGACTAGCCAGATTGTGTTCCAACTGATCGGTGTGTGTAGCGCCAACAATCACTGTGGATACAGCCTGACGTGTCAGCAGCCATGCAAGCGACAGCACACTCGGGGAGCATCCATATGCAGCCGCTTTTGCGCTTACTTGTTCGCTCAGTTGAATATTATGCTCCAGCAAGAAACGGTTGAAAGACGGATCGGTGTCTGCTCTGGAACCAGAAGGTACACTGGTCTGTCCGTTATATTTACCTGTCAGAATACCACCTGCCAACGGGAAGTACGGAATAATACCTACACCCTGATCCAGACACATCGGTACCAGTTCCAACTCGGGCGTACGGTCTGCCAGGGAGTAGCTGGTTTGGGTGGAGATGTAGCGCACATAACCTTTATGTTCACTGATGCCCAGAGCTTTCATCAGCTCCCAAGCTGCGTAGTTGGAGGCTCCGATGTAACGGACTTTGCCGGAAGTGACCATATCATCCAGTGTGCGCAGTGTCTCATCCAGCGGTGTATGCGGATCAAAAGTATGGATCTGGTACAGATCGACATAATCCGTTTGCAGACGCCGCAGGCTATGTTCCAGCTCTTGTTGCAGATGGTAGCGGGAGGAACCCCGCCCATGAGGACCATCATGCCGGGGTAATCCGGCCTTGGTAGCAAGCACCGCGTTTTCCCGTCGACCTGTGAGAGCCTGTCCAATAATGCGTTCCGATTCCGTGCCTGCGTAGATATTGGCGGTATCGATAAAGTTGATGCCCTGATCCATCGCTGCATGAATAATGCGGGTAGAAGCTGCTTCATCCGCGCGTTTGCCAAATGCATTGGTGCCAAGCCCCAGTGCCGACACACGCAAACCACTATTGCCCAAACGTCGATATTCCACATTCATCGCTCCTTCTCTATTCATTTATGTAATGCAGATTATAACGTAATCTATTGAAAACGTGTTATTAATATAGTTAAATGATTCTAAGAACCCGTTATTAAAGGAGATATGATGGAAAACAGTGCTGCACATTTAACAAGACGGAAGCCGAAGAAACCGAAGAAGAAATGGAAGAAGCCATTAATCATCACCCTAAGTGTGCTGCTTGTGTTGGGAGGACTCGGATTTATCTATCAAAAGCAACTCGTCGTGTTTGCCTTTAACATGTTCGCTTCAGCTACGGTGAAGGAAGCCTTGGATGACTCCTTTGTACCAGCGGGCGATAAGGATGCCCCTGTCGTGGAACATACCGACCCATTCTCGCTGTTGCTGCTAGGGATTGACCAACGGGATAACGAACCAAGCCGTTCGGATACCATCATCTATTCCGTCGTGCGTCCAGAAGACAATAAAGTGCTGCTGCTGTCCATTCCGCGTGACTCCTATACCGAGATTGTCGGCCGGGATGTGAAGTCAAAGATCAACTCAGCGTATGCCCATGGTGAAGCCAAGATGGCGATGGATACAGTGGAGAATTTGCTGGGGAACAAAGTGGATTTCTATGCCGCGATTAATTTTAACGGGCTCAAGGATATTGTTGATGCGGTGGGTGGCGTTGAACTGCCGATCAAAAAGAATATTGAGAACAAATCAAGAGCGCATGAAAAGCTGTTCGTTGAAGCCAACAAACCGATCTATAGCGGTGAAGAAGCGCTTGGATATGTGCGTTACCGGGAAGATTCTGATTTCAATCGGACGATGCGTCACCGGATTTTCTTAAGTGCCTTCATGAATCGTGCGCTGGAGGTCAAAAATCTGACCAAAATCCCGGACGTAATCCAGATTGCCGGATCGAATTTTACAACCAACATGACCTCGGACTTTATCGTGAAATTTGCCGAGTCCTTATATATGAAAGATAGCATACCAACGATCAGCAATTACATGCTGAAGGGGGAGGGTGCAACGCGCAGTGGCACATGGTACTACGATCTGTCGGAGGACGATCTGCAGTATGTGCGTGGCATGATCGCCAGTTGGCTAGACCCTGATGCGACCGAGATAATTGAGCCCGAGTCAGCGGACCAATCGGAGACGAGTGATGCGGCATAAGCATCGATTCTTGTGCAAATGCTCATATGAATATAAGTCCGGCGAAGCAGTTGCTTCCCGGCTTTTTTGCGTTTGAGATCCTACGGATGAAATATTGCACAGATATATCTAATGTTTAAACCTCTTTTTATGGCATACATATAGTAAAATATAGGGAAAAGATTAAACATCAACCAACGGAGGAAGCTCATGAAGGAGTTTAAGGATCGGCTTCAACAGGTTCAGGAGCAGCAGAAACAGCTGGCGAAGGAGTACCATGCCCTGCTCCAGGAATACCAGTCCGATGACCTGATCGTTCAGAATGAACAGTTACAGGAACAGTATGAGGCTCATAAGCTCAAGCTGCGCCAGCTTGAACTTCGCTCGCGCAAGATGGAAGAAGAGAATGCACGTCTTCGGATGGCGTTATCTGAACAAATGCTGGATGAGAAGCTGAATCTGATCCGGGTATCCCGGGAGAAGATGGAGACCTATTTTCAAGGGAAAACAGCAGTACATAATGATCGAATTGCATTCCATGAACATCGAACCAAATCCAATCTGAACTCGCTGTACAACCAGGCCGCACAGGAGTTACAAGAGGATTCCCACGAGGTGAAGGAGAGGATTGCTTACCTTGCGGCAGAGGTGAATGAGCGCATTGAATCGCACAGACGAGCCGTACGGGATAGAGAAGAGGCTCTGCGTGGGCACATGGAACGTGGTTATGAGCATATGGCGGAGGAAGGGTTGAGCGAAGAGACTATCCAACGCAGGATCAAACAGAATCGCATGGAGATGAAGATTGGACTCAGCTGGATCAACAAAGTAGCCATCTTGCTCCTCATTCTGGGCGTTGGAGCAGCGTTCCAATACTCGTACTCGACCTGGTTTAATGACGAGATGAAGAGCGGAGCCTTTTTCCTGCTCGGTGCACTGATGCTCGCTGGAGGAGAGTGGCTGTTCCGCCGCAAAAGGCAGACGTTTGCGATGGGGCTGCTCGGCGGTGGGATATCCGTCTTGTTCGGCTCCGTCTTCTATAGTTACTTTTTACTGCATATTATCGGGTTATATACGGGACTTGGCTTGTCTGTGTTGGTATCGGCAATCTCCGTATTGTTGTCCTTGAGATACCAGTCGAAGACCATCTGTTCACTAGGTCTCGTGGGCGGATATCTTCCGTTATTCTCCTACATGTTCTCGTTCGGACTTGAAGGTCCGGCTGTCTATGTAGCCATGATCTATCTGCTGCTCTTAAACGGCATTATTGTGTTTATATCATTCGGCAAACGGTGGCCGGTGGTGCACTATATCAGTTTCCTGTTCAACACACCATCCATGCTCATCCTCTTATGGCTGTCGCCAAGTGAGAAGATTGGCATGCTGTATTCCATTGTGACGTTTGCATTATATCTGGGCATTACGCTGGCATATCCTTTCAAACATCGAATGAAGTTAACCTGGTGGGATTTCGCTCTGCTCGCCATGAATACGAGCATCAGCTGTCTGATGTTATACGTACTGTTTGATGTGGCAAATTGGAATGATGCTCAGGGCTTGCTGGCGTTGATCTTCTGCGTGGTGTATCTGGGCCTCGCACGATTCGTCCAGCGCCATATGGCTCAGGAGAAACAGACGATTCTGCTCTTCTATGTCACTTCCCTGACCTTTGCCGTTTTGATTATTCCGTTCCAATTCGGGGCCAAGTGGTTATCGATGGGTTGGTTAATTGAAGGGGTTCTGTTGGTTACGCTAGGACATCTGAAACGGCTCAAGTCTGTGGAACGTGCCGGATGGGGCATTGTGCTTCTATGTCTAATCACTTTTGTGTACTACGATCTGCTGGCGCTATTCTTCATCGGGGAACGTTCTTACTTCATGTTAAAATACTCCAGTATCACGCTGGGAACTGTGCTTATTACACTGTATTATGTCTGGGCAGTTCACAGCAACTCATCTTCCAGAGAGAGATTCAATTACAGCCCGCTGGAGCTGGGTTTCCTGAACGGATTCAAGTATGTGACACTTGCGAATCTGTGGTTATACGTGCTGTATGAGTCGAATGAATTGTATACCAGAGCTGTCGATGGGACGTTCCTGTTATACATGTTCTACAAGTTGCTCATGTTCGCAGCGCTCACGATTGCGTTGGCCTATGGACTGAACAAGGTAAAGCTTCTGCGTGATCAATACGTGCAGGGGTATACCACCTTCCTGCATGCCATTGGCTGCTGTATTGCGCTGGCTGTCACCTTAACCATGCCAGCGCTTCAGCCGGAAGTTCAGCAGCATACAGCGGCGGAGATTGTTGGTTTGCTGGTCCTAATTATCTTTAACGTAGGGGTATTCTTTGCAGGAAGGGATCTGCTAATTGCAGGCATCCGCGGACAGTTCAAGAGCATTGAATGGTACCCGGTTATCGCAGGGGTATATCTGCTGGGTGTCATCACCGTTTTCCTGACGATTCAGTTCCAGTGGGGTGATGTGGGGCTGATGTTCAGCCTAATCTATCTGCTGCTGGCAATACTCTATATTGCGTATGGATTCCGTAGAAAATATGTCATGATTCGGCGTCTCGGCCTTGGCCTAACGTTGTTCGCTACGGGGAAGATGGTGTTCTATGATGTGGGGATGCTTACCTCGGGTAGCAAAATCTTTGCCTATTTCAGCTTTGGAGTACTATTGCTGGGGATCTCTTACCTGTATCAGAAGGTGTCGAGCCGGATGGAGGAAATACAGTCCAAAGAGACAGCAAAGCCTGCCGACGAGCCTACTGTGCCTGAGGAAGAAGTAGATTGATGTAATGATTCTAATTCCAGTCCATGATGTGTGTGGGCGGTTTGAACGGACGTTCTTGTTGGTGTATGTTCTTGTTTGAACTAAATGGAAGGACTCCGGATGTGTTTCATATCCAGAGTTCCTTCTTTATTCCTTGTTCTTAATCTCTTCGACGACTTGAAAGCCGTTTGCTTTTCCATTAAGATATCCTTGCTCATAGTAGTCTATGCCATCAGGGGTTATAGTTACTGCAACTGTCTCCGGATTATTCTCTACGGGTTGTGCAACAATATATCCTCTGTCTAGCAGATATGAAAATGCTCTGTACTTTTCTATGTTTTCCTTTTGATAGAATCTATTACTCGGTAAAAGCACCGCAGAATTTTCAGTAAACCAAGCTGAATATATTTGCTCCGTAATATCGTATCTTTCTTGTATTCTCTCTTTAATTTGAAGCTCTCTTTCATCGAGCATACTCACACCTCCGGAAATTAAAGTGTCTATCTAAAGGGTACACTTTTAATAGCAGCCTAACTGAAGAAAATTTCTTTTTATTCTTCAAAACTACGTTCTGTCTTCCAGTACCAGAACTTCTCGCCCTGAGAGATCAGAAAGCGATCTAACCATGTTTCAAAATTACTATAAAATGGGCTTGCGTAATCCACAGGATTTAAACTCTCACAAAGCAACAGATATTTCTCATCACCTGAACTCCAACGCTCTAAATCAATTAGGATTCGATCATCAAGAATATTGGCGACCACAATCTTATTATCTGATGCTTCATTGTAATGTATAACATCTTGGGATGAATATAAGAAGCTCTCCCCGCCATATTCAGGGTCTTCAAACAAGGAAGCTCCATTACATAATTGTAAAAAGCTTGTGTAATCTGGAGGCAATGGAGTAGAAAAATACTCTGAAAGCTCTTTAATTTTATCTTCGGATGCACCTGGTTTGAATTTATTCATAGCAGTCATTTTCCCAGTAGGAGCAAGTATTTCAATTCGACCATTATTTTGGTCCGACCATTCCTTAAATACTTTAATTAACATTTACATAGCCTCCTCAAAAAAACTGGAGCTGTCCCAAAAGCCCTTTCTTGTTTGAAAATTATATTCACAGGCATTTTCAGAATCAATTAATTAGCACGAAACTAATTACATAACCTTAATTCATTTAATCAGTAATTTTTTTTAGCTCAAAAATAGTTGCCTCAGATAACAAGATAAGCCTATCGTTATTAACAGCAAAAAAATTTAAACCTGAAGGTATGCCAAGTTTCGTAGAAGGGTCACTTACATCTATTACTTTTACTACATCATTTATATTTGAGTCTGGGATATCTATTTTATAAAATTTATAAAAAGAGTCAGATTTATAGCATGTCGATGTAATCTGATATAATGGATTTTTTAGTTCAGATTGATATTTCTTATAGTTTTTAAGTCCTTTTGATGAAAAAAAGTCTTTTTCGATTATAATTTTAGCTCCAATAAATTTTTGCCCTGTTGGATATTCAGAAGCATCATTATATGAATTTGCAAATCCTAAAAGCTTCTCAACGTTCCAAGTTCCATAGAAATATTTTTCAGTTTCACTATCTAAACTTATACGATCTACAGTACAATCATCGGATGTGTTTTGTTCCGGATTTGTTGTTACTTGTTTACTGGGAGACTTACCCGAACCTTGCGTAACCGATGCGGGCTTACCTGATCCACCACATCCTGAAAGCATAACGACACTTAACAACATCGATACACCAATCTCTTTTTTCAACCCTAAGATCTCCTTTCGTAGACCTAGCAGAAATTATATCAAAGCAAATGAAACCATGAATGACATAGCATTAACATTATTTATGATTTAAGTTAAATTTATGTTATATAATCCCGAAAAAAAGACGTTCCTCGATAATCCAGGAGCACCTAACAGAAATCTACTTGCAAGTGGTCTTTACTCTACCCGTTAACACCGTGATATGTGGAGAAATTGTTGGGTTGGAAGGTGGAGAGGAAACCGAAATCACAAAACTAAGAAATGTCACCAGCACAAATGGCTGAAATCCATCTGCGTGCCGGGCAGTTTATGATTGAAGTCATGCAATCATCTATACTTTCGGAATTGTTATTCAACTCAAAATAAGGCTACTGTCTAATATAATGGGAGCGTATCACCCTGGTGGTAGTGCATCTTACTATTCTGTTACGAATTGTTTACTGTCTTTATTAAAGGTATATTCTGTGATTAATGTATCACCCTGTCCTTCTGTATTTTTCGTGGTTACGACCAGCTTTTCGCTTTTATTAACGGGAGTACTAACTTTTTCAGCATTTTTAAAAGTGATTGCAAATGCTTCTCCACTTTTTTTATCAATGCCAAAAGCATAAGAATTATACCCTCTTGAAGCTGTGTATTCAGGAGTGAGCAAGAAAACGTCCATTGCTTCAAAACTGATTTTCTCAAAGGAAATAGGTTGGTCAGAAGGTTGAATAAAAACAAGATCCTGTAATTCTTTTAATTCTTTTTTATCCTCATTATGTTTGTAAATCACGGAGTAATTACCTTGATAAAAGAAGTCACCTTCTTGCCCTAGAACACTTGGTGTAGTGACATGTCCAATCGCTTCTTTTCCTTCTGAAACAACATATAACTCACCATTATCTGTATCTATCCGGGCTCGAACGGTCGGGTTTTCTTGATTGGTATCAATCTTAACTACATTAGCATAAGGCGAATCTGGAGTTTGACTTTCAATTTCGTCTCTCTTATCCGTCTCCGTTGATGTATTTCCTGTTTGATCACTAGGTTTTTCTGAACTTTCAGATCCACATCCAGATAATAAAATACTTACTGTAACTATGGAACTTAGGACAACTGAATACTTCTTAAAAATTAAAACCGCTTCCCTTCTAAATGTTGGTATTTTTTACAAGTGTTATTATGCATCATATATAACCCATAAAAGTTGATAGCATGTCATTTATTCCTTGAAAATTAGTAACTTATGAATCACACTACCAACATAAAGGAACGAGTACATTGGTTTGTCAAAATTATTTATTAAAAAGCATACAAGCTGTACACAAAGCGGTCATGACGTATTCCAATTGTATTTGTACAGATTAGGGAGATGACACTAAACAGAAGGAGCGGGAAACTTTTCAAAAGTTGGATTAGAATTGTCTACCCAATTAGCTACGCTTTGTAATATGTATATTGAAAAATTTGGTGTTGATCCTATTAATGGCAGACCTCAAGAAATACTATTACCTTCTAATCACAAACAGCAAAACGCCCAAGTGAAGTTCATTTTGCAAACCAGGAAACGAAAAAAGGTGCTCCACGATAATCCAGGAGCGCCCTATCTCATACTCAGTTATAGATGATTGGAGCTTTCATCCACGATGGCTCACCGTAGTCATAATGAAATGGGATGCGAAGGAACACGCATGAGAATAAATGTTGTTCAATCCAACGTATGCTCTCTTCTCGCACTATCGCCTTCTCCCAATGATGTTCATGAAAGATATAAGCAAAGAACACTATCCGAATTTTTGTTGCAATGTGTTCAATTCTATTTGAACACCTGGAGGACTGTAGGAAGTAATAATGGTCAGCCTTTTTTTATTTTTCAATAGGTTTAACTTCAATTAAATCAGCAAGAAATTCATTCTTGGCACTATCGAATATGTATGTGATATTGAAATCACATACATATGTGGGAGATGCACCTACAGATCCTCCAAGGTTCAATTTTATTTTTTGATTCTCCAATGAATAAATATTTACACCACCAAAAGCAAGGCTGTCTTGCTTGTAATCCGGCGCTGGATCAAACCCATAATTGAAATCATATTCCTTTCCTTGTGATTTAACGGAGATCGCTAGTGTACCGTCGCCCTTTTTAGCAACATGCGTCTCAATCTGATTAGCAACAATCTCCTCATAGCTTTGGACTTTAATTTCGCTTAAATCCTCGGCACTAACGACATGAATATCATAATTGTTTAATTCTGTTCCTCGCCCAGTCTGGATGATAACTACGGCTTCTTCTTTTCCATCGCCTGTAACATCCGTATAAATTACCTGCGGGGGAGTTCCAGTATCAACAGGGACATTCCAAGAAAAGTCTTTTTTATTACTGTTAACGTCCAGAGTTACCCCATCGGTTTTTGTATAAAATTTAACCCTTTCATCCTCTGAAGATCCCAGCAATTTCGCATCCGTATCTTGCACCGGCTGTGTTGTTACTTGTTTACTGGGAGACTCACCCGCTCCTTGCGAAACTGTTTCAGGCTTATCTGATCCACATCCTGAAAGCATAACGACACTCAACACCATCAATACACCAAGCTCTTTTTTCAACCGTAAGATCTCCTTTCGTAGACCTAGCAGAAATTATATCAGAGCACATGAACCTAAGAATGACATAAAATTAACATTATTTATGATTTAAGTTAAATTTATGTTATATGATCCCGATCAGAAAATGAAAAAGGCGCTCCTCGATAATCCAGAAGCACCTAACAGAAATCTACTTGCAAGTGTCTATACTCTACCCCTTAACACCGTGATTAAATGGAGAAATTGTTGGGTTGAAAGGTGGAGAGGAAACCAAAATCACAAAACTAAAAAATGTCACCAGCACAAATAGCTGAAATCCATCTGCGTGCCGGGCAGTTTATGATTGAAGTCATGCAATCATCGATACTTTCGGTATTGTTTTACAATCCAAAATGAGGCTCCGGGATGCTGTGACCAGCAATCTGGGGCCTTATTGATCTGTTTTAATTTGGATTCGATGCAATAGCCTAATATGACATTCGTGAAACGTTTTGCGCGGAGATCACGTTATAATAGAGTAGACTTAGGGTTGGATCTTCATTTGTAACCATGAGGTTTCGGAAGCCGATGTGCCTTTCAGTGATTCTCCGCCATCATCATTCATACGGGAGAGCACGGTTAATGTCATGGACAGGGCAAAGGCGAGCAACACGTATATGAAAATATTTTTTTTGTTCATAGGAAGGTACCTCTCTTGTTGAATGAGCTAAAGTAGACATCCGGCCATCATGAGAAAAAAAGCACAACGTCTGGTATAGTAGAGTAAGTAGAACCGAACATAAATCGTTCCTGTATACCACTATATTGAACTATAGCGGTGCAAACAATGGAACAAATCTGATGATCTTATCATTATTGTTACAAAATGTTTATAGTACGTGTTCAAAAAGACCGGTTTTCAGTACCGAGAAGATGGGATGAAGCTAGAAATGGAGTAGCGGAGCGTAGGCAAAACCTACGTGAGCAACGGACATTTCGGCTGAATGCCATATTCGATGCTGATGATGCCGTTAGGCATCCGTCGTAATCAAAAGCGGGCTTTTTGAACGACCTCTTATAGAGATCGAGTGATCATTGAAGGTGGGAGAATAACATGCGGGAGACGGCAAAAATCGTCATTCGTACGCCAGGGCAGGAAAGTGACGGCTCGTTCGCTTATGTAAGCCAGGGTCGCTCCATTACGGTGGGACGTTATACAGGCGGCAGTGAATTGGACTTGTCTGTTTATAATCAGATGATATCGAAGCGGCATTGCCGCATTCATTATGATGTACAGCAACAGCTATGGATTGAGGATCTGGATAGCAAAAACGGTACCGAACTGAACGGGCAGCGCCTCGTTCCCTATGAGAAATATCCGTTTAGCGAGGGCGATAGCCTGACGTTGGTCAACGGACTGATCCAGCTTCGCGCTGAAGGGGATCTTGGAGAGACAAGGGAATATCGGGTGTCGGATCTGCTGGGTGAGGGTGTACGCTTGCAGGATCACCTGCAAACCGTGCAGATCGGTGAAGTGGAGATTCCGCTGTCCAAGAAGGAGTATCAGCTGTTCAAGCTGCTGTATAGTGAACTGGACCATTTTGTGACCCGAGAGCAGATTGTGGCTCAGGTGTGGCCGGAGCGGAGCATGCTGGAGAGTGAAGCGGTAGGGATCGACGAGATTAACTCGCTAATCTATCGGACGAATCGCAAGCTGGGTGTACACTTTACCATCAAGTCTGTATACAAAAAAGGTGTATATATGAAGTCTCATGTGCCGGAATGAATGAGTGATAACAAAGGGATGAGTTTATGTTCATCATTTACCTGATTCCATGGCTGATTGCCGTGGTGACATTGATCTGTGTCATATCCATCGTACTTGTCAGTTGGAAAAACGGGATTTCCCCGATGCCCACATCCAGTCGTGTCAGACAGGTGGTCATTCAGGAGGTAAAGCGCATTCCAGGGTACGGGGATGTGCTCGAAGCGGGCTCTGGATGGGGCACATTGGGATTGGATGTTGTAAGACACTGCCCTGGTAAAAGGCTGACGGGGATTGAGAATTCTATCATCCCCTTATGGTCGTCTCAAATGATTGCCTATCTCAGTGTTCGCTTACGTCGAGCCAAGGGGAACAAGCACTCTCTCAAGGGCAGGCTGCGTTTCATGCGCGGGGATATCTACACCAGTTCCTATGAACATGCGGATTGTGTGATTTGTTATCTGTTCCCGGGAGCCATGACCCGGCTTATGGACAAGTTCAGTCGTGAGCTTCCGCCGGGTGCCAAGGTGATTAGCGTCTGTTTTGCCCTGCCAGGAAAAGAACCGCTACGCACTATTACATGCCGGGATGCCCTGCGTACCAAGGTATATGTCTACACGTTTTGAGAAAAGGGATTGCGTTGCCTTCACCTTGGGCAGAGGACTGTAATTCCCTGTAATCCTGTTCCAGAAGTATAACGAAAGAAGGCTCCGAACTCACCGTGAAAGTGAATTCGGAGCCTTTTTTGTTTCGTCTGAGCTAGCGAGGTAACCTTTATCACTCAGCACTATGTCTTATTTTGCAGAATCCGTAGTAGTGCCTGTGCTCTCAGAGGTTGTACCGGATTGCGTCCGATTTCTGCCGCCTCCGAATCCGCCTTGGCCACGACCTCCGCCAGGACCGCCCATACCTGTATTGGCTGTGGTCACACCAGATTCATTCACCCAAGTCACATTACTGGTCGATTGGAATGCAACCACCTTGGTTCCGCCACTGTAAGTACCGTCTGTGTAGAGCCCATCCACCGCTTTACCTGTAGACGTACCACCGGAGTAAATCACGTATGAACCATCTTTTGCAAGATCCGGTGAGCTGACAACCACAGTTTGATAATCTTTTGCCGGAGCAAAGGTCAGAATATTATTGCCTTCGCTATCTTGTACATGTACAAGTGTTCCAGCTTTTTGCGTTGCAGGGAATGTCATCACAATGGTGTTTTGCGTAGACGCATCGGATGTTCCTTGTGCCATACCAGAGCTGCCGGCAGCCACGAGGTATCCACCACTGATTTCAAAGGTGCCGTCATAATCCAGTGCTCCGTTGCCGCTATCCGTCGGTCCGTTCACAATAACCGTTCCGCCAGTCATGTTGATGGAACCATTGGAATCCAGTCCGTCACCACCTGCGTTCACCGTGAGGGAGCCGCCGTTAATGTGGAACTCGTTAGTGCTTGCTGCTGCACCACCCATACCGCCCGGTCCACGTCCTTGCTGAGTAGTAGCTGTACCTTGAGATGCCTGATCGGTAGTCGAAGTTGTACCTGTCGTTTCGGTTACAGAGATGTTGGATGTCGTGGTTGCATCGGTTGCTGTAGTAGCGCTATCTGTACTTGCCGTTGTATTCGCAGCTGTTTCCGTCTCGCCACCTGCAGCATTTACGCCATCATCGGATGCCGTTACATCCACATCCCCATCGTTCAGGGTGATCATTGCACCTTCAAGTCCTTCATAGCTCTTCGCAATGGTGATGGTTCCGCCGTTAATCGTAAGGGCCTGATCGGCATGAATGCCGTCATCACCGGATTCAATGCTGAATGTTCCATCGTTGACGGTTACGTTATTGTTGCTGTGTAGGGAATCATCCATGGAATCAATGGTATACGTACCGCCATTAATTGTAAGATCTGTACCTGCTTTGAGTGCTTTGGCACTTGTGGACTCGGTTGCTGTTGTTGCTGTGTCCGCATCGGCATTGTTATCCGTTGTTGTTGTGTTGGCAGAGTTGGATGCTGCTGCGCCGTTTGTATTAGCTCCTGCATTTGTACCGCTGTTAGTAGGCATCTCCGGCATATCTGCAGGAGGTTCGCCATCCGGTGGTGTGCCCATATCCGTTGGAGGTGTGCTGCCACCCCATCCACCGCCACCGCCGCCAAATGGACCTTCTTCTACTTTGGCTGGTGCATTGACGCTACCGCCGCCCGTTACAATGTTGTATGTGCCGCCATCCGCAACAAGTGCGGTTTCAGCTTGAATACCGTCGTTGCCACTTTGGATATCGAAGGTACCTCCTGCGATGGCAACGAAGCCTTTGGTGGTATCTGTGTCATTGGTTGATTTAATGCCGTCGCCTTCGGCTTCAATGGTAATCGTACCCGCTTGGATGGCGACCATATCCTTACCTTTGATGCCGTCATCGGCTGCTTTGACACTGATGTTACCACTAATGATTTTCAGATCATCCTTGCTCGTAATCCCTTCATTATAGTTACCTGTGACGGTCAATTGACCTGCACCATTGAATGTAAGATCCGCTTTGCTGAAGATTGCAGCATCAGGCTCATCTGTCGTAGCGTCGGCGTACACATACGTTTTACCATCGGAAACGGTATTCTTGGTTCCTTTTTCGAGTGTAATCACCGCTTTACCAGCCTTCTGAATGTAGATCGCGGCACTGTCGTTATCATGAATGGTTGCTCCGTTTAATACGAGATGCACAGTACCCTTATCGGCAACGTTAACCACGATCTGTCCATCCGTTAGCTCACCGCTAAGTACATAAGTGCCTGCTTCGGAGATGGTTACCGAACCATTCGCTGCTTTGGCGCCCGAACCGGTCACCGTTGCAGTTGTTCCGTTCAGCTTAATCGCTGTGGAATCTGCCTCACTCCAGCTAATATTGGTATCGTCCGCATCCAGAGAGACCAGATCCGCGTATTTTACAGAAGTTTGCTCGCTAACAGATACCGTTTTGGTTGTTCCTGTCGTTGACGTTGCGGCATTGGCCGTTGTGCTTGTGGTTGCTGGTGAACTGCATGCTGCGAGTAGGCTGGTAATCATGGCGATGGACCAAAGTTTGCTGCCTGTTATCATGTTTTTCTTCATATTAGATCGTTCCCTTCGAATTAAAAATTAATATTCTGTTGTTGGACTCATGGTTAACGAGATATCCAGGTTGCCGTTCCGTGTGCGGATCGCATCGAGGAATTCCTTTTGGCTAACACTTTCGTGAATGGTTACACTGTAGACCAGCTCATACAGACTGCCGAGTTCAGTGGTTCTGATTTTTTTTAGATCAAAAGGTACATTGAATGTATGGAACACTTCATTAAGTGCTTCTTCATAGCTCAAGTTCTCAGGGATGGTGACTTTCAGCGTTTTCAGCTGACTTTTCTTGCCGCCGAAGTTGAAGCGACTCAGGACAAACATCAGTACACACAGGATAATGGTGAACAACACCGCGTATCCAAAAGCGCCTACACCGCAGGCAAGACCGGAAGCCATCGTGAACAATACGTAAGCAATGTCTTTTGGATCACCAGGGGCACTTCGGAATCGGATGATCGAGAAGGCACCTGCCAAGCTGAATGCTCGAGCGATGTTGCTGCCGATGAGCAGGATGATAATGGCGACAATAACGGGTAGGACGACCATTGTTAAGGTGAAGCTTTGGGAGTATGTGCTTTGGTTAGTCTTCATGTACGTGAGGCTGATGATTAACCCCAGAATAATGGCAAGACCAATGGTTATGACTGCGTTGTTAAACGTCAGGTTGGTATCGGTTAGGGCTGAACTGAACAGTGAATCAAGCATATAGGACACGCTCTCTTTCTATAATCGTTTTATCTTGTTCTATGGATGGGTTGAAATCGGTACCTGGTACAAGAATGCGCTCGGTCTGGTAATTCAGGTTGGTTGTTCTCACCAGATGTCTGAACTCGTTGCCGTATTTGGAGAATCCAGTGCGGTAGAGACCATGCTCACAGAGCAGTTGCGACAGCCACAGCGGAACGGTTTTCTCGGCTTTCACTTCCATCAGCCACCTTCCGTCCTTCACGAGCAGTTCACCGTAGTCTCCTTGTTCCAGCTTCAGATCGTATCTGCGGCTGCGAATGTTGGTGTCAAAGGTAATGCGGAGATCCCGGCTGTTCTTGTCAAAGAGTGCTTTGCGTTCATACGCCAGATACACTTTCGGTTCCAGATCGTATACCCGGAGGAAATATTTGATCTCTTCAACAACCTGTTTGTTCATGTAATCCGCGAGCTCCGGTGCCTGTCCCGAACGAACGAATTCATAAGCTTCATCCAGCTTCAAGGCTGTTCTACGTTTGTTCACCAGGCCAAATACTTTCTTTTTGATCTCCAGATACACTTTGGCATTCTCTTCAGGGATTCCATAAGCCCGCAGTCTCAGCTTCTCCTTGTATTTTGGTTTGGAGAGACTGGCGCGAATCAGCGAATCTTGTGGAGTGTCGAAGTACAGGTTACTGATGGAGTAGTACTCATGTTTCTTGTTGTAGGCATCCAGCTCCATGTATTTCAGCAAATCATTGTAGAAATGTGCATACTGCTCATCCGTCAGAAGATATTTGCTCTCATATCGGTTGAATACTTCAATAGCCATGTGGGAATCAGTCCTTTCGTTTGTGGGTTGTATGTTTTGTTGCCTCGTGTATTGCTTCCATGTCTGTATCTTAGAGCCCCAACCTTGAATGAATCTTAAATGGTTTTACATTGCGTTAACATTTTTTTACCTTCCTATAATAGTGCGCATGCACAAAATGAATTAAGATTGATTCAAGGTTTGATTGATAGAATAGGTGATATCATAAAGGGTTCATGAAAACGAATAATTCAAGCAGAGGAATGAATAGATGATGAGAATATTAATTGCGGAAGATGAGGTTCATTTGGCAGAGGCTGTGTCGCAGATTTTGAAAAAAAACAACTACTCCGTGGACATGGTCCACGACGGCAGATCAGGATTGGATTATGCGCAGAGCGGTATATACGACCTGTTACTACTCGACATCATGATGCCGGAGATGGACGGGATCACCGTCCTGAAGAAACTTCGCAGTGAAGGCATTCATACGCCTGTCATTCTGCTTACGGCCAAAGGTGAATTATCGGACAAAGTCACAGGCCTCGATTATGGTGCCGATGATTATATTGCCAAGCCTTTTGCCACTGAGGAACTGCTGGCCCGGATTCGTGCAGCCTTAAGGCGGAAGGGCGAAGTGGTTCCCGAGGATGGACTGAAATTCGGTGACATTGAGCTGAATACAACTCAGTTGAAGCTGAGCGTTCAGGGTAAGGAGATCAAGTTGAATCTGAAGGAGAATGAACTGCTGGAGCTGTTGATTGCCCGCAAACAGGCGATTACCTCCAAAGAGCAGATTATTGAGAAGTTGTGGGGATTTGATTCGGAAGTGGAGTATAACAATGTGGAGGTGTACATCTCGTTTTTGCGCAAAAAATTAACCTTCCTGAACTCGGCTGTCCGCATTAACACGATTCGGGGTGTGGGTTATGTACTTGAGGTGACGTCCTGATGTTTAAGAAACTCCGGAATCGATTCCTGATCGTGAATCTGGTGTCCATATCGATTATGATGCTGGTGGCATTTGCGACGATCTATACGATTACGTATCAGAATGTACAACGTGAGACAAATATGGAGTTGTACAAGGTGTCCGATTTCTATCACAGTCCTTATAATTCATCCAAGATGCCACGCGGGGAAGGGCAGGGTTCCGGTACAGGTGGTAGTTCAGGCTCAGGTTCAAGTTCAAGTTCCGGTTCAGATTCGTTTCCCTCCGATGCCATGGGTGGTGATAATGGAGGACCGGGAGGGGATCCCAACTCACCTCCGGCACGTTCCGTGTCGTTCATGATTAAGACGGATGACCAGTGGAAGATTACGGATACGCATTCCCGCTTTGATATGGAAGATACGTTCTACACCGAGGCGCTGCAAAAGGTTGACCAAGATAAAGTTGGTGATTCGGGACGGCAGACTGGACAATTTGCGCTGGATGGAACGGACTGGGCCTATGTGGTTGATCCGAGCGGTGACGGGCATATGATTGTCTTTATTGATGTGACCGCACAACAAGGCATTCTGACGAACCTGATCTATACATTTGCTGTTGTCGGACTGGTTATGCTGATTGTGATCTACTTCCTGAGCCGTTATTTTGCCAATCGTTCCATTGCACCAGTCAGAGAAGCGTTTGAGAAGCAAAAACAATTCATCGGTGATGCTTCACATGAGCTGAAGACACCTCTGGCGATCATCAATACCAATGCCGACGTGTTGCTCGCGAATCAAGAGGATACTATAGCGAACCAGGCGAAGTGGCTGCACTATATCAAGTCGGAAACCGAGCGCATGACCGGACTTACGAATGATCTGCTCTATCTGACACAGATGGATGACTCACGCTCCACGATGATTCATGCGAAGTTTAATATGAGCGATGCGGTAGAGAGTATTATTTTGCCGATGGAGGCCGTTATCTTTGAGAAAAACATCTCCCTAGATTACAACATTGAGCCGAACCTTACGGTACATGGGAACTGTGAGCAGATCAAACAGGTTATTCTGATCCTGCTCGATAATGCTGTGAAGTATTCGGGTACAAAAGGCGCCGTAAACGTCACCCTCCAGAAACAGAATAATGATGTCGTGCTGGCCGTGTCCAACACTGGGGAAGGCATTGCGCCGGAACATCTGGATCGGATCTTCGATCGATTCTATCGCACCGATTCGTCAAGAGCACGCAAACATGGTGGGCATGGTCTGGGCCTGGCGATTGCCCGTTCCATTGTGGATCAGCACAAAGGAGAATTGTATGCTCGAAGCGTGGTCGGAGAAGGCGCTACATTTTACGTGCGGTTGTCATAGGGGCAGAGTGATGAGCTAGCTCTACACTAATCCGTTGCTCCCGCTCTTTAATCGTTGGTCAGGCATAAGTTCTGCCTGTATTGGGTTAACCTATGCTACAATGGCAACAGTATGTATGAATCAAGGAGATGAACTGACGTGGCAGAAGCAAACGCAATTAATGAACAAGAAATGATGCAATATATTGCAGATAAAACGAAGGCAAGCCAGGCGAATATCGCTCTTGTGCTGAAGCATGAGCAAGCGTACATCAACAAGGCGCACGAAAATGCCAAAGGTAACGATGTGGATATTGACGGCGATGATCTGGCTGACTACATTCTAAGTCGCAAAGATGTGAAGTTGGATGAGTTGACCGTGGAAAGCATCCTGGATGCTGAGATGGACTACTTGATGGACAAGGGTCACGCAGGGTACGTAGATTAAGTTCGGCATAGACAAAATCTAACGAACCTGACACGCCTTATTCGGGCATTTCTCGCTTGTTTGAGAATGTAATGAATCTAAGACACGTTATTCTCTGGATTTTAGGACTTTTCGGTGCAATGGCAGTATTACTGCGGGATTAGCGTGTCTGAGATTCGTTAGTTCGGGAAATAAGCGCTTTTAGCCGATATAAGGTGTCCTAGGTTTGTTAGAGTGATCACATGGTGTAACGAGGCGTTAACTGGCTGTTTCAAAAGACATTTTCACAGATGCAGCCTTCTGCATGGCAAGTGTTGTACTATCAAAAAGACCTCAACTCCACAATACTGTGGTGTTGAGGCCTTTTTTAGATTGTAGCGACCAAGCGTTCCTTCGGGAATACCTGTCGGTATAACTTTTCTAAGGATGGACTTGAAGTCTATCGACCCAATCCCTATCAATCCTACCGTTTGCAGCTTCTTATTGACCCATCATACCGCCATCTACAGTGTAGAGGGAAGCTGTTACATAGGATGCTTCTTCGGACAACAGGAAGTTCATTACCGCAGCGACTTCTTCTGGTTCACCGTAACGGCCCATTGGAATACTGGACACGGTTGCTGATTGATAGTCTTCCACGTTACCGGAATTAGCTTCGATCTGGCGCATCATACGTGTGTTGATTGTACCTGGTAATACAGCGTTAACCCGGATATTATAAGGTGCCAGTTCATTTGCAGCGGTACGCGTGAGACCAACTACGGCATGTTTGGACATAATATATGGAGATACAGCAGGTGCACCCATCAGACCCGCGAGGGAAGAGGTATTGAGAATCGCACCGGATTTTTGTTTTTTCATCACTGGAATGACATTCTGCAGACCGAGGAATACCCCACGAATGTTGACGTTATATACCGTATCCAGTGCTTCAACACTCAGGTCTTCGATCAGTCCTGTTGGACCTTCAATACCGGCATTGTTGGCAAAATAATCGATTCGGCCAAAAGCATCCAATGCTTTTTGCACATAGTTTTTCACGTCTGCTTCTTGGGATACGTTCGCTTTTACGGCGATGACGTGCTCTTTGTCGAGGTTCAGATCAGTAATTGTCTGTTGAATAGCTTCTTCATTCAGGTCCACCAGAACCAAGTTGATTTTGCGCTCAGCAAGGCGGCGTGCCAATTCTTTACCAATGCCTCCGGCTGCTCCTGTAATAACGGCTGTATGTGTATACGTTGTACTCATGATATATCCGCTCCTTATTCATTATTGGCAGGTATTTCTCAAAAAAAAGTTTCAACCTGTCGTCTATCTTTCCTGTCTCAATGTTAAGATATACATAGCAATGTGACAATAATCATTGACAGCGCATATGTCAGCTATCGGACAGAGGTGTAAGCGGTGTTCATTTATATTACAATAATGAACAAAGGAGGCGAAAATGTTGATCATTGAACATCCTCAGGACCGGAGAGCAAGAAGAACGCAGGATGCGATCATCGCTGCGGCGGTTTCTTTGATATTGGAGAAAGGAGCAGACGCTTTAACCATTCGGGATATTACGGAGCGGGCGGATTACAACCGAGGAACCTTCTATTTACACTTTCCCGGCAAACCGGAGTTGTTGCAGTTCATTCTGGATGATTTCATGCAGGGAGTGGGGCGAGCTTATGCAGAACCATACGCACAGCTCAAAGAAGTGGACATGACTGCATTGCTGCCATCCACGATGCCTGTATTCGAATATATTGAAGCCCATCAGGATATCTTTCGTGCATTAATAACGATGCATTCAGATATGGGTTCCCGGCTGTGCAATATGTTTAGAACATATCTAACCGAAGATTTTGTATTGGTGACCGAGGATAGTGAGTGGACGATTAATTATGACATCATGTTAAGTTATCTGGTATCTGCTACGGTAGGCGTAATCATGCATTGGGCGGAGATTGGATTCAAATATTCTGCGCATTATATGGGAGAGCAGCTTACGGCACTGATTAACATCAAACCGACCCGTCTGCTGATTGAACCAGGGCAGAAGGGTCGGACTATTCACGAGCGTATGCTGTTGGATTAAAGGTCGAATGAGAGTTTTGTTCTATATCAATTGAACTAAAGAATATTTACACTGCACACTCCGATGGCAGAACAACCTTCCGATCGCTGTTATCCCCAGATTTTTTTGATTCCTTTTATAAAGGGTAAATCCGGGGATAAAGGCGAACGCTCCGCTTCTTCAGGTCCTTTCTGTCCTCTCCGTTTTGTGTAAATGTTTAGTTCAATTGATATAGATGAAGGAATCCAATTCGATTATCCGGTCATGGAGGCGTTCGCGGCCTGTTGCATCTGAAGCAGTTGTTCGCGAATCAGGACGGACTCGCCGATCATAATTAATGCCGGATTATTCACTTGATGCGACTTGGCGAGGGAGTGGAGTTCAGCAAGTGTGCCGGTAATAATCCGTTCCTCCGAAGTGGTTCCTCGTTCGATTAAAGCTGCGGGGGTGGTTCCACTTTTGCCATGGTGAAGCAATTCATGTTGGATCTGGGGCAGTTGGCTAATACCCATGTAGATGACCAACGTATCTACACTATGGGCCAGCAGGTCCCAGCGGACCGAAGATACACTTCCATCACTGCCAGTTCCCGTGACACATGCGAAGGATGAAGCAACCCCGCGATGGGTTAACGGAATAAGGGATGAGGCGGATGTACCTACAGCCGAAGTGATGCCAGGAATGATCTCAAATGCAATCTCTGCTTCCGCCAGCACAAGGGCTTCTTCACCACCACGACCAAAGATAAACGGATCGCCACCCTTGAGTCGTACGACTTGTTTGCCTTCTGCTGCATGTGCAACCAGCATCCGTCCAATCATCTCCTGACTCATGGAGTGAAGGCCTGGAGCCTTGCCACAGTAGATGCGGAGTGCTCCTTCACGAGCCTCAGCGAGCAATTGATCATTCACAAGCCGATCATACATAATGACATCTGCGGACTGAATACGTTTCAGGGCTTTTACCGTAATCAGATCCGGATCTCCAGGACCAGCGCCAACAATACTAACCAGGCCCCGGCTCATGATCGTGTCCCCAGTTTCGGTCCAGCATCCGAACTTGCCAATCCTGAACGACCACCCTGAATGGTTGCCAGTTTGGTCGATAGCTTCACCGGATTTCCCCAGTGGTGGGCGGCATACAGACCGAGTCCAGTAAATACAGCTCCGCCAATGAGATTGCCAACCAACACCGGAATCTGATTCCACAGCCACCAGTCAGCGACACTGACCTGTGCACCGAGCATCATACCTGCCGGAATGACGAACATATTTACCACAGCATGCTCAAATCCCTGAGCGAAAAATATCGTAATGGGCAGCCACATCGCTACGATTTTGCCCAGTGTGGAAGTGGAGGTCATCGCCATCACTGCCCCGAGTGTGACCATCCAGTTACATAGAATGGCTTTGATGATGACCAGTACAATGCCAGCCCCACCCAAGTGCTGATACCCCAGGGTCTTGGTTTCACTGGTCTGGATCAGTGTTTGAATTAGAGGGTTGCTCATATCCGTACCCATCTTCGTAATGGTCAGGCCGTATAAGAGACCATAGAATGCACATCCGATCAGATGACCGGTAATCACCCAGAAATAATTTCGGAGCATCTCCATCCATGTAATTTTACGTTTCATCACTGCGAGTGGAAGCACCGCAAAGTTTCCTGTCACCAATTCAAGACCCAGCAGAATAATAATGGCGAATCCAGCCGGGAATATCAGTGCACCTGCCAAACCAACGGAAGTTTGAGATACAGCGGTATATGCCAGTGTCGTTGCAAAGGCAAGGATAGCCCCCGCGAGAAAACCGAGGATCAGCATCTGTACCCGATTCATTCTGGCTTTGCTCTCACCGGCTTCGATCATCGATTGCAGCACTTCTGCAGGTTTAACAAAATCCATAGCGCACGCCTCCTTGATGTCAGGGTATCTCTAGCCTTTAACCCGCAATCGTGATATAAATTTCTCCGCTGTTGCCATCCACTTCTGTTTTGTAGGTATTCAAGCAGCCTTCATCCGGCTCGTGTACCTTACCGTTACGCAGATCAATCTTCCAATCATGCAAAGGACAATGAACGGTTGTCCCGCATACCATGCCTTCCGACAGCTTGCCGCCCTTGTGAGGGCAGCGATTCTCGACGGCGTGCAGACTTCCGTCGCTCAGTTTGAAGACGGCAATTTCGGTGTCCTGTATCAGGAATGTCCGTGCTCCCTTTTCATCAATATCCGCAAGGTGTCCAATCCGGAATTTATTCATCGCTGTTCCTCCTCTTCTAGTGGGTTACCGGCTCGGCACCGGACAGTGGGGTGAAGTTTTTACGCAATTTCTCATCTTCAATGATTTCCTTCCAAGGATCAACCGTGTGACCCAGTGTAACTTCCAGACGTTCAACCAGAGCGAGACGTACATCCCGATCCGCCAATGCTTCCTTCACATGATCCAGACCAACCCGTTCAATCCATGCCGCTGTTCTCTCATTCCATTTTGCGTTCTCTCTATAGTACTGCAGGTAAGAGTAAGTCCACTCTTCCACTTCCGCATCGGTCTTCACCGTACAGAGCAACTCGGCTGTACGAACTTTAACTCCGGCGTTACCACCAACGTGAATCTCCCAAGCGCCATCAATGGCGACAACACCCAGATCCTTGATGGTCGCTTCAGCACAGTTCCGCGGACATCCAGAGACAGCGAGTTTCACTTTGGCTGGAGCCACCATCTTGTCGAGTTTTTTCTCCAGACGAATACCCATCTCAATGGAATCCTGTGTGCCGAATCGGCAGAACGTATTACCTACACAAGTCTTCACCGTACGCAGCGCCTTGCCATAACCAAAGCCGGAAGGCATATCGAGCTCTTCCCAGATCTTCGGCAGGTTCTCCTTCTGAACACCGAGCAGATCGAGTCGTTGTCCACCCGTGAATTTCACCAAAGGCACATCGTATTTCTCTGCAACAGTTGCAATTTTGATCAATTCCGCTGGAGAAGTAACACCACCATAGATCCGTGGAATAACGGAGTAGGTACCGTCCTTTTGGATGTTGGCATGATAGCGTTCATTGGTGAATTTGGATACACGCTCGTCTGTGTATTCAGCCGGCCAGATCATACCGAGATAATAATTGAGGGAAGGACGACACTTGGAGCAGCCTTCCGGTTCATTCCAACCGAGAACATTCATGACTTCCTTAACGCTTTTGAGTCCCATCTCCTTGATCTGTGCAACAATCTCATCCCGATCATAGGATGTGCAGGCACAGATGCCTTCTTTGGTCTGTTCGCCTACATTATCACCGGCATAATACGTGAGCAGGTTTTCGATAATCGGTTTACATCCACCGCAAGAAGCGGAGGCTTTGGTACAGGATTTGATTGCACCGAGTGTATTACAGCCTTTATTCAGAACGGCGTCCCCGATGGAAGATTTAGTAACACCGTTACACCCACAGACGATCTCGTCATCCGGCATACTCGCCATGCGTTCTGCGACAGATGGGCCCGAGCCTGAACCACCGGAAGGTATGCCGAGCAAAATTTCTTTCTCCCGACCACTGATGTTCTCACCACTCTTAATGAGGGAAAATAGAGAAGCGCCGTCTGTGGTATCCCCGAACAATACAGCTCCGATCAGCTGTCCGTCTTTGATTACCATCTTTTTGTACACGCTATCGACGTCATCCTGAATACGAATGCTGCGAGTGTCTGCAGCGTCTTTGAACTGTCCGGCAGAGAATACGTCAACACCTGATACTTTCAGCTTGGTAGAAGTGACTGAACCTTCGTATCCTTCGGTTGCCGCGCCAGCCAGGCGTTTTGCGAGCACCATACCTTGTTCATATAATGGAGCAACCAGTCCGTAGGCAATACCGCGGTGTTCTGCACATTCGCCAACGGCAGAGATGCCAGGAATGCTGGTATGCATATAATCATCCACAATGACTCCACGATTCACATCGAGGCCGGTATTGCGAGCCAGTTCAATCTGCGGACGAATCCCGACAGCCATGACAACCAAATCGGCTTCAAGCACCGTTTGATCAGTGAAACGTATGGCTTTTACTCGATGTTTGCCTGTGATTTCTTCGGTATGTTTGTTCAAAAGGAACTTCATGCCCTGATCTTCAAGCTCACGCTGGAGCATCAGGCCTGCTGGCAAATCCAGGTTCCGGTCCATCAGATGACCGTTAATATGGATGACCGTGACGTCCATGCCCAGATTGAGCAGCCCCCGCGCTGCTTCCAGTCCAAGCAATCCACCTCCGATGACGGCAGCTTTACGATACTTTTGTGATGCTGCCATCATGGTCTCGCAGTCTTTAATATCTCGAAATCCGATCACACCTTCTTTGTTAGCGCCGGGAAGCGGGAGGATGAACGCCTGTGAACCGGTTGCCATAATCAGCTCATCATAGGCTGCGCGTACACCATTTTGAGATACAACTTCCTTGCGCTCGGTGTTGATCTGAACGACTGGGTCACCCGGGTACACCCGAATGCCGTTATCTTCGTACCAGCTCCACTCATTGATTACGATATCTTCGATGGATGTTCCGCCAGCCAGTACAGAAGATAACATGATCCGGTTGTAGTTGGGATGCGGCTCTGCGCCGAAGACTGTAATTTCATAAGCGTGCGGAGCAAGCTTAAGGATATGTTCGATTGTGCGGATTCCCGCCATGCCATTACCGACCAGCACCAGTTTTTTCGTTGTACTCATTATGATTAGCCCCCTTAGGTCCATTCTGCAAATTGCCTCAAAACCTTGTCTCTAAAATCGAAAAAGCCTGTTATGCCTCGGAGGACTGCGCATATACATACGCATCCCTTGCTCCGAGATTGCAAAACAGGCTTCATTGCCGTTTCAACCAGCTACGCCGTTGTAACTGTGATCGATTCAAATATGGAGTTGTTATGGCTTAACTATAAAAGATCGATCTACTCATGTCAAGATAGTTAACATAAAAAAGTATTTGAAATTTAAAGTTAATTATGTTTACATGAGTTTATTGGAATATCAATGGAACGACGACGTTTTACAGACATACCTTCATAAGAATGAAGGATTTAGATAAAATTAGTATACCGGATACGAATAAAACTGTAGAAAAGGTGCCATGGTCACTGTTTCGCCCTTTTTTAGTGCAGGATGGCGAGGCATGAAATGCTTATCAACATGTTGATTTCAGAACGTATAATCGCGACTATTTGGTTTTTGTCAGGTAACATGACACATTTATTGCTTTTGTGTATTAACGCCTTAAATGTTATGGACTCTGACTATACGTTATAGGGAGGGATTGATCCATCATGCGATCTTTATTGGTCATCCGTGTACAACCAACGATAGCTGCCTCAACCGATGCAATCCCTCTGACACCGGAGAGGCTGCTGGGAGCAAACGGGTACCATGTACAGGTGGCAGGCAGTGAAACGGAGGTGCTGAAGCTGGCTCGTGAGGCGGAAGCATCCATTTTACACCTATCCCTGACTGATGTGGAATACTGGGGGAACTGCCTGGGAAAGGGTAAGTCGGATTCACCACTGCTTTGGTGGTGCGCGCCAGATACAGCCTCTTCCTCCGCAGAGTCCTGCGAGGTCGAAACCTCATTTGATGGAATACTTACTCCATCCATGACCGGGCCCGAGATTCACTGGACTCTTCACTTTGCAGCCCGACGTTACATGGAACGCAAACAGTGGGAGCAGGAACGGAAGCAATTGCAATCCAGGCTGGAGGATCGGAAGTGGATTGATATGGCGAAGGCTATCCTCAGTGATCTGAAGCAGATTTCGGAGGCCGAAGCCTATGACCTGTTACGCAAGAAAGCGATGGATGAACGCAAACGGATGGTCGATGTAGCTACAGCAATTGTGAAGGCACATCAACTGCTCCAGTCTTAATCGGAAGGAGGGTTCTGCATGGATATGTCTCAAATACTCCGAGAGGTCGGACGTGGGAAACGAGGCTCGCGTGATCTGAATTATACAGAGGCACTGACCGTAGCAGAGAAAATCCTGAAACAGGAGGTTTCCCCTGCCCAGACGGCTGCGTTTCTTATGGCTGAACGTATGAAAATGGAAAACGTCGAGGAGCTGGAAGCTTTTGTTCATGCTTGTCGTAACAGTGCGGAACGTTTCTCCATATTTCAGGATGGATTGGACTGCGCGGGTCCTTATGATGGACGGACAAAGTCGTTCATGGCCACGTTTCCGGTTGCGTTTGTACTCGCGGCGGCCGGGTTGCCGGTGACTTTGCACGGGAGTGATCCTTTACCACCCAAGTGGGGCGTCACGTTGTCGGTACTTTTGAAGGAAGTGGGCATTGATACACACAAGATGGATCGGGAAGATGCCCGGAGCGCTGCATTGCGTCTGGGTGTCATGTACGTGTCCTCCGAGGATTGGTGCGCACCTCTTCGCAAGCTTCGTCCGTTACGGGAAGAGTTGGGTTTTCGAACGGTGTTTAACACAGCAGAGAAACTGATTGATTATAACCATTCACCGTACTTGGTGTTTGGTGTATTTCATAATACTTTTCTGGATCGGATTGCGAAGCTGCTTACCCGCTTTACTTATCGCCGTGCTTATGTGGTACAGGGAATGGAAGGTTCTGAGGATATGTATATTGATCGGCCAACCCGCGTATACGCCGTGGAAGACGGCGATATGAAGCTGGAACTGGTTGATCCTGCAGCCTATGAACTGGATATGCCCGTGCCGGATCTGGTCTGGACGGCTGCGAAGCAGCTTGAAGTGGCGGAAAGCGTGTTAAGCGGTGAGGGCCATATTGCTTTTGTGAATCAGGTCTTGTTAAATGGAGGTTTCCGCTTGTACGCGGCGGGGCGTGTCAATTCCATCGAAGAGGGCATATACACTTGTCAGGGATTGCTGGAGAGTGGTGCAGCGTATCGCATCTATCAGCAGTGGTGTGTCTCCATGGGTGGCGAACTGCCGGATAACAGAGCGGTGTCCATCTATCCGGCATCGTCCAGATAATGTAATGCTGGTATTCAATCTTGTTATTGTTTAGCTTGTTTTTATTCCCAAGGATAAGTAACGGTCAGGAAGTCAGCGAATTTCTTGCTCTCTTGCCGCCGTTGTTTCCGCATGGCCGCCCGATCCGGAGCGGTCTCGTATAATTTCTTCTCTTCTTCCGTCTCCGGAATAATGCGAGGCACGATCAGTTTGCGATTATTTTCGTCCAAGGCCACAAAGGTCAGAAATGCAGTTGCTGCAATTTTCTTCTCTCCGGTTTTCAGATCCTCTCGAATCACTTTCACAAAAATCTCCATGGAACTACGTCCTGTCCAGGACGCGAACGATTCAAGCGTAACCGAATCCGTTGGGTTAATCGGGTACAGGAAATCCACCGAGTCGGTTGAGGCCGTTACGGTATTGACCCGGCATAGCTTGGAAGCGGCGATGGATGCAATATCATCGATGTAGGACATCAGCTTGCCGCCGAATAACGTATTATGATTGTTGACATCGGTCGGGAACACCCGTGCCGTCTTGAAACAACGCGTTTCGCGTACATATTTTTTCTCCACCTGATCCATCTCCGTGGGTTTCGGTGTCTCTCTCATGTTTTTTCCTCCTGACAGTATGGCTGCTGTGACAATTCAATTCAGGTGTTGCAGGGTATATTTCTGATCTATTATCCCTAGTATAGGTGTCGGTCAGATACATATTCAATTGAAGTTGGACTGCAAAAAAACCGCCAGGCGCGGACCGGCGCGCTGGCGGTTTACTGCTGTATATTAAGCCTTAGGCTTGAAAATGCCGGACGGTTTGCCGATCGGCAAGAACGCATAACCGAAGTGAGCGTTCAGTACCGAAGCACCTGTACCATACAGGGACACAATTCCGATCGCCAGTTCAGCGTATGCTGCAATGGTGTGGAAAATGTGAGGAGCTACGCCGAAAGCGTCAAAGGTCAAGCCAAGGAACAGGAAGTCGATCAGAATGAAGATGATAAGCAACACTTTATTCGCTTCAATCGCACCGATTGTCATGAACAGGGTGAATACAAGGTATCCGGCAAAAGCAAATCCGAGCTGCTTGCCATCGGCCTGTTCAGCAAGCGTGGAGCCAAATACGCCCATTTTGATCATCCAGTTGGCCGCCATGGCAAACCAGAAGAATGCGTACGCGCCAAAAGCCGTTGTGCCAAAGGTATTGTTGCGTTTGGAATCTTGAATACATGCGAATAGCTGGGCAAAGGCACCCAGGAAGATCGCCCAAGGAATAGCGTAGCTAAGTCCATCCGTAATGCCAAGCTTTTGGGAAGAAGCGACCAGGGTTACGATAGCCAACCCAAATAATCCCATTGCGCTGGGATCGGCGTTAACAATTTTGACTTTAGTCTGTGAATCGGTCTGCATGGTGATGATTAAGCCTCCAATAATATCAAATCAGGATCAATGGCCGTCGTTGGCCGTCCTCTAAATACATCATTTGTATCCGCCGGGTCCGGACACACATCGCCCTATTGTACCTGAATGACCCCGTTATGGAAAGGGATTTTATTACCTTTTGATTCAATGTACTTTTTGTTTTTTTCAATATACACATTTACGACACAATCCGTTCTGGCGGTGAATGATGAGGCCAGACGCTAGAATAAAGCCCTCGATAATACCACTAAAATTGCGTCATATCAGCCATTTTCGGATAAGCTATTGTGTGATAAAATAATCTTTATCAAAATTTGGAGAAGAATACAAAACATCCTTGTCTCCTATGCCATATGTTAATCCAACTATAGATTGACAGGAAAAACTAAAATGGTTCACAGAATAAGGAGGTATCAGGGGTCATGGTTATGAGTTTGGATTTGAAAAATAAAATAGAGAAGGCCAGACATAACCTTCATATGCTGGTAGAGCATAACAAGGGTGGTCTTGGGCATCCCGATGTGATTCGGCAGTCTATGGCATTGGACGAATTGATTAATGAGTATAACCGAATTAGCCGAAACCATTCACGGGCTTGAACCCAAAGCGATTTTGATTTTATACACGGAACAAATCACATAGATTGTAACGCTTGATCGTACAGACGGGCATGAATATAGCCGGTATGGACAGCCTCAGTTGATGAGGCGGTATCCTACCGGCGTAATATTCATGCCCGTTTGTTTGGCATCGTATCCATCATGCATCTATTTAATGCAGCAATCGTTTGGCTTCCAAATATAGGACCTGTACGAATTTTTTTGTATTAATGCGTGTCTGGGACAAGGAAGGCTCCACATTGTTTTGCAGCTCCAGCATTTTCTTACGAATTTCGGTGAAATCGAAAAATTTGGATGCATAGTTCTCGAATTTGGGATGTGTATAATCTGTTAATCCCAGAGAAACCACATGGCTCAGAGTCTGGAAGATGGCTCTGCGAACACGTTGTTCCGATGCCTTGATCTCCTTGTTCACCTCTGCGAGAGAGGCGTCTCCTCCCAGTTTACGTATCGCTACATTCTGGAAGATGTCTTTGAGGGATGGGAACGTATAGGGGGACAGTTTATGCTCATCTGTCTCTACCTGCTCCAGATATTCCAGCATGTCCAGCAGATCCCTGCTGCCTGCTTCGCCGATCATGCCCATCTCGGACAGCAGGAAATGTCCTGCAGTCGTAATTGTTTTGTCCGGAACAGGAGCCGCAGCACGTTCGATAGAATTCAAACCGGACAATCCCTGCAATGTCCGCTGAATATCTGCGATAGATTGCTGCATCCGAAGCCTTTCGTTCACCAGCCGCAGAACAGATAGAATCTCTAACCGGTTAATCGGCTTCGTAATATAATATTCAATGCCTAGTGAATAGGCTTCTCCGATCATATTTTTCGACTCGATCTGGGAGATCATGACAATCTTGCCCTCGAACCTTCCTTCAAGCGCCCGCACAGTCTGGATCCCGTCTCGTTGTGGCATCAGCAGATCAATCAGCAGGATATCCACCTTATGCAGTTCCAACACTTCCGCGTGAATATGTGCTCCGTCCTCAGCTTCCCCGGCAATATCGCCAAGGCCTTCATCCTCAATAATATCCATCAACATGGAACGAACGCCAGGATCATCATCCACGATAAAATAACGCATGTCAGTCATTCCCTTTCTCTGTGAATGGTGTGATTGATAAATCTATGGTAAAGGTGGTTAACTCCGCCATGAACTCTCGTTCCAGTGTAATCGTTCCTTTCCTTCTTGCATAGAACCTGATATGTCAGGTTAAATGACAATGATTGGGCGACAAAGCCCATTTTTAAAATAAATGTAGGAATTGCATGTAGGTATTTGTCGATTTCCGTAGATGCCCTTGTAGTATAAGTAACATCCTGAAGTCTGGGGCTAGTGTTGTGCAGAATGGTACAAACTTTTCACGTGACCATCTCTGTGTTTGAAATACACCATAAAAGGGGCATACCGATGGAGCAAACAATACAAGATATTGTCGTCATTTTCAATGATTTTCTATGGTCCAAAGTGTTAATTATACTATTGGTAGTATGTGGTATATACTTCACCACCAAGACCCGATTCATGCAATTCCGCATGATTGGAGACATGGTGAAGGTGCTTCTAGAGCCGAAAAGCAAGGTACCAGGCAAAATTTCACCTTTTCAGGCGTTCTGTATTAGTATGGCGGCCCGTGTAGGTACGGGGAATATTACCGGTATTGCACTGGCTATCGCACTGGGTGGACCTGGGGCTATATTCTGGATGTGGATCATTGCAATTATCGGGTCAGCCTCCAGTTTTGTGGAGAGTACGTTGGCTCAGATCTATAAAGTGAAGGATAAGGGCGGATTCCGCGGGGGTCCGGCATATTATATGGAACGTGGGTTGGGCAAACGCTGGATGGGGATTTTATTTGCCATTCTCATTACGCTTTCATTCGGTTTGGTCTTTAATGCTGTGCAGTCTAACACGATTACCGTTGCATTTGAGAACTCATTTGGCACGGATCGGTTAACGGTGGGTATCATTATGGCTGTGATATTTGCAGGAATTATCATGGGCGGTGTCAAACGGATTGCAAAAGCATCGGAATACATCGTTGTTGTACTGGCCGTATTGTACATTGGGGTGGCGGCTTTTGTGGTGCTGGCGAACATAACCCAGCTTCCGGCCATGATTGCGTTGATTGTCAAAAATGCCTTCGGCATCGAACAGGTTGCTGGCGGAACGTTGGGTGCTGCACTGATGAACGGTGTGAAACGCGGATTGTTCTCCAATGAGGCAGGAATGGGTAGCGCGCCGAATGCTGCTGCAACGGCGGATACAACACATCCGGTGAAACAGGGACTTATTCAGGCGTTTGGCGTGCTGACAGATACGTTAGTGATATGTACAAGCACAGCCATGATTATTTTGCTATCCGGGGTATACAAAGGTTCCGATCTGGGTGGCATTGAATTAACTCAGGCTGCATTAAGTGTACATATTGGTTCATGGGCATCAGGATTCCTGGCGGTTATGGTGTTCCTGTTTGCCTTCAGTACACTAATCGGAAATTATTACTATGGAGAAACCAACATTGAGTTTATCAAATCCAACAAAGTTTGGCTGTGGGTGTACCGCATTTGCGTTATCGCGATGGTGGTGTTTGGTGCGGTAGCCAAAGTGCAGCTGGTATGGGATTTGGCTGATCTGTTCATGGGGCTCATGGTGGTGGTGAACCTGATTGCAATTCTGATGCTGTCCAAGGTGACCTTTGAAGCGTTGAAGGACTATAAGAAACAAAAGGCTGAAGGACGTGATCCCGTCTTTACGCGGGACCGCATTCATATTCCGGGTGAAGTGGAATGCTGGCAGTCGGAAGAAGAAGTTATTGGAGATAAATCAATACATGTAGCCAATTAAGATTTTATCTGAACGTAGTTGGTTATATAAAATGGGCACAACAAACAACAGGACTTGGATTATCCATCATGGGCAACCCGAGTCCTGTTTGTTGCATATATAATGTATCTTTGCACTAGCCAAAGTTCATCAAAAGATATATGTCGATTAATTTTTAACGGAATAACTGATCAGTTGTTCGGACAGAACTTTCATTCGCTCCCCTGTTTCATTAAGCTGCTCAATCACATCCGTAAAGGAGGATACAAGCGTTGCTTGTTCCTGTGAAGAGGCTGCAATCTGGGAAACTTCAACTTCCATCTGTTTGATGACCTGTTGTACATCTCTCAGACTGGTATCGATATCACTTGTAGCTTGTTTGGCATCCACAGAGAGTTTGCGTACTTCGGAAGCAACCACACCGAAACCGGCACCGGCTTCACCAACGCGAGCGGCTTCAATAGCGGCGTTCAGGCCAAGCAAGTTGGTTTGCTCAGAGATTTCACGAATGAACCCGGCTACTTTGTTGATTTGGGAAGAGTTCTGAACAGCAAGTCTTGTGTTCTGCAAGATCTGCTCACTGGTTGCTTGCAATTCTTCGGCATGAGCAGCGACATGTTGCACCATATCAACGAGGTTACCATTGATGGTTTGATTTTCTTGTATAATATCCTCAAGTTGGTTCTGGTTAGATTGGTCGTAAGATACACAGAAAACAGCAACAACTTTCTGGTGATCATCAAAGATCGGAATGTTCAGAATATCCAGTTCGATACCATAAACGTCCTTGGAGAGAGTAGCGAGGGTAGCTTCTCTTCCGTTTTTTAAGATGGCAAAGTTTTGATACGATTCCAAGAGTGGCATTCCTTTTTCAAAACCAAGGTCAAACTTGTCAGTGGTAATAACCTCTAACACCTTTTCGTGATCATATAAAGTTAAACTAGCTGGTTCTCTAAGGATCAGACTGATATAAGGCATTACTTTAAGCAGGGCATCTACAACGTTCATGGAAGAGGACCATCCTTTCAATATTTGAATGTATTATTTATAACGATCTATGGAATGCTCTATCTTTCATCGGACGGTAATGCCCTTTCGTGAACGGTATTTTGCATGAAAGAATGAACATTTTATGATTAAATTTTAAAATATTTCCCAGTTGAAATGATTTACTGGATATAAGTGTTAGCTGTAACTATTTTTATATCAAGATATTTGTACGAATGTATATCAATTATGGGACATATGTCCTTTTGCATGCGTTATTTACGACAACGGAGGGGAAGTCGGAATGAAAGAAATTATGGACTTTGGACTTGTGCGACAACTCGCCCGTGAGAATGGGTTGGATCAGGTGCTGGACGAGCCTGCACTCGCTGAGTTGCGACTACTTGAAGCTGCGAAGGGCGAGATGATATGTGCCAAAGGGGAGCGACCGGAGCGATTGTATTTTCTCGTGCAGGGCAAGCTCAAAATCTATACCACCCTGTCTAACGGGAAGTCTCTGTTGCTTCGTTTCAGTACACCCCTTGCGCTCGTGGGAGATTTGGAACTGATAAATGGCAAGGAGGCTATGAATACGGTAGAGTCTGTGAGCAAAAGTTTGCTGCTGGGTATCAGTTATCGCGCTCTCCAGAGTACGTATGCAGAGAACCCTAAGTTTCTCCACTTTATGCTGAGTCAAGTTACGCATAAATTGTATACATTTTCCAACCTGTCGAGTCTGAATATGTTATATCCGGTCGAAAGCCGATTTGCCAGCTATCTGTTGTCCACAATGGGCCAGGACGAGTCCTCTTCAGAAGAGATCCAGACCTCCAAGCTCACCGAACTGGCGGATATGCTAGGCACCAGCTATAGACATCTTAATAGAGTCGTTCAGGATCTGTGTCATCGAGATATTATTCGCAAAGTGCAGCGAAAGCTAGTGATCTGTGATCTGGAGCAGTTGCGTGTCATCGCGGGAGGCAATATATATGAGTGATGGCATTTTAAAATAAAGACCAGGTCTGTATATCTATGCGACATGACGCGACACAATAAAATACAATAAGGCACACAAAGAGCACCCTCTCGAATATACCGAGGGGTGCTCTTTTTGCTCTGCACTTCAAGTGGATTAGATATCTCCGCGTTGTTCGAACAATTGAGCGATCCCTACAATGACACGGGTGGCCTTCACCATATTGTCTACCGATACATATTCGAATTTGCCGTGGTAGTTCTCACCACCAGTGAAGATATTTGGTGTTGGCAAGCCCATATAGGATAGCTGGGAACCATCTGTTCCTCCTCGGATGGGGCGAATAACAGGTTCGATGTCCAGTCGGGTCATGGCTTCATGGGCAATGTCGACGATCTGGCGTACGGGTTCAATTTTCTCACGCATGTTATAGTACTGGTCATTCAATTCAACCGTGATGCTTTTCTCTCCATACTTGGTCTTCAATTCGTTTGCGATATTCAATAGATTTGTTTTGCGCTCTTCAAACTTCTCCCGGTCGAAATCACGGATGATGTAACCCATCTTTGTCAGCTCAACATCACCCTCCAGAGACAACAAATGATAGAAGCCATCATAACCGTCCGTGAATTCAGGAGCTTCCTCCACAGGCAGGCGTCGATTCAACTCCATCGCAATTTTCAGAGAGTTCACCATCTTATCCTTCGCAGTTCCGGGATGCACATTGGTGCCTCGTACGGTAATTTTGGCGGCAGCTGCGTTAAAGCTCTCGTATTCCAGTTCACCAAGCGGTCCGCCATCAACCGTGTAAGCATATTTGGCTCCAAAAGCAGCTACATCGAACTTGTGCGGTCCACGGCCAATCTCTTCATCAGGGGTAAAAGCAACCCGAATCTTACCGTGTTTCACTTCCGGGTGTTCAATCAGATAGGCCATCGCGGTCATAATCTCCGCTATGCCTGCTTTATTATCTGCACCAAGCAACGTTGTACCATCGGTTGTGATCAGGGTGTGGCCTTTATACTCGTGCAGCTCCGGGAAATCCTTGTTGGACAGTACTACATCCAGCTCCGAGTTCAGCACAATGTCAGCACCGTTATAGTTATCGATAACCTGTGGTTTGACATTTTTGCCAGTAAAGTCGGTCGCTGTATCGAGGTGAGCCAGGAAACCAATTACGGGAACATCCTTGTCGGTATTGGATGGCAGTGTAGCCATGACATAACCATTCTCATCCATCGTCACATCTTGCAGACCAATGGAGGTACATTCTTCAACCAGCAGTTTGCCCAAGGCCAATTGGCCGGGTGTGGAAGGGCATGTCTCGCTATTTTCATCGGATTGGGTATCCATCTGAACATAAGTACTCAGTCTTTGAATTAATATATCTTTCATCTATTATCGCTCCCTAGCTTGAGTAGTATATAAGTTGAGCTACTTATTTTACACTGATCCACTACGATGCCAGAATAACCTTCTGATCGCTGTTATCCCCAGATTTTTTGATCCACTTTTACAAAGGTGAAAATCTGAGGATAGCGTATGCTTTCGATGCAGCTTTCTTGCAGAAAGCTTTTAGCTCCGCTTCTACAGGTTATTTCTGCCCTCTCCGTTATCGTGTAACCGTTAGTCACAACTTATGTAAATTGGGTATAGTAATTATTGTGGTTCTCTACGGTTATCATATCATGTTTTGCAGTCATTTCCAGAATGGGGCAGAACCGAAATATGTGAGGATGACTAGGTATCAAAAAGGGTACCAAGGCACAAAAATGTACGTACTTGTGTTTCCGTACGTCAGGTTCATAATAAATGATGAAGAAAGGATGGGTTCTAGACATGCCATTTATCACGGTTAAGGTACTGGAAGGCAAGTCGGTCGAGCAGAAACGTCAGTTGATTGAACGTATGACTCAGGTGGCTTGTGAGACACTGGATGTTGATCCGAGCAAAGTCTTTATCTTCATTGAGGATTTGGAGAAGGACAATTACGGCAAGAACGGAAAACTGTTTTCGGACTTAGACAAATAAGTAAGGCTTCATATATATCATGATCATGGAACAGGAGATGTAACATTAATGACTGAACAATTATTTTCCCCTTATCAATTCATGAGTCTGCAATTAAATAACCGCGTCGTCATGGCACCCATGTGCCAATATTCCGTGACGGCGAAGGACGGCATTCCGAACGATTGGCATCAGGTTCACTATGTGAGCCGTGCGGTTGGAGGAACAGGACTGATTGTAATCGAGATGACCGATGTAGATCCGGATGGACGTATTACCGATAATGACTTGGGTATATGGTCAGATGAGCATGTGCCTGCCTTCACCAAACTTGTAGACGGAATCCATGCCTACGGCTCCAAAGTAGCTATTCAGATCGCACATGCAGGACGAAAAGCAGAGGATGCTCCGCAGCCGGTTGCCCCATCGGTAGTTACATTCCCGGGAGAAAAGTACAAGGAACCACGCGCGTTAAGTACCGAAGAGGTAGAAGCCATGGTGCAGAAGTTTGCAGTCGGTGTTCGCCGCGCAGTACAGGCTGGCGTAGATACCATTGAACTGCACGGTGCACATGGATATCTGATCCACCAGTTCCATTCTCCGCTGATGAACCATCGTGAGGATGTATATGGGCAGGATCTTTCCCGTTTTGGCGTAGAAGTCATTCGTGCAGTGAAAAAAGAAATGCCAGCAGATATGCCGCTGATTTTGCGGATTTCGGCTGTAGAATACGCGGATGGTGGATACGACATCGACCACACCATCAATATCGCTCGTGCCTACCAAGATGCAGGCGTGGACATGTTCCATATCAGTTCAGGCGGCGAAGGACCTTCCGGTCAGCGGAAACCAGGGAACTATCCAGGGTATCAGGTGCCATTTGCCCGTCGCTTCCGTGAAGAGCTGAACGTTCCTGTAATCGCAGTGGGTATGCTGGAGGATGCAGCATTGGCTCAGGCGGTGATTGGAAACGGCGATGCGGATCTGGTTGCCGTTGGTAGAGGCATGCTGCGTGACCCGTACTGGGCGAACCATGCCGCTCTGGAACTGGGTGTCAGCAAGGATCAAGCTGCCATTGCGGAGCAATATTCTCGTGGATACTAATCTGCTCCAAATTATACTTACACTTGCCACTCCGATGACAGAATAACCTTCCGATCGCTGTTATCCTCAGATTTTTTGATTCACTTTTTCAAAGGTGAAAATCTGATGATAGCGTATGCTTCCGATGTAGCTTTCTTGCAGAAAGCTTTTGGGCGAACGCTCCGCTTCTTCAAGTTATTTCTGTCCTCTTCGTTTTCGTGTAAATGTTAGTGCAAATTTTATATAGTAAAATAGGCCACAGCATGGGTTAAACCTCATGCTGTGGCCTGATTTTGGATATTGAGAATCATATCCATCCGATTACGGATGACTACGCTCTTCGAGTCGCTTCATAGACGAATTTTTGATTGGACTGCGTGGGTGGTTGATCCGGGTTAAAGTCGGCGTACACTTTAATGTCAGAGAAACCAATGTGTTCGAGAATTAGGCGTAACTCTTCTATGCCGTACCAACGTAGAGTGAGTTGTTGCAGCTCCGTAGCAACAAGAGCACCCTGATGCCATTGTTCGTAGCGAATCAGACTTACTTTATATTGGTGCAGAAGGTTCACTTCAATGGTTTTCACTTCTACAGTGATCGTATCACCATCGGGTAATGAAACGGTTGATGTTTCTACAGAAGAGGGTTGTGTCACATCGGGCAGAAACAGATCAAACACGAGCTTGCCGCCAGGTTCCAAATGCTGAGATAGATTACGTAATACGTTAATCGACGCCTGTCTGTCTTGGATGAGGAGCAGAGAACCTCCGGGAATGATAATTGCCTCGTATCGATATGGAAGATCAAGCTTCTCCAGATCGGCAACGAACAGTTCAGGCATGGGTAATGCCCGCTCCATACAACGAGAACGGCAAGAGTTGATCATATCGGTTGAATAATCAATTCCATCCACCTTCAAGCCTGCTTCAAGCAAAGGAATGAGCACTCGGCCTGATCCCGACATGGCTTCAAGGATACGTCCTTTGCAGCGCTGAAGATAGTGGCGATAGAATTCAATATCTCCTCCCAAGGAGTGTCCCACAGGTTTGGTTAGATCATATACGTCGGTACATAATGGACCGTAATAACTGAATGACATAGTATAGGTGTCCCCCACATTTTGATATAATGAATTGCAAACGTGGAAGGGAACTCGTTAAGATTATCCCTTCCGGCAACGGTTGGAATTGGAATTTTCAGAGCAGACTATCATAGGAATCACGCACCTTTTATGTAATATGTTCCAATTATAGGGTGTGGGTAAAGCGGAGGTCAACTTCTATTCGGGTAGTCATACGAAATGAAATGTATAAGGAGCTGATTCGAATGGATTCATCATCAAGTTCATCAAGCGCACTGCCAGATATACGGCAGGAACTGGTGCTTCATGCACCTGTAGAGAAGGTGTGGGAAATGGTCTCGACCGAGCAGGGACTGAAAACCTGGTTCATGCCAGGCAATCTGGAACCCGTGGAAGGTCACGAGTTTATATTGGAAGCTGGCCCCTTCGGCCAATCACCATGTCAGGTGACGGAAGTTCATCCGCTGCACAAGCTGTCATTCCGCTGGGGTAAGGACTGGACGTTGACGTTCCAACTGAATGAACAGCCCGAAGGTACGGATTTCACGCTGATTCACAGCGGTTGGGATGCGGATAAACTGACCGAGTTTGGACAGGCCCACGCTATCGTACGCGAACGTATGGAACAGGGATGGGCCGGAATCGTTCAGAAGCTTGCCCAAGTTGTTAAATAAATCTTCATTCAATCACCCCCAGGTCATTTCGCCCGTTCATTCCGGTGAAATTCGGCCTGGGGTTTCTTGGTGTACCAAGAGCTGGCGAAAACAGATAGAGATCCTTCAAATTATAAAGAAGTTGACCGATTTTGATACGGAAACTATTTCCGTGAGCACCAGAAACGTGTAACATGAATTATAGTGATAAATCGACAAAATTAGACGTCTCTCGCCATTGTGGATGGAAGGAATACATAGATGAGAAAACACTGGATTATGCTGACCATAAGTTTCATATGCGTTGTCATTGTTCCGCTGGGCTGGATCGCCCAGACGTTAATTAGTGAGCGGAGTAACCCCCAGGCTGCAGATGGAAGAATTGACCTGACCCATTGGGACTTTGATCGCAAGGGTGCAGCGTCTCTAAAGGGTGTCTGGGATTTCTACCCTGGGCAGTTGCTGAGTCCGGCAGATATTGAAGCAAGTGTATCCGGTCGCAAGCCTTTGCCGGCTTCGTCTGGCACTCAGGTTCCTGCCCGATGGAACAAATCTTTGGGTCAGGCCCATGGGTATGGAACCTATCATTTGCAAGTTCAGCTTACACCCCGGACGATGAAAAACGATTATGGTATACGCACGCAGAATATACGCATGGCCCACCGGGTATTTATCGATGGTAAAGAGATTGGCGGTAAAGGTCTGCCAGGAAAGACGAAGGCGACAGATATACAATTAAATCTGCCCTTTACAGGATTCACGTCCATTGAGGGCAACACGGCTGACATTATCATTCAGGTATCGAACTATAGTTATTCTTCCGGGGGCATTATAGCGCCCATTTTGTTTGGGGACGAGCATAGTATTCTGAAAAGCCAGCAACAAGGTTGGCTCAAGGATCTGATGGCCTTATTCGGTTTTATCTTGCCCGCCGCCTTTTTTCTACTTCTGTTCAGATTACGACGTACGGAGAAGGAGCTTCGTTTTCTCGGATTATTCAGCCTTTCTGGTGCGCTATACGCTCTGACACACGGGGAGAAGTTACTGGGTACGTTTGTACCGTTCCTGACCAATAATGAGATACTTCGGATTCAGCTCCTTAGTTCAGCCGCTGCCTATTACTTCTTGCTTCGGTATATGGATGCCCGTGTGCCAGGAGCAGTTCATCAGTGGTTTGTTCGTCTGGCTGTAGTGCTAATCGTTACCCAGACTATTGTGGGTCTTACGCTTCCTCCAACGCTTTTCTCGTCTCTTGAGCTTCCCATGTTGCTGATCTCGCTTGTTGTCATGTTGTATACGCTGCGAGCCATGTTTTATTGGTTGAAAGGCCGGCCGAATGACAGCCACTTTGCACTGGTGAGTATGATGAGCATACTCATGGTTGTTGTGTTGTATACGCTTGGTGCGTTCACTACCCTAGACACGGCGTTCTTTGCGCTGATTGAACTTTTATTATTTGTATTTGCCCAGATGATAGTGACCGCAATCCGCTTCGCACAATCATTCCGAGACGTGGAAGCCCTGTCAGAGCGTTTACTTGCCATCGACAGCCTGAAGGACGAGTTCATGGCGAACACGTCTCATGAGCTACGAACTCCCCTCCATGGCATCATTAATATTGCACAATCCATGCTGGAAGGGGCGGCCGGAGCAGTCACGCCCAAGCAAGCCAAAAATCTCTCCATGATTACTTCAACCGGCAAACGCCTTTCACTGCTGGTTAACGATATTTTGGATTTTTCCAAATTAAAAAATAGTGAGATCGAGTTGAAACGGGTACCTGTTGATCTGGAATCCGTTGCTCATACTGTGGTTGAGGTCTCGGGTTTCACGTTTGAGGATAAGCCGGTTATATTGATTCAGCAATGGCCTCAGTCGTTGCCGCTTGTTGAGGCAGATGAAGATCGCCTAAGGCAAGTTCTGTATAACTTGCTGGGTAACGCCTATAAGTACACTGAGCAGGGTGAGATACGATTGTACGCCAGTGTTGAGGGGGATTGGGTGAAGGTATCGGTCGCGGATACAGGGGTAGGCATTGCCTTGGACAAACAGGAGGATATCTTCCAGGCGTATGAGCAGAGTAACGGCACGATCGAGCGATTGAGTAATGGAACCGGACTGGGTCTGAGTATTACGCGAAAACTCGTTGAGCTTGGCGGTGGTGAGATCTGGGTTGAATCGGCCCCGGGGCAAGGTTCGACCTTTCATTTCACCCTGCCTGTTATGAAGCTGCCTATGTTGCAATCTCATTCGAAACCAGTTGCCGCCCGATATGTTGCTGCACAGGGGGCAGGGGCGAAGGAGCTTGTGACAAGAGAGTCAGATGAGCCGGATGATCTTCCGGAAGCGGAGCATACGATTCTGATTGTAGACGATGACCCCGTGAATCGACAGGTATTGCTTAACCTATTGTCGACAGAACGATATCGCGTGATTGCAGCGGACAGCGGGTCCACTGCATTGAAACTCCGTGAGGAGTTCCCGTCCATTGATCTTGTTATTACGGACTGGATGATGCCTAAGATGTCCGGGCTTGAGTTATGTCGCAAATTGCGCGAGCACAGTTCCTTGTCGGAGTTACCGATTCTGATGCTGACCGCCCGCGGGTTGCCTGAGGATATCAAACACGGATTCCAGGCGGGAGCCAATGACTTCCTAAGCAAACCGGTGGATGCCGGTGAATTACGTGCCCGGGTTCGGACGTTAATTGAGATGCGGAGTTCTGTGCAGGAAGCTATTCGGACCGAAATGGCCTTTTTGCAGGCCCAGATCAAGCCACACTTTCTATATAATGCACTCAATGTTATTATCGCGACCTGTGCAGTGAATCCGGATAAAGCAACCGATCTGCTGATTGAATTGAGTCATTACCTGCGCGGAAGTTTTGACTTCCAGAACAGGCAGCAGCTTGTTCCTTTGACCAAAGAGCTGGAATTGGTGGAGTCTTATGTGCATCTGGAACAGGCGAGATTTGAGGAAAGACTGGTGGTGGAGTATGAGGTGGAATCGGACGTACCTCTGTATCTGCCACCTCTCAGTATTCAGCCACTTGTGGAGAATGCCATTCGCCACGGCGTGATGGAGCGGGCAGCCGGCGGGACAGTTCACCTTAGGATTTTCAAAGAGAGCGAGCATGTAGTTGTACAGGTCCAGGATGATGGTGTAGGTATCCCTCCTGAGCGTATGGCTCAGGTCAAGTCTGGGCGCACCGAAGGTCCGGGAGGTGTCGGGCTGCAAAATATAAACCGTCGCCTGATGTCTCTCTATGGTCAGGGACTGGAGATTCATAGCCATGTGGGTAAAGGCACGCAGATCCAATTCCGTATCCCTGTGCAAAAGGTGGATTTTTCCAATTAATGTGCCGAGTTAAACAATTATGGTTAACAGATTAATAAGCGGGTGCTGATAAAATCGGTATTCCTATTGAATCTTTCATGGCAGGAGGCTGAAAGAACGGTGAGAGCCATTGTGATCGATGATGAGAAGCCAGCGCAGCTTCATCTGGAGCGACTACTACGAACGGACGGACGAATTACACCCGTACAATGTTTTTCAACAGCTCGTGATGGTCTGCATTTTCTGGCAAATGAACGTGTAGATGTTGTATTTTTGGACATTGGAATGCCGGAGATGAATGGCCTGGAAGCGGCTGAATATATACAGCAATTGGATCAGAGTATTCGTATTATCTTTGTTACGGCTTATGCGGACCATGCAGTGGAAGCATTCGAGCTGCATGCTCTGGATTATGTACTTAAACCGGTTAGTTCCGCCCGATTGGCCAAAACCATTGATCGAATTGCGGGCATAATGTTGCATAATCCCCAAGTTGCAGCCACCGCCGAGGTACAGGAATCGGAACCTGTATCTGTGGAGTTGGATACTGAAGTTCCGGGGCTGCTTACGTTCAAACATCTGGATATCTACAGAAGTCTGGATCAGGGTGCCAAGAAACATAAGTGGCGCACAACCAAATCACAGGAATTGTTTGCTTTTTTGTTTCATCACAGGGAAGAATGGGTAAGCAAGGAGATTCTGCTTGATAAGCTATGGGGTGATGTTTCCCAGGAAAAGGGATTAACCCATCTACATACTTCCGTGTACCAGATTCGAAAGCTGCTTAAGGAATGGAACATGACAGGCAAGCTGGAGTACAATATGAACCGCTATCGTCTGTTATCAGGCAATCTGGTAAGTGATGTGGATCAATTTGAAAAAGCCATGGTCTACAATGTCATCACATCAGACAATGTTGAAGACTTGAGACATATGATTCCACTTTATCGTGGCGATTATCTGGAAGAGCATGATTATCATTGGGCACAGGCCAAAGCAAGGGAACTCAGACGCAAGTATACAGCGCTGGTTATGGATATCGCGAGATGGGACATGGAGCATGGTCGTGGCAAGGAAGCGATTGAGCAATTAACGATATTGCAGGAACGGGAGCCTTATTCGGAAGAAATCTGCCGACTCATGATGGAAGTGTATGCATCCATGGATGATCAGCAAAGCATACTTCGTTTATATCATTCATTTGCATTGACATTAAATGAGGATCTGGGATATCAGCCGGAGCCCGAAACAAGCAGGTTATATCAGAACCTGACAGACAAATAAACGTATGTAACGTAAGTTCAGACAGGAGGGTGAGACATGAAGTTATTCATACACCGCAAAGACTTGCGTACGGATGATCTGGCCGCATTCGATTATTTGCGGGAACACCAAGAAGAGAGTGTGCATGTTCTCATCTATGATCCATTCCTCCTGCGGCAAGGCCGAGAGAAGGAACACAGCGGTGTGAATTTCAGGCAGCATGCAGCGGAATTAGGCAGACAGTATCTTGAAGCCAAACGAAAACTGCATGTTGCTTACGGCAAACCGGCTGAAGTGGTTGAATTCATCCTGAACGAATTCAAAGGTGAGATAGACGAGATTGTGGTCCATCGGGACATGACGCCGTATGCAATCGAGCGGGATAGGGCTATACGCATAGTCAGTGAGGCACGCGAGGTTACGTTCACACAACTGACAGATCATCTGCTGATGGATCTGAATGGATTTGCCAACTTTACAGGCAAGTCGGAGCCATATAAGGTATTTGCGGCTTTCCATCGGCGGTGGGTGGAATTCATGAATGAACATCCCAACCCTCCTTCGGCAACAACGGTTGCAGCGTTGAAGGTGAGTGATCGTCAGATTGAATGGCCGGATGTAATGCAGGTACCTCCAGAGTTGCTGGAGGGCAGTGGTTCGAATGACGAGGACCCTCATCTGCTGTTGGGTCAATTTTTATCGGATCGAATTGCTGAATACGGTGATCATCGGGATGAATATGAGGCTTACGAGCCGAGTCATCTCAGTTCTTACGTGGCTGTGGGGGCCGTATCCATTCGCAAGATGTATGATGCGGCGAGTCGCACCGCAGAAGCGGGGGAATGGATCAGGCAGTTGTGCTTCCGCGACTTCTATCTGTATCGGGCAGTCTATGAGAGTCACTATTTTACATATGAAAAGGTGTACGATCTCTCGACTCTCCATGATAATCACTTTGAACGGTGGTGCAAGGCGGAGACAGGCATTCCGATTATTGATGCAGCGATGACGGAACTGAATGAAACCGGACATATGCCCAACCGGCTGCGAATTCTCACGGCGATGTTTCTCACCAAAAACCTGCAATGCCCGTTCACCTTGGGTGAAGCCTATTTCAGGCGCAAGCTGAGTGATTATGATAACATTCAAAACCGTGGTAACTGGTTATGGTGTGCTTCGCTTGGTGAGAATGCGGCTCCGTATTTTAGGGTGAACAATCCAGTAACGCAATCTGAGAAATATGATCCGCAAGGTGATTATATTCGCAAGTGGTTGCCTGAATTGAAGGATCTGCATAGCAAGGACATCCATCAGCCGCGCAAGGATGCCATCGTTGATCTGAAGGTATCGAGACAGGTAGCTATTGACGTGTATAAACAGATTCTGGCGAGTCGTTCGAAGTAGACTCAGTCAGGGGCGGGATGCATGCCCAAACCCAAATTTACCATTCTCATCCGTTTGATCCAATATTCATTTGGTTGAGAGCAGGATGTTCCACAGACCGCGTACTCGCGGTCTTTTTTACATATATAGACATGAAAATAGTGTGAAATGTGTTGAAAATTTAGGAATTGTTAAGAAAATGGACTATCCATCTTAAGCATTATGGCTTTTAATAGATAGAGAGCTTTATTGTATTAAGTCATATCTGACATATTGACGAACACATTAAGGAGAAACGTAAACATGAGTGAAACACTGAAAAGAGAGCGAATTCCAGAACTGAATCTGGTGCGTGCCATGGCAATTATCGGCGTACTGTGCGTGCATTCCACGTCCTATGCGACGGTGGACATGACGGGTTCAGGCTACTACTGGCTGTACAACTTTATTAATATCTTTATGAAATATGGTACGCCAACCTTTATTTTTATGAGCAGTTTTGTACTGTTCTATAACTATTATTCCCGTCCGTTGGATAAGAAACTCGTGAGTAACTTCTACAAGAAAAGATTTGTGTATATTTTGCTTCCGTATTTCCTGTTCTCATTAATGTATTTTGTGTTGCTGCATTTCACGCATTATCAGGGCCGACCTTTCGGCGAATCGGCAGTAAGTTTCATCACGAAATTGTTTACGGGCAAGGCCTATACACATCTGTACTTTGTGTTTATTAACATGCAATTTTATCTGTTATTTCCATTGGTGTTATGGTTGCTTAAGAAATATCCCTCTGTGGTGAAATGGTCTGTTCCGATTGGACTATTGATTCAATGGGCATTCATCGTAAGTAATAAATATGGATTCCAGGTACCCAACAAGGGAAGCTGGGCGTTCTCATACTTTTCCTATTTCATGCTGGGTGCTTTTATCGGGGTGTACTTCCCTAAAATCAAGCAATGGTTTGTCATCAGTCGAGCCAATGCAACCAAAGGACGCGTAGCTTCATGGATTCTGCTCTGGGCGGTATGGATCATTGCCGGACTTGGCCATGTGTATATCTATTACCTGCTGCGTCTGAAGATCGCAACGTATAACACACTGTGGTATGAATTCTTCTGGAATGTGCATACCTTTGCTTGTGCGCTGGTGCTTATCCAGATTGCCTATCTGCTCTATCGCAAAGGGCCGTCACTCATCGTCAAGCCGCTGAATCGGCTTGGGGCATTGTCCTTTGGCATCTACCTGATTCATCCATTCTTCCTGCTGGTGTATCGGAATTATCCACCTCAAACAGGAGTATCGTGGTTAGTGCATCTGTGGTATGCCGGAGGATTCGGTGTAGCTCTGATCGCTTCGTGGATTGTTGTTGGATTGACGGCAAGGTTCGTTCCATATGCATGGGTGATCTTTGGCAATCTGCCAAAACCGAAACCACGTCTCGCGCCACAACAGAACTCGGGACAATTGGACGTACGTTAAGATACATTTCCAATTAGAGGAATAATAAACCGTTTCTTGGTCGACCTTAGGGGAGAGCGGGGAGCGGTTTTTTCGTCTATATAGATATGCTGGATGTGGGGGACGAGTGTTTCTTTTTCATGGTTGAGGGGTAATCATAAGGCGGAACGATAATACATTATGGATAACAGGATTAAGGTGAATATAATGACAACATGCGAAAAATGCGGGAGACCGATGCAAGATATATTGGAATATGTGGAACACATTCTTCACGAATGCAGTGAACAGACACAGGAGTACAACTCAAAAGATTATCAGGCCTATGGCCATGAGGGTGTTCAAGAGCAGATGTGATACAATAGAAAGAAACCGGATTCATACGGAACCGAGGTGACAATATGGAGACGGGTCCAGCCCCTTTCCGGCAAGGAAAGACGGAACAAGAAGCGCGACTGAGCAAAACGTGTATGTATTGCGGACAACAGCGGCCGATGTCCGAATTCCGGCGCAGAACCGGAAAGCGGGCAGGTCCCGGAGCCAGGCGGGGAGCCTGCCGCAGCTGTCGCCAGCTCGGTGGACAGGCTGACCACGAGGCAGGTTCAAGTGTGAGCGGGCGAACGAATGAACGGATGCAGCGTCAACGGGATGGCTTGGAGACCCGTGAGGTTACTGACAGTCCGTCTGCCTCAGTGAGAAATGAGGCAGGTCGTACCTCCCATGGTATGGAGCAGGGAGCTGCTACGGTGTCTGAGTCTGA